>CABMQL010000023.1 GCA_902388735.1 uncultured Eubacteriales bacterium | reverse complement strand
GGTATTTTATATATAATAAGAAAGATCCTAACAGAGAAAGTAAAACGAAACGGAGGGGCGAGCCATGCTTTTCAAGGTGCTGGCCGTGGGCGATGTAACAGGCGAGAGCGGCGTGGACTTCCTGCGCGGGAAGCTGCGGGGTCTGAAAAAGGAAAAGAGCATCGACTTTGTGGTGGTCAACGGGGAAAACGCCGCCGGAAACGGCCTGCTGCCCGCCCATGCGGAGGACATCCTGGCCGCCGGGGCAGACGTCATCACCCTGGGCAACCACTCCTTCGGAAAGACGCAGATCGCGGATTTCCTGGAGGAAAACCCCTACATTATTCGCCCCGCCAACTTCACGGGCCGGGCCCCGGGTCGGGGCTGGGCGGTGCTGGACTGCGGCCGGGTGCAGGTGGGCGTGATGAATCTCATCGGCCGCTGCAATTTGGATTTTAATGCCGAGAACCCCTTCACCACCGCCGACCGTATTTTGAAAACTGCCGACAAGCCCACCTTTACCCTGGTGGATTTCCACGCCCAGGCCACCAGCGAGAAGCTGGCGCTGTCATACTACCTGGACGGCCGGGTGTCCGCCCTGTGGGGCACCCACACCCATGTGCCCACCGCCGATGAGCGGGTCTGCCCCAAGGGCACGGGCTACATCACCGACCTGGGTATGACCGGGCCGGCGGAATCCGTGCTAGGTATCCGGCCGGAGCAGTCGGTGGAGTTTTTCCTGGGTGGTCTGCCGGGCCGATACCGGACGGTGGACGGCCCCTGCAAGCTGCAGGGCGCCCTGTTTACACTGGACAGCAGCACCGGCCTGTGCGCCGGGGTGGAGCGTATAGAGATACGATAAGGAGGACAACATCATGTCAGTTGAAAAAGTGAGAGAATATCTCAAGGGCTACGGCGTGGCCGACCGGATGCAGGAGTTTACCGTGTCCAGCGCCACGGTGGAGCTGGCGGCGGTGGCCGTGGGCGTGGAGCCCGCCCGTATCGCCAAGACCCTGAGCTTCAAGGTGGACGAGACCCCTATTTTGATCGTGGCCGCCGGAGACGCCAAGGTGGATAACAGCAAGTATAAGCATTTCTTCCATACCAAGGCCAAGATGCTCACCCACGAGGAGGCGGTGGAGCGCATCGGCCACGCCGTGGGCGGCGTGTGCCCCTTTGCCCTGCCGGCGGATGTGAAGACCTACCTGGATGTGTCGCTGAAGCGGTTTGAGACGGTGTTCCCCGCCGTGGGCAGCGCCGCCTCGGCCATTGAGCTCACCTGTGACGAGTTGGAGCGCTGCTGCGGCGATAACTTCGTGGAATGGGTGGACGTGTGCAAGGGCTGGCAGGACGACCAGCCCCAGGCATGAAGCTCCTGCACGCGGCGGACCTGCATCTGGACAGCGCCTTTGCGGGCCTGCCGGAGGAGAAGGCGGCCCTCTGCCGCCAGGAGAGCCGGGACATCCTGCGCCGCCTGGTGGACTGGGCCAACGATCACGCCGCGGATGTGATGCTTTTGGCCGGGGACCTGTTTGACTCCGACCGGCTCTATAGCCAAACGGCCCGGACCCTGGCCATGACCCTGGGGCGCTTTCGGGGCCGGATCTTCCTGGCCCCCGGCAACCATGATTTTTACGCCCCCGGCAGCGGCTACAGCGCTGTGGACTGGCCGGAAAACGTGCATATCTTCACCTCCCGGACGCCCCAGACGGTGCTCCTGCCGGAGTGGAACGCCTCGGTCACCGGGGCGGCCTTCACCGCCGCCGAGGAGTGGGAGCCTTTTGCCGGCGCAGCCTTTGCCGGCAGCGAGGAGGCCATTCGCCTGGGCGTAGTCCATGGAGAGGTCACCCGGGGCGAGAGCAAATACCGGGCCATCTCCCCGGCGGAGATCGGGAAAACAGACCTGACGTACCTGGCCCTGGGCCACGTCCACCGCTATGGCGGCGTGCAGCGGGCCGGGACCACCGCCTATGCCTACCCCGGGTGTCTGCCCGGCCGGGGCTTTGACGAGACCGGGGACAAGGGCTTCCTGTTCGGCGATGTGACGGCGGAGGGGACGGACCTGGAGTTTATCCCCTTTGCCCGGCGGCGCTATCAGAGCGTCACGGCGGACGTCACGGACCGCGACCCGGCGGAGGCTGTCCGCCAGGCGCTGGAGGGCGACTGCGGGCAGGACATCTGCAGGGTACTGCTCACCGGGGCCCGGCGGGAGGGTTTTTCCCTCCCGGTATTGGAGGAGGAGTTGGCCGGCCTGTGCGCCTCCCTCACCCTGACGGACGAGACCTACCCGGAGGAGGACGTATGGGCCCGCTGCGGGGAGGATTCCCTCCGTGGCCTGTTCCTGCAGGACCTGCGGGAGCGGTACGACGCTGCGGATGGGGAGCGGAAGAAGCAGATCCTCCAGGCGGCGCGCTTCGGCCTGGCGGCCCTGGATAACCGGGACTAACCTTTGTTGGAAAATTCCTTTGGAATTTTCCAACAAAGGTCTTGCAGTCTGCCGCGCGCATAATTTTTGCGCGGAGCGCAAAAATTCCACACTTGCAGACTGAGAGGTATTTTTCCCCACGCACATGTCGCGGTGAAAAATGATTTCAATTTTTCGCGTCTGCGGACGCGAACTCTGCGAGGCTTTTTATAAGAGGTGTGTATGAAAAGAATTCTCATGATCGGCACCGGCGGTACCATCGCCTCGGAAATGACCCCGGAGGGGCTGACGCCGGAGCTGAACACGGAGCAGCTGCTGGAGTTCATCCCGGACATCGGCAAGCTCTGCCAGGTGGACTGCATCCAGCTGTACAGCCTGGACAGCACCAATATCCAGCCCCAGAACTGGCTGGGGGTGGTGGACACCCTGCGCAGAAATTACGATGCCTACGACGGCTTTGTCATCAGCCACGGTACCGATACCATGGCCTACACGGCGGCCGCCCTGAGCTACCTGGTCCAGGGCAGCGCCAAGCCCATTGTCCTCACCGGTGCGCAGAAGCCCATTTGGTTTGACGGCACGGATTCCAAGCGCAACCTGACGGACGCCTTTCTCTATGCCTGCCGGGGCTGCGGCGGCGTGCAGATCGTCTTTAACGGCAAGGTGATCCTGGGCACCCGGGCGAGAAAAACCTTTTCCAAGAGCTTTCAGGCGTTTTCCAGCGTGAACTATCCGGACCTGGCGGTGCTGCAGGACGAGCGTCTGCTCCAGTATATCCGCACGGAGAGCCTGCCCCGACCGGTTTTCTATGACACCCTCTGTGAAAATGTGGGTCTGCTGAAGCTGATCCCCGGCACCAAGCGGGAGCTGGTGGCGTTCATGATGGAGCACTACGACGGCATCGTGGTGGAGAGCTTCGGCGTGGGCGGCTTGCCGGAATATCCCGGTCAGGAGTTTTACCCCCTGGTGCAGCAGGCGGTGGAGCGGGGCAAGATCGTGGTCATGACCACCCAGGTGCCCAACGAGGGCAGCGACCTGTCCGTGTACCATGTGGGCGGGCACTTAAAGAGCACATTGCACCTGCTGGAGGCCTTTGACATGACCACCGAGGCCGCCGTGTGCAAGCTCATGTGGATCCTGGGCCAGACGAGAGAATTCGACCGGGTGCGGGAGCTGTTTAATCGCCCTGTGGCCTGGGACATCCTCACCCAGAGCTGAAAAGAAACAGGAGAGGAGTGGAAAGCATGCCGGGTCCGGATCCGAACAGTATCTATCCAAATGAGAACATCAAGCAGGTGGTGTATATTAAAAATGTCATCACCCGCCCCAACATTATTGTGGGGGACTACACCTACTACGATGATGTAAACGGCGCGGAAAATTTCCAGCAGCATGTCACGCACCACTATGAGTTTTTGGGCGACAAGCTTATCATCGGGAAATTCTGCGCCATCGGGCGGGGGATCGAGTTCGTGATGAACGGCGCCAATCACCGGATGAAAAGCGTGACCACCTATCCCTTCAACATCATGGGCAGCGGCTGGGAAAAATTTACGCCGTCCATGGAAGATCTCCCTCTGAAAGGGGACACAGTGGTGGGAAACGATGTGTGGATCGGGCAGAACGTTACGGTGATGCCGGGGGTGCATATCGGCGATGGCGCCATCATCGCCGCGGATTCCGTGGTGACGAAGGATGTCCCACCCTATTGCGTTGCCGGCGGGAATCCCTGCCGGGTGATCCGGCAGCGCTTTGATGAGGCGCTCACCGCATTTCTGCTGGAGCTGAAATGGTGGGATTGGGACGCGGACAAAATCTTCCGTAATATGGATGCTCTGTGCAGCGGCGACCTGACGAAGATCCGAAGTATTCAAGATTGACGGCGCCCGGCAGCTATTGACAATCCGCCTCCCGCACGATACAATATTAATTTAGGGAAATTCATTTTTTAAACCAATTCATAGAGAGTTAGGAGATACATCATGGCCAAAGACCAGAGAAACGTGGAAGCCATCACCCCCATGGAGGTGGACTTCGCCAAGTGGTACACCGATATTTGCCTGAAGGCGGAGCTGGTGGACTATTCCAGCATGAAGGGATTCACCATCCTGCGCCCCTATGGCTATGCCATTTGGGAGAATATGCAGAGCATTATTGACAAGGCCCTGAAAAAGACCGGCCATCAGAACGTGGCTATGCCCGCCCTGATCCCCGAGAGCCTGCTGAAGAAGGAGGGTGAGCTGGTGGAGGGCTTCGCCCCGGAGGCAGCCTGGGTCACCATGGGCGGCAGCGAGAAGCTGGAGGAGCGCCTGGCCTTCCGCCCCACCTCCGAGACCATGTTCTGCGACCACTGGCACAATGTATTGCAGACCTACCGGCAGCTGCCCATGCTCTATAACCAGTGGTGCTCCGTCATCCGCTGGGAAAAGACCACCCGCCCCTTCCTGCGTTCTCGCGAGTTCTGGTGGCACGAGGGCCACACCATCCACGAGACGGCTCAGGAGGCCATCGACGAGACGGAGATGATCCTGGACCTGTTTGCCGACTTCTGCGAGAAGTCCCTGGCCATGCCTGTGGTCAAGGGCCGCAAGACGGACAAGGAGAAGTTCGCCGGGGCCGAGGCTACCTATACCATCGAGTCCATGATGAAGGACCGCAAGGCCCTGCAGTCCGGCACCAGCCATTACTTCGGCAGCAAGTTCTCCGAGGCGTATGACGTCACCTTCCTGGGCCGGGACAATAAGCTCCATCACCCCTTCCAGACCTCCTGGGCGGTGACCACCCGCCTGGTGGGCGCCGTTATCATGACCCACGGCGATAACAATGGCCTGGTCCTGCCCCCGGCTATTGCCCCCATCCAGGTCATCGTGGTGCCCATCGCCCAGCATAAGCCCGGCGTGCTGGATGCCGCTGCCGAACTTCGCGATCGGCTGGAGAATATCGACCTGCGGGTGAAGATGGATGACAGTGAGCAGTCCCCCGGCTGGAAGTTCGCCCAGTACGAGATGAAGGGCGTGCCTCTGCGGGTGGAGATCGGCCCCAAGGATATGGAAAAGCAGCAGTGCTGCATCGCCCGCCGCGACACCGGCGAGAAGACCTTCGTGCCCCTGGCGGACCTGGAGAGTGCCGTGCAGACCCTCCTGCAGGATGTCCACGACAATCTCTATGCCATGGCCGAGAAGAACCTGGAGGACAACACCTTCGACTTCACCTCCTGGGGGGAGGTCAAGGAGATGGCCCAGGGCAAGGGCGGCTTCGCCCGGACCAAGTGGTGCGGCAGCCTGGCGTGTGAGCTGGCCATGAAGGAAAAGGCCGGTGTTTCCAGCCGCTGCATGCCGCTGAAGCAGTCCGGCACCACCGGCAAGTGCCCCGTGTGCGGCAAGGAGTGCACCACGGACATCTACTGGGGCGTGGCGTACTAAGACACCTGGCGAAAAATTCTTTCGAAGTTACGGCTTTGCCATGACCGAGGAGCGAAGCGGCCATGGGAATCCGCTCTATTTCCAAAGAGGAACGGATTGCCGCACCGGTGTGCGCACCGGCTCGCAATGACATTGTGTTTTGAAAATTAGCAGACCGGCGCGGATTCTTCCGCGCCGGTCTTTCATATGAAAAATGCGAGCGCGGATATTTTCCGCACTCGCATTTTTTCAATCTATGGAAACCTTGAAGAGCTTGCGGCACCGCTCGCAGCAGTAGGTGGCGGTGCTGTCGCTTTTGACGACTAAATGCCCCCAAAAGCCGCAGTAGGGGCAGGTTTTCTTTTCCATATCAGCGGCTCTCCTTCCAGTAGCGGTAAATGGGACAGCTCTCCCGATTGTCGCGCTTGCAGAAATCCTGATACTGGTCATAGCTGACCCGCTCTTTCTTGATGGCGCAGTAGTTGTCGCCATATTTTTCCATGGAATAATCGCACTTATCGCTCATGGCCGATCCTCCGTGGATTAGTCTGGCTCGAGGCCGGTGCCCTGGCAGTGATAGCAGATGCTGCCGTCAAACATCCGGCCTGTCCCGCCGCAGCGGCAGCAGGCTGCGCGGCAAATGAAGCGTTTGCGGATGCAGCAGTGCTTCTTAAAATAAGCGTACATAGATGATTCCTCCCCGGTTGAAAATGTTTTTTATTTGTTAAAGTTGTAAAGGCCTAAAATAGCGTCTATCACATCGGCTTGCCAAAGGCCCTCCTCCTGCAAGGCGAATTCATCAGCGGAGCGAGTAAGAAGACCTTTGAGACCCTTGGCGTCGGCCTTTTTATTTGCTTGGGTATTTTCTGCGGAGTAGCCGAGCAAGGGGAACGAAATGGCCTGGCCGTTTATGACGATGCCGATGTCAAAATAGTGCGAGGGGGGATTGGGGTGCGAGATCACAAGCATAGGGACCTGGCTGCCAAACAGACCGCCGCTTTTGGCCACATCTTCACGGACCGAGGCCGGAATGTTTTTGGCCTTGAAGGCATCGGGGAGAGACGACTTGAGATAGTGGAGCGTTTGACTCGCGCTGTCGCTGCAGCGGAAAGGCCTGTGGGCTTCCCCACGGAATTCTTTAACATTGTATGCCATGGAAACATCTCCTTTCTTTGTCAAATATAAATATACTAAAGTATTTCATAAATGTCAAGTATTGATTGATAATTGTATTGCAATATTTTACGACAGGGGGCGTTTCATATATTAAATGAACGCATACGGGAACTGCGGATGGAGCAGGGGTACACGCAGGTGTCACTGGCGCAAAAGCTGAACGTGTCAAAGCAGGCGGTGTCCAATTGGGAAAACGGCAACATCCAGCCGTCTATTGATATGCTGATCCGGCTGGCGGATCTGTTTTCTGTGACCACGGATTATTTGCTGGGCAGGGAATACGCGCTCCAGGCGGACCTAAGCCGCCTGCGGCCGGAGGCGGCGGGCCACATCCTGCTGCTGATACAGGATCTGGCGGAAAACGGCCCGGCGGATTGAAAAAAGGGAACTGCTCTATGGCTGACTACACAGAGATCCTGCGGTCGCTGCGGGAGGACTGCGACCTGACCCAGGCACAGGTGGCGGCGGCGCTGGGGACCACCCAGCAGGTCTATGCCCGGTATGAAAAGGGCGTCAATGAGCTGCCGGTGCGGCATTTGCGGGCGCTGTGTCTGCTGTATGGAGTCAGCGCGGACTATATTTTGGGCCTGCCGGTGGGGCTGAAGCGTCCTCGGTAAAAATTTCGGCACACCCCACAAAAATATTTCGGAATTTTATAAAAATAAGAGAAAATCCCCTTGACAAAAAGGGGATTTTCCTATATCATAAGCAGGTACGCGTGCCATGGGTGCTGCACACCCGGGGGCGTTTACAAATGCGATGAACCGGGAGATTGCTCCGCAAGGAGGTAACTTCCGGGGAGTATGTCCGATAATCGGGCGGCTGAGAAGAACCTCTACGCCAGCGTAGATCGCTGTGCCAGAGTGACACCGGCCGGAGTTCGTGCCGGTGTTTCTTATGAGCCGGAATGATACGCACGGATGAGCGTATAGAAATTTCTTCTCGCCGTACGGAACGCGGCCCTCGCAAAACAAAAACCGTACGAAAAAATGGAGGAACAAACCAAATGGCAAAAGAAATGATCCGCATTCGCCTGAAGGCCTATGACCATCAGGTCATCGACCAGTCCGCAGAGAAGATCGTGGAGACCGCCAAGCGCAACGGCGCCACCGTGTCCGGCCCCATCCCTCTGCCCACCAAGAAGGAGATCGTCACCATCCTGCGCGCTACCCATAAGTATAAGGACAGCCGTGAGCAGTTCGAGCGCCGCACCCACAAGAGACTGATCGACATCACCAATTCCAACCCCAAGACCGTGGAGGCCCTGATGGCTCTGGACCTGCCGGCCGGTGTGGAAATCGAGATCAAGCTGTAATTATACCTTATATAATATAGCCCATCTCAACCCCGATCCCGCGCCGGAGGGCGCACCATCATCAACATTGCTTGCAAGACCATCGTCCGTCGACTTGCGTGAGACGGACGGGGTTAAGTCGGCAGAGCAAGCGGCCTGTACCCAATGCAGACTGAACTATGCCGACCAATAACCTTTAAGGAGGATCATACATGAAAGCAATCATCGGCAAGAAAGTTGGCATGTCTCAGATCTTCGACGAAAACGGCAAGGTCATTCCCGTCACCGTCATCGAGGCGGGTCCCTGCACCGTCGTCCAGAAGAAGACTTCCGAGAAGGAAGGTTATGAGTCTGTCCAGCTGGGCTTTGAGGATGTTCCCGAGCGGAAGCTGACCAAGCCCGAAATGGGCCACCTGAACAAGGCTGGCGTGGCCCCCAAGAAGTACCTGCGCGAGTTTAACCTGGAGAACGCCTCCGAGCTGAACATCGGCGACATCGTCAAGGCTGACACCTTCGCAGAGGGCGACTTCGTTGACGTCACCGGCACCAGCAAGGGCCACGGCTACCAGGGTCCCATCAAGCGCCACGGCGCACAGCGCACCCCCATGAGCCACGGCGGCGGCCCCGTCCATCGTCATGCCGGTTCCATGGGCTCCACCACCGATCCCAGCCGCATCTTCAAGGGCCACATCGGCGCCGGTCAGATGGGCTGCGATACCGTCACCGTCCAGAACCTGGATGTGGTGAAGGTGGACGCTGAGCTGAACCTCATCGCTGTTCGCGGTGCTGTGCCCGGCCCCAAGGGCGGCCTGGTCCTCATCAAGAGCACTGTGAAGACCCACCGCGTCAAGAATGTCGAGTCCGGCATCAGCAACAACCCGCAGAAGGCTTCCGGCCGCAATCCCCAGAAGGCCTCTGCGCGTAATAAGTAAGGAAAGGAGTGCTTGAACAATGTCTACCATCAAAGTTTTGAACATGGCCGGCGCAGAAGTCGGTACCGTGGAGCTGAAGGACAGCATCTTTGGCATTGAGCCCAATGAGAGCGTCGTTCACGAAGTGGTGAAAAATCACCTGGCAAACTGCAGACAGGGTACCCAGAGCGCTCTGACCCGTGCTGAAGTTTCCGGCGGCGGCAAGAAGCCCTGGCGTCAGAAGGGCACCGGCCACGCCCGCCAGGGCAGCACCCGTGCGCCCCAGTGGACCCACGGCGGCATCGTGTTTGCCCCCAAGCCCCGCAGCTATTCTTATGTCCTGAACAAGAAGGTCAAGAGACTGGCTATGAAGTCTGCCCTGTCTGCCAAGGCAGCCGCAGGCGAGATCATCGTGGTGGATTCCATCAAGATGGACGCTATCAAGACCAAGGACTTCCGCACCTTCCTGGGCGCCGTCAAGGCGGAGGGCAAGGCTCTGGTGGTCACTCCTGCCAAGGATGAGATCATCGTAAAGTCCGCCCGCAACATCCCCGGCGTTGAGACCGCCATGGCCAACCTGATCAATGTCTATGACATTCTCAAGGCCAAGTACCTGGTCATCGACAAGGAAGCCCTCGCAGTAATCGAGGAGGTGTTCGCATAATGGCTAACGTATACGACATCATTATTCGTCCCATCATCACCGAGCGTTCCATGGCTGCTACCGGCGAGAAGAAGTACGTCTTCGAGGTAGCGCCCACCGCCGGCAAGATCGAGATCAAGAACGCCGTGGAGAAGATCTTCGGCGTGAAGGTGGCAAAGGTCAACACCATCAACTATGATGGCAAGGCCAAGCGCCTGGGCGCCGGCCGTCCCGGCAAGCGCAAGAGCTGGAAGAAAGCCTATGTCCAGCTGACCCAGGATTCCAAGACCATCGAGTTCTTCGAAGGTATGGTCTGATAACGGAAGGAGTGTAAAGAATGTCTATTAAAACTTTTAAGCCGACCACACCCTCCCGCAGACACATGACTGTCAACGGCTTTGACGGCATCAACAAGCACGCCAAGCCCGAGGCTAGCCTGACTGAGGTTCTGAAGAAGAATGCTGGTCGCAACAGCTATGGCCGCATCACCGTCCGTCATCGCGGCGGCGGCGAGAAGCGCAAGTATCGTATCATCGACTTCAAGCGCGACAAGATGGACATGGAAGCCACTGTCCTGCAGCTGGAGTACGATCCCAACCGCAGCGCCAACATCGCGCTGGTGCAGTATGAGGACGGCGAGAAGCGTTACATCATCGCTCCCGTGGGCCTGAACGCCGGGGACAAGGTCCTCTCCTCCGCCGCTGCCGACATCAAGCCCGGCAACTGCCTGCCCATCGCCAACATTCCCGTGGGTACCGTGATCCACAACATCGAGATGCATCCCGGCCGCGGCGCCCAGCTGGTCCGCTCCGCCGGTGCCTATGCCCAGCTGATGGCTAAGGAAGGCGAGAACGCCCAGATCCGTATGCCCTCCGGCGAGGTCCGCATCATCCGCACCAACTGCACCGCCTGCATCGGCCAGGTGGGCAACCTGGAGCATGAGAACGTGCAGATCGGTAAGGCCGGCCGCAAGCGCCACATGGGTTGGCGTCCCACCGTCCGCGGTTCTGTTATGAACCCCTGCGACCACCCCCACGGCGGTGGTGAAGGTAAGTCCCCTGTCGGCCGTCCCGGCCCTGTCACTCCTTGGGGCAAGCCTGCTATGGGTTACAAGACCCGCAAGAAGAAGAACCCCACCGACAAGTTCATTGTCAAGCGTCGTAATGTGAAGTAAGGGAGGCAAGAGAATATGAGCAGATCTATTAAAAAAGGCCCGTATGTTGCCCCGGAGCTTCTCAAGCGGGTTGAAGAAATGAATGCAAAGGGCGAGAAGAACGTGCTGAAGACCTGGAGTCGCAGCTCCACCATCTTCCCCGCGTTCGTGGGTCACACCATCGCCGTGCATGACGGCCGCCGTCATGTGCCCGTCTATGTCCAGGAGGACATGGTGGGTCACAAGCTGGGCGAGTTCGCTCCCACCCGCACGTTCCGCGGCCACGCGAAGTCTAAGTAAGAAGGAGGATGCAGAATACAATGGAAGCTAAAGCTTATTTGAGATATGTCCGCATCTCTCCCCGCAAGGTCCAGATCGTGTGCGATCTGATCCGCGGCAAGGATGCCAAGACGGCCATGGCCATTCTGATGCAGACCCCCAAGGCGGCCTCCGAGCCCCTGGTGAAGCTGCTCAAGAGCGCCTGCGCCAACGCAGAGAACAACTTCAACATGGATCCTGAAAAGCTGGTGGTCACCCAGGTGTTCGCCACTCCCGGCCCCATTCTCAAGAGAATGATGCCCCGGGCCCAGGGCCGTGCTTATCGCATCAACAAGAGAACCTCTCACGTGACGCTGGCCGTCGCTGAGAAAGAGTAAGGGAGGGAGACAGTTTTATGGGACAGAAAATTAATCCCCACGGTTTCCGCGTGGGCGTCATCAAAGACTGGGATTCCCGTTGGTATGCCAGCAATGAGAAGGTAGGCGACCTTCTGGTAGAGGATCACAAGATCCGCGTGTACCTGAAGAAGCTCCTGTATGCGGCCGGTGTCTCCAAGATCGAGATCGAGCGTAGCAGCGAGGTCGTTACCATTTACCTGCATGTGGCCCGTCCCGGTGTGGTCATCGGCAAGGGCGGCACCCAGGTGGAGGAGTATCGCCAGAGCGTTGAGAAGCTCATCGGCAAGACCGTGAAGCTGAACATCGTTGAGGTCCGCAACCCCGATATGGACGCGCAGCTGGTGGCCGAGAACATCGCCGCTCAGCTGGAGAAGCGTATTTCTCACCGCCGCGCCATGAAGAATGCCATGGGCCGCGCTATGCGCGCCGGCGCCAAGGGCATCAAGTGCAACTGCTCCGGTCGTCTGGGTGGTCGTGAGATCGCCGGCTCCGAGCACTATCACGAGGGTACCATCCCCCTGCAGACCCTGCGCGCCGACATCGACTACGGCTTCGCTGAGGCTGCTACCACCTTCGGCCGCATCGGCGTGAAGGTGTGGATCTACAAGGGTGAAGTGCTGAGCCAGGCTCTGCGCACCACCCCCCGTACCCTGGACACCAGCAAGCCCTACCAGGAGCGCCGCGAGCGCCGCGGTCGCCGTGATGGCGATCGTCGTGGTGGCTTCCGCCGTGATGGTCAGAACGGTGGCTTCAACCGTGACCGCAACGGCAGCCGTCCCCAGGGTGGTTTCCGCAAACCCGCAGAAAAGAAAGAAGGAGGCGCTCAGTAATGCTTCTGCCCAAGAGAGTTAAGTACCGCAGAGTACACCGTGGCCGCCTCACCGGCAAGGCCACCAGAGGCAATAAGATCACCTACGGTGAATTTGGCCTCGTAGCGCTGGAGCCCGCATGGATTACCAGCAATCAGATCGAAGCCGCCCGTATCGCCATGACCCGTTATACCAAGCGTGGCGGTCAGGTTTGGATCAAGATCTTCCCCGATAAGCCTGTTACCGAGAAGCCCGCTGAGACCCGTATGGGTTCCGGTAAGGGTTCCCCCGAGTATTGGGTAGCCGTTGTTAAGCCCGGCCGTGTCATGTTTGAGATCGCCGGCGTTTCCGAAGATGTCGCCCGCGAGGCTCTGCGTCTGGCCAGCCACAAGCTGCCCATCAAGACCAAGATCGCCAAGCGCGAGGACGTCGCCGCCCAGGAAGTAGGTGAATGAGATGAAGGCAACTGAAGTACGTGCAATGAGCGTTGAGCAGCTCAATGAAAAGCTCGACTCCCTGAAGAAGGATCTGTTCTTCCTGCGTATGCAGCACGCAACCAATCAGCTGGACAATCCTCTCAAGATCGCTGAAACCAAGCGTGATATTGCCCGGGTGAAGACCGTTATCCGTGAAAAGGAGGAGAAGTAATATGGAAGAAAAGAGAATTTCCTCCCGCAAGGTCAGAGTTGGCAAGGTAGTTTCCGACAAGATGGACAAGACCGTGGTCGTGGCCATTGAGGATCGTGTCGCTCACCCTCTGTACAAGAAGATCGTCGGCCGCACCTATAAGCTGAAGGCCCACGATGAGGAGAACACCTGCGGCGTAGGCGATATTGTTAAGGTGATGGAGACCCGCCCCCTGTCCAAGGACAAGCGTTGGCGCGTGGTCGAGATCGTTGAGAAGGCTAAGTAAGGAGGTAACCGAGAATGATTCAGCAAGAGTCTTATCTGAAGGTTGCCGATAATACCGGCGCCAAAGAGATCAAGTGCATCCGCGTCCTGGGCGGTTCCAAGCGCAAGTACGGCAACATCGGCGATGTGATCGTCGCTTCCGTGCGCAAGTCCACCCCCGGTGGCCAGGTGAAGAAGGGCGAGGTCGTCAAGGCTGTCATCGTTCGCAGCGCCAAGGGCGTTCGCCGTGCCGACGGCACCTATGTCCGTTTTGATGACAACGCTGCCGTCCTCATCAAGGACGACAAGAACCCCAGAGGTACCCGTATCTTTGGGCCCGTTGCCCGCGAGCTGCGTGACAAGGACTACATGAAGATCCTGTCCCTGGCTCCCGAAGTAGTTTAAGGAGGGGCCGAAGAATGAATAGTCTGAAAATCAAGAAGAACGACAAGGTCGTCGTCCTGTCCGGCAAGGACAAGGGCAAGACCGGCAAGGTCCTGGGCACCGTGCCCAGCGAGGCCAAGGTCGTCGTGGAAGGCATCAACATGGTCACCTGCCACATCAAGCCCCGCAAGCAGGGCGAAGAGGGCGGCATCGTGAAGCGTGAGGCTGCCATCTATGCCAGCAAGGTGCAGGTCGTCTGCCCCAAGTGCGACAAGGGCACCCGCGTGGCCTATAAGATCGTTGACGGCAAGAAGGTCCGCATCTGCAAGAAGTGCGGCGCTGAGCTGTAAGAAAGGAGAGAGGTAAAATGGCACGACTGAAAGTAAAGTATACCGAAGAAGTGGCTCCCGCTCTCTTCAAGAAGTTCGGCTACAAGTCCACCATGCAGATCCCCAAGATCGACAAGGTGGTCGTGAACGTCGGCTGCGGCGAAGCCCGTGAAAACCCCAAAGTTCTGGAAGCAGTCTGCAAGGACCTGGGCCAGATCACCGGCCAGAAGGCCATCGTGACCATCGCCAAGAAGTCCGTTGCAAACTTCAAGCTCCGTGAAGGTATGCCCGTGGGCGCCAAGGTCACCCTGCGCGGCGACAAGATGTGGGAGTTCCTGGATCGTCTGTTCAACGTGGCTCTGCCCCGTGTGCGTGACTTCCGCGGCATCAGCGCCAACGCCTTCGATGGCCGCGGCAACTATGCCCTGGGCATCAAGGAGCAGCTGATCTTCCCCGAGATCGAGTACGATAAGATCGACAAGATCCGTGGTATGGACATCGTCATCTGCACCACCGCGCAGAGCGATGAAGAAGCCCGCGAGCTGCTGACTCTGGTCGGCGCTCCCTTTGAACGCTGATTAGGAGGAGAAAAAAATGGCAAAGAAGTCTATGATCCTGAAGCAGCAGGCTCCCGCTAAGTTCTCCACCCGTAAGTACAACCGCTGCAAGCTGTGCGGCCGTCCCCACGCCTACCTGCGTGACTACGGCGTGTGCCGTGTCTGCTTCCGCACCCTGGCTTACAAGGGCGAGATCCCCGGTGTCCGCAAAGCTTCGTGGTAATTTTTCCGCCATACTTCGTTGGCGCGGCTCGGCGTACACAAAGTACGCCTTCGCCTTGCCGCCTCGTCTGGCGAAAAAATCCAGCACTGATACTGTCGCTGTAAATCGGGGGCAGCATCCCGCGTGAGAGCTTCTCTCCGCAACCAAGTGTCCAAGAGCGTAGGTGACGCTCTGGCAATATAGGATGGCGAAAGGTCACTGTTAATTAAACATCGGTCCGCCGGTGCGCCAAATTAGCAGTGATACCTCGCTGCCTCAACAGGAGAAATTCCTGTAACTCTAAATTAGGAGGATAATCAACTATGCACATCACTGATCCTGTTGCCGATATGCTCACCCGTATCCGCAACGCCAACAATGCCAAGCATGAGACCGTGGATGTCCCCGCTTCCAACATGAAGAAGAGCATCGCTCAGATCCTGCTGGACGAGGGCTACATCAAGTCCTTCCAGATCGTCGACGACGGCACCCAGGGCACCATCCGCATCGCCCTGAAGTACAACGCCGGCAAGGAGAAGGTCATCTCCGGCCTGCGCCGCGTGTCCAAGCCCGGCCTGCGCGTCTATGTGGGCGCCGACGAGCTGCCCCGCGTGCTGCGCGGTCTTGGTATTGCGATCGTATCCACTTCCAAGGGCGTCATGACCGACAAGGCTGCTCGTGCGGCTCATGTCGGCGGCGAAGTCCTGGCATTCGTTTGGTAAGGAGGTATTTGAACAATGTCTAGAATTGGTAGAATGCCCATTACCGTTCCCGCCGGTGTGGAGGTTTCCATTGCTGCGGGCAATGTTGTCACCGTCAAGGGCCCCAAGGGCACCCTGGTGCAGACCCTGCACCCCGAGATGATCCTGGAGCAGGAAGGCAACATCATCCATGTTAAGCGTCCCTCCGACGACAAGGCCCACTGCGCTCTGCACGGCATGACCCGCGCTCTGCTGCACAACATGGTCGTTGGCGTCAGCGAAGGCTTCAAGAAGGAGCTGGAGATCAACGGCGTGGGTTACCGTGCCGAGAAGAAGGGCAATGAGCTGGTCATGAACCTGGGTTATTCCCATCAGGTCATCGTGCCCGAGATCGATGGCATCACCATCGAGGTCCCCGCTCAGAACAAGGTCGTCATCCACGGCGCCGACAAGCAGAAGGTCGGTCAGTTCGCTGCCGAAGTCCGCGAGAAGCGTCCTCCCGAGCCTTATAAGGGCAAGGGCATCAAGTATGTCGATGAAGTCATCCGCCGCAAGGTCGGTAAGACCGGCGCCAAGAAGTAAGGAGGTGTGCCGATATGATTAAAAGACCCAATACCAACGCTCAGCGTCTCAAGCGCCACAAGAGAGTGCGCGCCAAGGTTTTCGGCACCGCCGAGAGACCCCGTCTGAATGTTTTCCGCAGTGAAAAGAACATCTATGCCCAGGTGATCGACGATGTGGCCGGGAACACCCTGGTCGCCGCGTCCTCTCTGGATAAGGCCATCGAAGGCAACGGCGGCAACAAGGCCGCGGCCCGCGCTGTGGGCAAGCTGGTTGCCGAGCGCTGCAAGGCCAAGGGGATCGATACTGTCGTGTTTGACCGCGGCGGCTATCTGTATCACGGTCGTGTGGCCGAGCTGGCCGAGGGTGCCCGCGAGGGCGGCCTGGAATTCTAAGAGAGGAGGATAACTGACAATGGCAAGATTTGAAAGAGAACAAAGCGAGTATATCGAAAAAGTAGTTGCTACCAACCGTGTATCCAAGACGGTTAAGGGCGGTCGTGTCATGAAGTTCTCCGCTCTGATGGTCGTGGGCGACGGCAAGGGCAAGGTCGGTTACGGCCTGGGCAAGGCCGCCGAAGTTCCCGAGGCTATTCGCAAGGGCATTGAGGATGCTAAGAAGAACATGATCCAGGTTTCTCTGTCCGGCAGCACCATTCCTCACGAGGTCATCGGTGAGGCTGGCGCAGGCCGCGTGCTGATGAAGCCCGCCGCACCCGGTACCGGCGTTATCGCCGGCGGTCCCGTGCGTATCATTATGGAAGCAGCCGGTGTGAAGGATATTCGTACCAAGTGCCTGCGTTCCAACACTGCAGTCAATGTTGTCGCCGCCACCTTTGAGGGCCTGAAGGCTCTGCGCACTCCCGAGGAAGTTGCCAGAACCCGCGGCAAGAGCGTGGACGAGATCGTGGGCTAAGGAGGAGTTTGAATTATGGCTAATCTGAATATCAAGCTCGTCAAGAGCCTCAACGGCCGCCTGGAAAAGCACATTGCAACTGCTCATTCCATGGGCCTGCGCAAGATCGGTGACACCACCGTTCAGCCCGACAACGCTCAGACCAAGGGCAAGATCGCCAAGATCGGCTATCTGCTCCAGGTCACCGAAGTAGAATAAGGAGGTGCGAGAGAATGAAACTGAATGAACTGTCTCCCGCAGTTGGCTCCACCAAGGAAGCCTACCGCAAGGGCCGCGGCGCCGGCTCCGGCAACGGCAAGACTGCCGGCCGTGGTCATAAGGGTCAGAAGGCCCGCTCCGGCGGCGGCACCCGCATCGGCTTTGAAGGCGGCCAGATGCCTTTGGCACGCCGCATCCCCAAGCGCGGTTTCAACAACATTTTTGCCAAGCCCCTGGAGATCATCAACCTGTCCGCTCTGAACAAGTTCGAGGACGGCGAGACTGTGAACGCAGAAGCTCTGCTGGCCAAGGGCATCCTGAGCAAGTGCGAGTATGGCTTCAAGGTTCTCGGTAACGGCTCCGTTACCAAGAAGGTGACCGTGCAGGCCGCTGCTTTCTCTCAGGCTGCTAAGGACGCGATCGAAGCAGCAGGAGGAAAGGCAGAGGTGATCTAAGGTGATTCAGACGATTCGCAAAGCCTGGGGCATCCCCGAACTGCGCAAGAAAATCATCTTCACCGCACTGATCCTTCTGATCTTCCGCATCGGCAACGCCATCCCTGTCCCCTATGTGGACACGGGCCTGCTGAATGATTATATCAATCAGCTGAGCACCACCGTCCTGGGCCTGTATAACGTCATGTCCGGCGGCGCCTTTGCCGAGGCGACTGTTTTCGCACTGGGCGTGCAGCCCTATATCAACAGCTCCATCATCATCCAGCTGCTGACCATTGCCATCCCCGCCCTGGAGCGGCTGGCAAGAGACGGCGGCGAGGAAGGCAAGAAGAAGATCCAGTCCATCACCCGCTATGCTACCGTGGCCATCGCCATCCTGCAGGGCTGGGGCTACTACATGCTGATGAAGAACTACGGCATCCTCACCAACACCGGTGTTTGGGCCGCCCTGGTCATCATCGCATCGTTCATCGCCGGCTCCTCCTTCGTTATGTGGATGGGTGAGCAGATCACCGAGTTCGGTATCGGCAACGGTATCTCCATCATCCTGTTCGCAGGCATCCTGTCCCGCGTGCCGGCTATGGTCTCCTCCATGGTTTCCGGCCTGAAGGCGGGCACCCTGGCCTGGTGGGCTGCTGTGCTGGTGATCATCGGCATCCTGGCTCTGATCGTGCTCATCACCTGGGTCAACGGCGCCGAGCGCCGCATCCCGGTGCAGTATGCCAAGCGCCAGGTGGGCCGCAAGATGTATGGCGGCCAGGCATCCACCCTCCCCATGAAGGTGAATATGTCCGGCGTTCTGCCCATCATCTTTGCCCAGTCCATTGCCATGATCCCCTCCACCATCGCCGCTTTCTGCAAGCAGCCGGAGAAGGGAACCTTCTGGTATGGCTTCCTGAACGCCATCGACACCAAGTCGGTGCTGTATATGATCTTCTACTTCCTGATGATCATCGGCTTCAGCTATTTCTATTCCACCATTCAGTTCAACCCCATTGAGATCTCCAACAACCTGAAGAAGAACGGCGGCTTCATCCCCGGCTTCCGCCCCGGTAAGCCCACCGCAGACTTCATCAAGAAGGTCCTCAACAAGGTCACTCTGTTTGGTGCCATCTACCTGGGTATTGTGGCCATCCTGCCCCTCATCATCGGCAAGGTCGTCAACAATGCTGCTCTGTCCATCGGCGGCACCTCCGTCATCATCGTTGTGGGTGTTGCGCTGGAGACCGTACAGGCGCTGGAATCCCAGATGCTGATGCGTCAGTATAAGGGCTTCCTGGAATAAGAGGTGTTTTTATGAAACTGATCCTATTAGGTGCCCCGGGTGCCGGTAAGGGGACCCAGGCTGACATTCTCAAGGTCAAGCTGGATATTCCCACCATCTCCACGGGTAACATTCTGCGTGCAGCTGTGAAAAACGGCACTCCCACGGGCCTCAAGGCCAAAGAGTACATGGACGCGGGCAAGCTGGTGCCGGATGAAGTGATCATCGGCATCATCAATGAGCGCCTGCAGGAACCGGATTGCAAGAACGGCTACATTCTGGACGGCGTGCCCCGCACCATCGCCCAGGCGGAAGCCATGGAGCAGGCCGGCATCAGCTTCGACGCTGTGGTCGCCATCGAAATTCCCGATGAGAAGATCGTCGCCCGCATGGGCGGCAGACGGGTCTGCGAGAGCTGCGGCGCCAGCTACCACATTGTGAACATTCCTCCCAAAAAGGAAGGCGTGTGCGATGTGTGCGGCGGCAAGCTCGTGCAGCGCAAGGATGATAACCCCGAGACGGTCCGTGACCGTCTGGCGGTTTATCATAAAGAGACAGAACCGCTCAAGGGTTTCTACGAGGCCCGTGGGATTCTGAAAACTGTGGAGGACCAGCCCACCGTGGCCGGTACTACGCAGGCGATCTTGGAAGCACTGGGGAGATAAGTCATGATCACCCTGAAATCTGCCCACGAGATCGAAGCGATGCGCCTGGCGGGAAAAATTACCGCGGCTGCCCGGGCCCTGGCTCGGGAAATGGTAAAGCCCGGCGTAACAACCCAACAAATTGACAAGGCAGTGTTCCACTTTATCCGGGAGCAGGGGGCTACCCCCTCCTTCCTGCACTACAATGGTTATCCGGCCAGTGTATGCGTCAGCGTCAACGACGAGATCATCCACGGCATCCCCGGCAAACGGGTGCTGCAGGAGGGTGACATCGTCAGCGTGGACGTGGGCGCATACATCGGCGGCTACCATGGCGACTGCGCCGGCACCTACCCCTGCGGCCAGGTGTCAGACGAAGCCATGCGCCTGATCCGCGTGACCCAGGACTCTTTCTTCGAGGGTCTGAAGTACGCGCGGGAGGGCTGCCGCCTGTCGGATATTTCCCACGCGGTGCAGACCTATGTGGAGGCAAACGGCTTTTCCGTGGTGCGCGAATATGTGGGCCACGGCATCGGCCGGAACATGCACGAAGCGCCTGAGGTGCCCAATTACGGCAAACCCGGCCATGGTCCCCGCCTTCTGCGGGGCATGACCATCGCCGTAGAACCCATGGTCAACGCAGGCACGGCGGCCATCAAGCAGATGCCCGATGGCTGGACGGTGAAAACCGCCGACGGCAAGTATGCCGCCCACTATGAAAACACCATTCTGATCACCGCCGGCGATCCGGAGCTTCTGACGGATGCCGAGAAATCACTGGTGTAAGCCTATGAACATTGCCAAATCCAACATCGTAAAATCTACTGCCGGCCGGGACGAGGGAGACTTATTCTTCGTGCTGGACATACAGGGGGAGTTCCTCCTGCTGGCAGACGGCAAGAGCCGCCGTGTGGAAAAACCCAAGAAGAAAAAGTGCAAGCACGTTTCCTTCGTGGGGGAGAGCCACAGCGTGGTCGCCGAGAAGATCAGGAGCAGCGAAAAAATCACAAATAGTGAGCTTCGTAAAGCCTTAGCTGCCTGCACAGGCAGCGGTAATCAAGACCAGGAGGGATTATAGCTTGGCAAAATCCGATATGATCGAAGTGGAAGGCGTAGTGGTTGAATCCCTGCCCAACACCACATTCCAGGTAGACATTGGAAATGGACACACCATATTAGCGCATATTTCCGGAAAGCTCAGAATGAATTTCATCAGGATTCTGCCCGGTGACAAGGTGACAGTGGAAATGTCGCCGTATGATCTGACCCGGGGCCGGATTACCTGGCGTAGTAAGTAGGAGGTTTATCAAAATGAAAGTAAGACCGTCCGTGAAGCCCATGTGCGAAAAGTGCAAAGTGATCCGCCGCAAGGGCCGTGTTATGGTCATTTGCGAGAATCCCAAGCATAAGCAGAGACAGGGCTAAGATGAAATTGGAGGTGCTTTAAGAGTATGGCACGTATTGCCGGTATTGACCTGCCCAAGGATAAGCGAATCGAGATCGGTTTGACCTATATCTATGGTATTGGCAGAAAGAGCGCACAGGACATCCTGGCGCAAACAGGCATCAACCCCGACACCCGCGTGAAGGATCTGACGGAGGCCGACGAGGCTAAGCTCCGTGAGGTCATTGACCAGAGCTACACCGTGGAAGGCGATCTGCGCCGCCAGGTGGCCCTGGACATCAAGCGTCTGACCGAGATCGGCTGCTATCGCGGCATGCGTCATCGCCGCGGCCTGCCCGTCCGTGGTCAGCGCAGCAAGACCAACGCCCGTACCCGCAAGGGTCCCAAGAAGACCATTGCCAACAAGAAGAAGTAAGGAGGGAAGATAGAATATGGCTAATGCTAAGACCGGCAAGAAGGTTATCCGCCGCCGCCGTGAAAAGAAGAACATTGAAAAGGGCCAGGTCCATATCCGTTCTTCCTTCAACAACACCATGGTAACCGTTACCGATGCACAGGGCAATGCCCTGTCCTGGGCCTCCTCCGGTGGTCTGGGTTTCCGCGGCAGCAAGAAGTCCACTCCCTTCGCCGCCCAGAGCGCAGCTGAGACTGCCGCCAAGGCCGCCATGGAGCATGGCCTGAAGACCGTTGAGGTCTTTGTCAAGGGCCCCGGCCAGGGCCGTGAGGCTGCCATTCGTGCGCTGCAGGCCGTGGGCCTGGAAGTGACCATGATCAAGGACGTCACTCCCATCCCCCACAATGGCTGCCGCCCCCCCAAGCGTCGTCGCGTGTAATCGGAACAAGGAGGATAAATAGATTATGGCTAAGAATATGCAGCCTATCGCCAAGCGTTGCAAGGCGCTGGGTATCTCTCCTGCTGTCATGGGTTACGCCAAGAAGGAGACCAAGCGCAACCCCGGCGGCCAGATGAGAAAGAAGAAGAGCGAGTATGCCATCCAGCTCAATGAGAAGCAGAAGGTGAAGTTCGTCTACGGCATCCTGGAGAAGCAGTTCCGTATGTATTACGAGAAGGCTTCCGCCATGCCCGGCAAGACCGGCGAGAACCTGCTGACCCTGGTTGAGCGCCGGCTGGATAATGTGGTCTATCGTCTGGGCTTTGCCATGACCCGCCGCGAGGCTCGTCAGCTGGTGAACCACGCCCATTTCACCGTCAACGGCAAGAAGGTCAACATTCCTTCCTACCTGGTGCGCGTGGGAGATGTGATCGAGGTCAAGGAGAGCAGCCGCTCCTCCGCCGCCTTCAAGCGCTTCACTGCAGAGGATGCTCCTCTGGTCACCGTTCCCACTTGGCTGGAGCGTGACAAGAATGCGCTGAAGGGCACCGTGACCAGAATGCCCGCTCGTGATGACATTGATATGCCCATTGAGGAACACCTCATCGTCGAGCTGTACTCCAAGTAATAGGGTCGAGACCCTCAAACTGAACTGGAATCGAATACGGTGCGGAGCGTAAACTCCGCCCAACTGAAATGAAGGAGGGTACTGCATGATCGAAATTGAGAAGCCTCAGATCGAGTGTATTGAAACACCTGGCGATGCTTCCTATGGAAAGTATGTGATCGAACCCCTGGAGCGCGGCTACGGAACGACACTGGGCAATGCCCTGCGTCGGATCCTGCTCTCCTCTCTGCCCGGCACTGCAGCCACCAGCATCAAGATTGCCGGTGTCCAGCACGAGTTTTCCACCATCCCCGGCGTCAAGGAGGATGTCACGGAGATCGTGCTGAACATGAAGAATCTGCTGACCAAGCTGCACTGCGAGGGTGCCAAGACCGTCTTTATCGAGGCTGCCGGCCCCTGCGAGGTTACTGCCGGCGACATTAAGCCCGATGGCGAGGTGGAGGTCCTGAATCCCGAGCTGCACATTGCGACTCTGGACGTGGGCGCCACCCTGAGCATGGAAGTGACCTTGAGCCACGGCCGCGGCTATGTGTCCGCCGACCGGAACAAGGCCATGCGCCCCGGCGTTATCGGCGTCATCCCCATCGACTCTATCTATACCCCTGTGTATAAAGTCAACTACACGGTGGAAAAGACCCGTGTCGGCAACATGAGCGATTTTGACAAGCTGACGCTGGAAGTGTGGACGGATTCCACCATCTCCGCTCGGGACGCCGTGTCCCTGGGCGCCAAGATCCTCTGCGACCACTTTGCTCTGTTCACTGATTTGTCCGACAATGTGGGCGGCGAGCCCGTCATCGTGGAAAAGGCCGGGGACGATCAGAGCAAGCAGCTGCAGATGACCATCGAGGAGCTGGATCTGTCTGTGCGCAGCTTCAACTGCCTCAAGCGTGCCAACATCAACACCGTGGAGGATCTGATCTCCAAGACGGAAGAGGAAATGATGAAGGTCCGCAACCTGGGACGCAAGTCTCTGGAGGAAGTCATCAACAAACTGGCCATGATGGGTCTGCATCTGGCCGGCGAAGAAAACAACTAACCTGCGCGATCCCGCGCAGTAAGATCCTTACAAGGAGGAAACAGAAATGCCCGGAACTCGTAAGCTCGGTAAGACTACCGATCAGCGCATGGCGATGCTCCGTCAGCAGGTCACCGATTTCCTGGATAACGGCCGTATGGAAACCACCATCACCCGTGCCAAGGAGATCAAGCCCCTGGCTGAAAAGATGATTACCCTGGGCAAGAAGGGTGATCTGGCAGCCTATCGCCAGGCTTTGAGCTTCATCACCAGAGAGGATGTGGCGCACAAGCTGTTCAAGGAGATCGCTCCTGAGTATGCAGAGCGCAACGGCGGCTATACCCGCATCATCCGCACCGGCGTCCGCCGCGGCGATGCTGCCGAGACCGCCATCATCGAGCTGGTCAAGTAAGCAGTCCGAATGTAAAAAAGCCCTTTGCTATGATGCCCGCGTCATAGCAAAGGGCTTTTTTCATTTGCATTACCCGTCCCGCCGGGGCTTGCGCCGAGGGGACCGGGATGGTATACTGGGCATGTAAAGCTGAAGTTGCCCCCAAAAACAGACCGCGCAACCTCAGGTAGGTGGTAAAACCTGCCTTGGGCCTGTATAATAGGGAAAAACAGAAGGGGAGGATCGGATAGATGCAGATGATACGCTGCGCTGCCTGCGGCAGACGCTATGATTACCGTCAGGAGGGTTGCTGCCCCCACTGCGGCGCCTATAACCGCCCGCCCCGACAGGAATGGGTGGGAGCCGACGGCACCATCCACCATGGGGAAAACGGCGCCCGGCCCCGTCCCGGCAAGGTGTGCTATGAGGAAAAAACCTGCTACGAAGATAAGCAGTGCTTTGAGGAGCAGACCCGCAAGCCCGGGAAGAAAGCGGCTTCCGCCGCCGCCCAGAGCGGTGAGCGGGTGGTGAAAAGCTTTCAGAAGTCCTTTAAAACCCATTCCGCCAGGAGAGGAACACAGAATAGCGGCGCAGTCACCGGGCTGATCGCCTTTGTGCTGGTGTTTGTGCTGAAGGGCCAGCGGCCTGCTGGATAAAATATTCCAGGGCGATAACAGCGGGAACAACGGCGGCTGGTCCGACAGCAACGATGATTGGAACTCCGATTACCGCGATATCGACGCCGACTGCGGCGATGAGATCGACATCAACGACGACTTGACGATTCAGTTTTTAGGCTATGTCTCCGGCGACAACGGCCTGGTATATGTCCTCTATTGGGCCAATGACGATGACCTTGCCAGAGAGCTGTTGGAAAGCGGTTTTATCATGCTTTCGGACGGGGCGGAGGACTCCGGCTACCCCTCCAGCGATGTGGAAGACGGCTATATAATCTTCAGCACCGATGCCCCCGGCACCCAGTGGCAGGATCTCATCATCTACGGCTCCACCGCCGGCGACATGATCACCATCCGCGGCCTTCTCCCCCACGAAGGTGTCGATGTGCAGGAGTATGGGCTCCCCAGCGACGCCTCCCTGGCAGCATAAAAATCGCCCCGCGAAGCGCATCCGTAGGGGCGGACGACTCTGTCCGCCTGCTGCACAGCTCTCAATATATCCGTAGGGGCGGGGTTCTACCCCGCCCGCCTATTCAGAACTGCCCTCCGCGGCGGCGCGCATGAGTACCCCCTGCAATCCAAAAAGCCGCCCGAAGCATCTGCTTCGGGCGGCTTCCTATTTACTTCGCAAATCGATCGGCTCTGCTTACAGGCCGGCGGCGACCATGCAGTCCAGCACCAGGGTCAGAACGATGAACACAGCACCGACCCACTTGGTGGCCTTGGCCAGCTTGGCGTCAATGGTCCGGGCCTTGCCCTTGGACATATAGGAATCGGCAATGCCGCCGATGGCGCCGGACAGGCCCTGGCTCTTGCCGGACTGGAACAGAACGATCAGGATAAGGACCAAAGCGGCCAGCAGCTGCACGATGGTGATAGCAATCAACATAATATTTTTCCCTCCGATTTATTGGATGCCCGCAGGCATAATATCCATCAAGTAATGCCCATAATACCATATTCCTGTATAAAATGCAAGCAGAAAAGCGGAAAGAAAACAAAAAAATTACTCGAACAGTTGTTGCAACCCGCGAAAACCTGTGTTATAATAAAAATAAGAAAAATGCAGGAGGG
Source organism: uncultured Eubacteriales bacterium (assembly GCA_902388735.1). Classification (GTDB taxonomy): domain Bacteria; phylum Bacillota; class Clostridia; order Oscillospirales; family Oscillospiraceae; genus Vescimonas. The sequence continues at coordinate 4,342 of CABMQL010000023.1, read as the reverse complement.
GATTTCATGCAAAAGCTCACCGCCATGCAGCAGAAGATCTATGACTATATTGCCAATGCCGTCCGCACCCAGGGTTACCCGCCCTCTGTCCGTGAGATCGGGGAGGCCGTGGGGCTGAAGTCGCCCTCAACGGTGCATTTTCATATTAAGCACCTGGAGGAGCTGGGATACATCACAAAGAGTGGCCGCAAGGGCCGCGCCCTGACGCTGACAGAGCGGGAGAGTCCGGCCGCCCCGGCCGCTGCGCCCCGGGAGGCGGAGATTCCCGCCGGCCGCGTGCCGGTGCTGGGCGATGTGGCTGCCGGTACGCCTATTTTGGCGCAGGAGCATATTGATGATTATATCCCCTTTGACACCCAGGGCCGGGACGGGGAGTATTTTGCTCTGCGGGTCCGGGGCGAGTCTATGCTGAACGCCGGCATTCTGCCCGGGGACCTGGTGGTGGTGCATCAGCAGCCCACGGCACATAACGGCGAGATCGTGGTGGCCCTGTTGGAGGATGAGGCCACGGTGAAGCGCCTTTCCCGCAGGAACGGAGAGGTTTGGCTTCTGCCGGAAAACGAGGCGTACAGCCCCATTGACGGCCGCCATGCGTCCATTCTGGGCAAGGTGGCCGCCGTCGTGCGTACCTATTCCTGAAGATAAACTGCGCCCCATTTGTTGGTCGGTATGATAAACTGCCCGACAAATGGGGCGATATTTTATGCCGAAGGAATCGGAGAACAAACGATAAGCGCCGGAATTTAAAGAGCTGGTCGTGGCCGCAGAGCGGAGTGACCGCAATGCCCTGCCGCCTGCAGGCGGTCAATTCGGCGAGGACCTCTTGGCAGATTCAGGAGCAGGCCCGCGGCCGGGCTTGCTCCTTTTTTGCCCTTTCCATGACTCGTTTATGCGCCTATTTTCGCCTGGGCCTGTGATTTTTTCTGTTCTTTCCTCTTTTTTTCTCATATGTGTGGACAAAGAAAGCCGGCTGTGCTATCCTTATTTTGAATAAGTATCCCCCGGCACCTTGTGACAGCCGCCGGGCAGAAAGGGTGGGCTTTCTCTTGACAAACTCCTCCGCAAAACCGAATCGCATCAAGCGGGTCCTCTCCGCTTTTTTGGTGGCGCTCATGCTGACAAGTCTTGTGCTCCCGGTGCTGGGCATCGTCGGCGAGGATGCCTACGTCAACGACGACGCCATCAACGTCCGCTCCGGCCCCGGCGTGCAGTACGCCACGGTGAAGTTTTCCGGCAGCGGCATCATGCTCTACCGGGGTCAGTATGTAAAGATCATCGCCACACAAAAAGGCTCTGACGGTGCAGACTGGCACCAGATCGTTTTCACCTGCAGCGGATACACCAAGGTGGGCTTTATGCGCAGCGATTTCGTCACCCGCATCGGCGACGACAGCGCCTATCAGACCTACCTGGAGGAGCAGGGATTTCCCAAGAGCTATCAGCCCTATCTCCGGGCGCTGCACGCCGCCAGCGGCGGCCACTGGAACTTCGTGGCCGACAAAACGGGGTTGGACTGGGCACAGGCTTTGGAAAACGAAGCCACCCTGGGCCGGGCTTTCATCCACGGGAGTTACAGCACCGCCCTCCGCTCCACTGCCCCCGGTGCCTACAACAGCGAGACCGGCGAGTGGAAGCAGTATGAGCCTGGCTGGTATGCCGCCAGCGGCAATACTGTGGCTTACTACATGGATCCCCGCTCTTATCTGACCGGCGGTGCCTGTATGGCCTTCCAGGTCCTCTCCGGCAGTGGGGCCGCCACCCACGATCAGGTGGCCATGGTCCTGCGGGACTGCCAGTGGGCCACAAGTCAGATCGTTGACGAGTTTGTTCAGGCGGGGGCCGAGGCCAATGTCAGCGCCATATATCTGGCGGTAAAGGCCCGGGGCGAAATCGGCACCTCTGCCACCAAAAACGCCACCGGCTATCCCCTGAACCCGGAGGACGGCGGCGGGACCTACTACAATTTCTTCAACATCGGCGCCTACGGCGGCGACGATCCCAATTACAATGGCATTCTCTATGCCCGGGATGAGGGCTGGGACACCAGCTATAAGGCCCTGCTGGGCGGCGCGCAGTTCATCGCCCGCTCCTATATAGCCAAGGGGCAGGATACGCAGTATCTCCAGCGCTTCAATTTTACACCCACGGACACCTACACGCACCAGTACGCCACCGATATCACCTATGCCTATCAGGGTGGGTACAGCACCTACCGATCCTATGCCAACAATAACCTGCTGGATGTGGATCTGACCCTGTCCGTTCCCATTTTGGAAAACATGCCCGATGTCACCAAGCTGCCCACCGCCGCGTATGAGGAGGAATATACCCCTGATCCGGATCCGGATCCCGATCCCGACCCGGACCCCAAACCGGACCCTGACCCGGATCCCGAGCCCCCAGTGACCTATGATTACGTGGGCAGCCTCAAGCTGCGCCTCGCGGATTCCTACCTTTCGGGCTTCACCCTGGGCACGCCGGTAAAGGCCCTCACCGCTCAGATCAGGGCCATCAATCCCGACGCCGCCGTCACGATGACGGACGGCAGCGGCAAGACCGTTTCCGATTCCGCCCTTGTCTCCACCGGCCAGGTGCTGACCATTCGTGACGCTGCCGGTACCTATACCTACACCTGCGTGGTGTATGGGGATGCCAATGGCGACGGCCGCATCGCCGCCACGGATCTGCTGGCGGTGAAGAAACATATCCTGGGCGTCCAGACCCTTACCGGCGCTTATGCCCGGGCCGCTCAGCTCTCCGGCAGCAAGATCGCGGCCACCTCGCTGCTGGCCATCAAGAAACATATCCTGGGCACCGCGCCCATTGTGCAGAAATGAAAAGCAGGTGTTTTATGAAGCGTTTCAGAAGATTCTCTCTCAGCTTGCTGCTGATGCTCGCCATGCTCCTGTGCATGGTGCAGACGAGCTTTGCCGACGGCATTTCCGTTTACGCCGGTCAGAGTACGGTCAGCGTGGGCAAGACGGTTGCTTTCTCCATTACCGTCCCCTCCGGCTCGGAGGCGTGGACCTATTCCGTGTCCTATTCCGGCAACCTTACCCTGGAGTCCGGCGACACAGCTCCCATGGGCTTTGAGGGGGAGAGCCGCACCAATCAGCTGGTGTTCCGGGCCAATAGCGCCGGCACCGGCACCGTGAGCATCTCTGCCGGGTCCTACTGCATCGCCGGCGTAGACTACGATGCCTCCGGCAGCGCCTCCGTGACCATTGTGGCCGCCGACGCGCCGGACGACAGCGAACCTACCCCCGCTCCCACTCCCGGCGGCGGTGGTGGCGGCAGCGGCGACACGCCCAGCCCCTCCCTGAGCGGCAATAACGCTCTTTCTTCTCTCACCGTCAGCGCCGGCACCCTGACCCCTGCCTTTGACCCGGCCATTACGGAGTATACCCTCTCCCTGCCCAGCCGGTCGGACCGGCTCACCATCACCGCCGGCCCGTCGGATTCCCGGGCCACGGTCCAGGGCGACGGGGAGATCCCCCTCCAGGGCGATGAAACCAGCCTGTCCGTGACGGTCACCGCCGAGGACGGCTCCGTCAGGACCTATACCATCGCCGTCCGTGTGGCCCAGGCCCCTACGCTGTTTTTGGATTATAGGGGCCAAAGGCTGGGCGTGGTGAAGGATGTGTCCCAGGTCACGCCCCCTGCGGGCTTTGCCCCCGCCGAGCCCATGGCCTATAACGGCGATACTCTCCCCGTTTGGATGGATACCACCGGCGGGCGCACCCTGGTCTACCTCCTTGACGAAAAGACCGGGGCCCAGGGCTTCTATCTCTTCTCCCAGACCACCGGCGTCCAGTCCCCCTACCTGCCCATCCTCTGCGGCAGCATCACATACATTTATACGGATATTCCCCAGGACCTCTCCGCTGTCCCCGGCCTCACGCCGTCCGCGGTAAAGGCCTTCGGCCAGACCCTCAACGGCTGGACCTATAACGATGCTTCCCTGCAGGATTTCTGTGTGCTGTACCTCATGGATGACGCCGGGAACTACGGCTATTATACCTACGACTCCCGGGAGGAGACGCTCCAGCGCTTCAGCGGTGCCGTCTACGCCGATGATGGGGGCCAAATCCTGCGCGTTCCCATGCTGTATGTATATATCGCCGGCGGTGCGGCGCTGGTACTGCTGATTTTGCTGATCGTTTTCGCCTCGGTAGCCGGCAGCCGCGGCAAAAAGCTGCGCCTGCTGCCCGATACCGGCGCGTCCAGCCCCGTGGCGGATGAAGATGACCCGGAGACCACTCCCGATGCCGCGCCCGCGCCCGAGCAGCCCCTCGCTGCCCCACCGCAGGAGGAGCCGTCCCCGTCCGCCGAAGCCCCGGAG
>CABMQL010000022.1 GCA_902388735.1 uncultured Eubacteriales bacterium | reverse complement strand
GGGCGGCAAACTCTGCGAGGTTTTTTTGATACGCTGAAAGGCCACCTGCGCGCTGCGCAGGGGAATTTTTATGGTCAAAAAACATGAGAAAACCGGGCATCTGCGCTGTTTACATCGGGCGGCGGCTGTGGTAGCATAATAAGATAGAAAACCACCGGAACAGGGGGGCACCGCCATGAATAAAAAGAGGATCCGGCAGATGAATACGCTTTTGCTGCGCAGACTGCAGAGACGGCCCGCAGGGGACTATTTTACCCGGCGAAAGGAGTTTTTGCAGGGGCTGGAGCGGGAGAACTATATGCAGCGCTTTGCGCCGCTGCTGGATGGCGGACGGGTGCGGTGCGCGCAGGCACTGGAGCTGTGCCGGGGCGAGCTGGAGCAGCTGTGCCCCCAGGCACCCCGGGAGGGTTGGCTGCTGTGCGCCTTTGACTATGCCAGGCAGCAGCTTTTTCCGGAGCCGGGGAAGATCTTTCCCTGCGGAGCCGGGGCGGCCTTTCTGCTGTCGGTATTGCAGGTGCTGTTTGACGCGGAGCGGGAGCTGCAGCCCTTTGACCCCATGTGGGATTTTGCTTTTTTAAGCGAGGAGGAGCTGGAGGGCAGCCCCTGCGCGGCGGGCTACGGGCAGATGCTGCGGCTGTGGAAGCGGGAGTATGTGTATGAAATGATGCGCCTGGGCCTGGAGGTCACGCCGTTCCGGGCGCTGGAGCATATTGCGGGGGTGCATCACATTGCCGTGACTATGGGCCGGAGACTGCGTGAGACCGGGATCCCCGTGGACCTGGCCCTGGTGTCCGGCAGCGCCGCCGGGCACGACATCGGCAAATTCGGCTGCCGGCCGGGGGAGCGGGTGCCGTACCTGCACTACTATTACACGGACCTCTGGTTCCGGCGGCGCAAGCTCTCGGACATCGGCCATGTGGCCGCCAACCACTCCGTGTGGGACCTGGAGCCGGACTATCTGTCCGTGGAGTCGCTGCTGCTGATCTATGCGGATTTCCGGGTGAAGCAGACCTGGGGACCTCACGGAGAGGAGATCACCTGCATCTCCACCCTGTCCGAGGCATTTGACGTGATCCTGGCCAAGCTGGACGGAGTGGATGAGCAGAAAAAGCAGCGCTACCGCCGGGTCTACACCCGGCTGCGGGATTTTGAGCGCTTTTTGACTGAGCGGGGGGTGGACACCACCCTCCAGGGCCGGAATGTGCCGCCCCGGAAGGAGAAGCCGGCGGCGCTGATGACGGATGAGGAGGCCCTGGATGTGCTGCGCCTGGTGTGCGTGGAGCACAACATCCGGCTGATGGACCGGCTCACAGGTCTGCGCAGCTTTGCCCAGCTGCTGGAGCAGGCCCGGGGCGAGACGGACTGGCGGCGGCTGCGGGCCTACCTGGGCGTTATTGAATCCTACTCTCTATATCTGCGCCTGCCGCAGAAAATGGAGACCCTGGCATTTCTCTATGAACTACTGATGCACCGGGAGGGCGACATCCGCCGCCAGGCAGCGGCGCTGATGGGGGCCATCATCGCCGATTTCCACGCGGGCTATGTGAAGGAGCGGCCCCGGGACAGCAAGCCCCTGGGAAATATCACCGACCTGGGCCAGTGGAAGCTGTATCTGGAGAAGATCATTTTCCCGGATCACAAGCTGATGCCTCAGTATCGCAGCTGGATCGGCTATACCCTGAAGTTTGCGGTAAACTCCCTGCTGCAGCACTGCCCGGGACGGGAGGAGGGCTTTCTCGACTGCCTGCTGGCCTATGGCCGCGGCGGGGGGCGGATGGAGCCGGATGTGGCCTTCCGGCTGCTGGACACCTTTGCGGCGCTGCCCCTGGACCGCTGCACCCTGCAGCAGCGGGAAACGCTGCTGCGCTTTGCGGAGGTCTCGGCCCGGTCCCGGGAGCTGACGGTGCGCACCTCCGCCGCGCTGCTGCTGCGGGCGCTGCTGGCGGCCATGCCCGGGGAGCCGCGGCTGCAGAGTGCGCTCATGAAAATGCACTGCAGTGACAGCACGTCTTTGGCCCTTCTGCGCAGCCGGCTGCTGGAGGGGGAGGCGGTGCGCCTGCCGGATGAGACCATCTCGGAGATCTTTTTGGATAACCTGAAAACCGCCACCCCGTGGATCATCCGGCGGATGAATATCCTCCTGCTGACGGAGCACGCCAAGGCCGGCGGCGGCCAGGTGCTGCACATCGCTGCCCATTTTTCCAACCTCATCAAGGTCAGTGACCGGGTCACCGTGCGCCACAGCGCCGGCGGCGCGCTGCTGGAGCTGGCGCCGCTGCTGAGCGTGGATCAGCGCAACGAGATCGCTGTGGAGCTGTGCCGGGGCCTGGAGCTGGGACAGCAGGAATTCACCAAGTATATCCCGGAGTATCTGGGGCGCTTTGCCCTGTGGCTGCCGCCGGAGCAGCTGGATGAGCTGTTGGCAGGGCTGGCTGCCTCCCTCTCCTCCTCGGAGGGGCACATCGTGGCCTCGGCCCTGGACACCGCTGCGGAGATACTGGAGACCTACACCGTTTATCGCGGCCGCTTCTCGGAGAAGGAGGAGACCCGCCGCGGCCGGGCCCGGCGGCTGCTGGGCATGCTGATGAAGGGCACGGCGGGCATCGACATGGGTACCCGGCAGGAGGCCATGTATTTGCTGGGGCGGCATGTGTTCGGCTCGCCGGTGCTGGACCGGGAGGAGAAATGCCGGGCCCTGCAGCTGACGGTCCGGCGCATTTTGGCCATGTGCCAGGCGGAGAGCGAGAGCGGCCTGCACTTTTACTATCGGGCGGCCATGCTGGGCAGGCTCTACCGGCTCCTGGTGGAGCAGGAGCTGCTGTGCGGGGGCGTATCCTTTGCCCCGCCCCGGCCCATAGCCTTCTTCCCCGGCACCTTTGACCCCTTCACCCTGTCCCACAAGGGCATCGTACGGGCCATCCGGGACGAGGGCTTTGAGGTGCTGCTGGCCATCGACGAGTTCTCCTGGTCCAAGCGCACCCAGCCCTACCGCGTTCGGCGGGAGATCGCGGCCATGTCCGTGGCGGATGAGTTTTATGTGCACATATTCCCGGAGGATTTTCCGGTGAATATCGCCAACCCCGAAAATCTGCGCCGGCTGCGCCGGGCATTTCCGGGACGGGAGGTGTCCATTGTGGTGGGCAGCGATGTGGTGGCCCACGCCTCCTCGTACCGCAAGCCTGTGGAGCCGGATTCCATCCACAGCTTCAACCATGTGATCTTCCGCCGGGCCGGCGCCGATATGGCCGGGGATTACGGCTGCATCAGCGGCAAGGTGCTGGAGCTGACCCTGCCCGAGGAGCTGGAGGAGATCAGCTCCACCCGCATCCGGGAGGCGGTGGACGCCAACCGGGATATCTCCCACCTCATCGACCCCATGGCCCAGGAATTTATCTACCGCCACAGCCTGTACCTGCGGGAGCCGCTGGATAAACCTGTGCTGCGGACGGAGGACCTGGAATTTATCCCCTGCGGGCCGGAGGAAGAACGCCTGAGCGCGCTGCTGCGCCGGGCTCTGCCTGCCTCCGCCGCGGAGACGGTGCTGCGGGCCTTGGGTCAGAGCGGCGACGACGTGCTGCTGCTGACCAACGGGGAGACCAAGACGGTGCTGGGGGCGGCCAGCTATTGCTGCATGGATTCCCAGCATCTGTTCTCCCGGCTGGGGAGCGCGGAGCTGGCGGCCTTTGTCCGGCAGAACGCCGGCGGGCGGACGCTGCTGGTAAGCGGCCTGTTCGTGCCGCAGACGGCCCAGCAGAATGAGCTGGGACAGCTGCTTTTGACGGAGGTGCTGACCCTGGCCCTGGGCCGGGAATACACCTATGCCATCTACACGCCCCTGGAGGGCTTTGCGGATGCCTGGGTACGGGATCTGCTGCGGCTGCAGGGCTTTGTACCCGTGCCGGGCAGCTGCTCCCGCAGCGCACTGGCGGTGGATATGCGCCAGCCCATTATCCTCAGCAACAACGTGGGCACCACCATCAAGCCCCCGCTGTCCACGGCTCCCATGGTGGTGGCCGCCGTGGCGGCGGCGCACCGGCGGCTGCAGGAGACCATGACGCGCCTCCAGCCGGGGGGACTGGTGCTGAGCCTGTCCGCCGGGGTGATCTACCACAGGCTGCTGCGGCGGATCACTGAGTGCAACGGCGTGCCCGAGGAGCCCACGCAGCCCCGGCAGCTGGGGCCGGACATCTGCGTGCCCTACGGCAAGCTCATGCGCGGTGTCATCGTGCCCAACACCGTTACCAAGACCCTGCGCACGGACAAGGTGTATGAGCCGGACCTGTCGTCTTATTCCATTGAGGCGTATCCGGATTACTCGCCCCTGGAGGACCAGGTGCGCACCATCCGGGCCTTTGACCGGCCCGCCATCTTAGTGGACGATGTGCTCCACGACGGCAAGCGCATCCGCCGCCTGGCGCCGCTGCTGCGAAAGACCGGCACCCAGGTGAAAAAGGTGCTGGTGGGCTATCTCACAGGCACCGGCCGGGACCTGATGGAGAGCCTGGGCTATGATGCCGAGGGCGTGTACTATCTGCCCAACCTGCGGATGCGGTTTGTGGAGTCCACGCTGTACCCCTTCATCGGCGGGGACACCATCCGCCGCAGCGAGCGGATGGAGGGCGGCCTGCAGCCGTCTGTGAACCGGATCCTGCCCTATGCTTCCCCGGAGTTTGGGCCGCTGGATCCGGAGACCGCCTGGGCCCTGAGCCTGTGCTGCCTGGAAAACGCCCGGAACATCCTGCTGGCCCTGGAGACGGAGTACCGGCGGATCTTTGCGCGAAATCTGACGCTCAGCCGCCTGAGTGAGGCGGTGATCCTGCCCCTGTGCCCCGACAAGGGCAGCAGCATGACCTATGATCTGAGCCGGGGGGCCTCCACCTACCTGGACGACGACATTGAACTGCTGAAGCGGATGCGCTTTATGACGAAGGAGGCGAAGGTATGAACTACTATCGCTATGAGGGGCACACCCTCTGCGCCTGGGACGCGCTGCCCTATGAAAGAATAGACGCCCTGCCGGGGGAGGGAGAGATCATTTTCCTCTTTGCCCGGGAAATGCTCACGGGCCGGGAGACTTTTCCCGTGACGGACGCGGCCCTGCTGACAGATAAGGAGGGCGTGGAGACCCTGGACGCCTCCGCCCCGGGCCCGGCTATCCCGCCGGAGCTGGAGGAGGCCATCCGGGCGGGCCGGGTGCGGGCCGTGAACCGGCTGCATCCCCGCTGGCAGGAGCTGCTCTCACCCCTGCCGCGGAAGGAGAAATATCGGGTGAACCTCCTGGGCCTGGGGGACGTGGGCAGCACGCTGCTCCAGGGCCTGCGGCTGCTGGGCGGGGACGTCATCTCCTCCATCGGCATCTGCGATCTGCGGGAAAACGTGCCCCAGCGGTGGGAATTTGAACTGAATCAGATTGGCCTGCCCTGGGAATATGACGCCCTGCCGCCGGTGGAGGTCATCGGGCCGGAGGAGCTGTTTGCGGGAGACGTGTTCCTGTTTTGCGCGTCCCGGTTCGTGCCGGACACGGCGGTGAGAAACGGAGACGTGCGCATGGCCCAGTATGAGCTGAACCGGGAGCTGGCGGCGCTGTACGCGAAAAAGGCCCGGGCGGCCCGGTATAAGGGCCTGTTCTGCGTGGTCAGCGACCCGGTGGATCCCCTGTGCCGGGCGGTGCTGCTGGAGAGCAACCGGAACGAGGCGGGCGTCCTGGACGGTGAGGGATTGTTCCCTCACCAGGTCAGGGGCTTCGGCCTGGGGGTGATGAACGCCCGGGCGGCCTACTACGCAAAAAAGGACCAACGATTTGCGGATTTTCTCACAGACGGACGCAGCTTCGGCCCCCACGGGGAGGATCTGGTCATCGCCAACTCCATCGCACACTATGACGATGCCCTCTCCCGGGAGCTGACGGAGCTGGCCGCCCACGCCAACCTGGAGATGCGGCGAATGGGCTTTAAGCCCTTTGTGGCCCCGGCCCTGTCGTCGGGGGCGCTGAGTCTGCTGTTGTGCCTGCGGGGGCGGTGGCACTGCTCGTCGGCCTGCCTGGGCGGCGTGTTTATGGGCGGGCGCAACCGCATGACGCCGGGGGGCGTGGAGTTTGAGCGTTTGCCCCTACCAAAGGCGCTCCTTGACCGCCTGAAAGAGACAGAGGAAAAACTGAGGGCCATTCCATAAACTGCAAACTGCCGAAAAATCCATTTTGTCATTCCGACAGTGTGCGCACTGGCTTCGCAATGACAGGGCTTTTTGACAGTCTTTATGAAAGAAGGAATAAAAATGCCGCTGACCGTTCTTTTGCCGAAAAATGCTTATAGCCCCGCCCTGGAGGAAACGCTCCTGCCGCTGCTGCCGGCGGGCAGCACCTTTGCTGACCCGGAAAGGGAGCTGGATGGCTTGCAGGGGCGGCGGCTTCTGTTTGCCGTGGCCCTGGACGAGGGGGGCTGCAACGGGGCCTACTACCACATGCTCTCCCGGCTGCGGCGGGACGCAGATTTGCTCGCCGGCTGCGTGGCCGGGGTAGTCGTCACGGGTGTGGGGGAATTTTACACCAAGGATGTGGCCCGGGACATGGTGTTTGCCGCCAATCAGGCGGGCTGCGCCTTTTTGGGCCGGCCGCTGGTGGAGGCTACCGGGTCGCTGCGCAATTTCCGCGTCCAGGCGCAAATTGGCGGCGTGGACGAGAAGACGGCCTTCCGCGCGGCGATCGCAGAGCTGATGGGCAGACTTGCGGCCTGGGAAAAGCCCGGGCCCATCCACCACATACTGGCCCTGCATGCCTCCCAGCGCAGCACCTCCAACACCCTGGCCTTTTGGGAGCTGGTGCGCAGGAACCTGCCGCCGGAGATGGAGGTGGAGGAGATCGGCCTGCGCAACGGCACCGTGCCCGACTGCAACGGCTGCAGCTACACCGCGTGCCTGCATTTCGGCGAGCAGGGCAGCTGCTTTTACGGCAGCGGGCCCATGGTGGAGGAGGTCTATCCCGCCGTGCGCCGGTGCGACGCCCTGGTGATGCTATGCGCCAACTACAACGACGCCCTTTCCGCCAATCTGACCGCCTGCGTGAACCGGCTGACGGCCCTGTTCCGCCAGCAGCGGTTTTACGACAAGCGCCTGTTCGGCCTGGTGGTTTCCGGCTACTCCGGGGGCGACCTGCTGGCCCGGCAGCTCATTTCGGCCCTGAATATGAACAAGTCCTTTTTCCTGCCGCCCCATTTCTGCCTGCTGGAAACGGCCAACGAGCGGGGGAGCCTTGTGCGCCTGCCGGGCATCGAGGGGCGGGCGGCGGATTTTGCCCGGCAGATAGAAAAAGCATGAAAAGATGATTCTATAAGGAGGTATACCCCATGACCCTGTACATCAATTGCTGTCCCCGGCCCAATTCCCGCACGGACCGCCTGGCCCGGGCACTGCTGAAAAAGCTGGGGGAGTATGAGGAACTGCGGCTGTACGACGAGCCCATCCGGGCCATGGATCCCCAGCGGCTGCCCCACCGGGAGGAGCTGCTGGCCCGGGGCGAGCTGGAGGACGAGATGTTCCGCTATGCCCATCAGTTCGCCGCGGCGGACCGGATCGTGATAGCGGCGCCCTACTGGGACCTGTCCTTCCCGGCCCAGCTGAAGATCTATATCGAGAACATCTACGCCACGGGCATCGTGACGCGGTATGACGCTGCCGGCCGGCCGGAGGGTATGTGCCGGGCGGAGGAGCTGATCTATGTCACAACGTCGGGCGGCCCCTTTGACGGGCGCTTTGGCTACGGGTATGTGAAGGCCCTGGCGGAGGACTACTTCGGCATCCCCACCACCCGGCTGCTCCTGGCGGAGGGACTGGACATCCAGGGCAATGACCCGGAGGCGATATTGCAGAGGGTCCTGGCGGAAAACGGCTTGACGGAGGCATAAACCGCGGCGACCGGGAAAAATTCCAGAAAGCGTCTCCCGGCAGCGGGAGGCGCTTTTGCGCGTTTAGGGGCGGGAGGAACGGCCCGCGCCCGCTTTACAAGGGCGGGCCGCCGTGGTATACTTGCCCCGCATGAAAGAAAAGGAGGAGCGCCATGGACCGCAGCCAGCTCTATATTTCCACTGTCTCCGCCGGGTGCGATGAGACCGCCGCCCGGTACGGCCTGGGCCTGGAGATCGCCGAATACTGCACCGCCGCGAACCTAGACGATCCCATTCCGGAGGTGGCGGCAGCCGCTGCGCGCCACCGGCAGGCGGCGGACCGGTTCGTGTTCCACGCGCCGTTCAATGAGCTGTGCCCTGCGGCCATTGACCCCCTGGCGGTGCGCCTGACCCGGCACCGCTATGCCCAGGCCCTGGCCGCCGCCCGGGAGTGGGGCTGCCGGCTGCTGGTGGTCCACACGGGATTTATTCCCACGGTATACTTTCCGGAGTGGTTCGTGGAGAAGTCCGTGGAGTTTTGGAGGGAGTTTCTGCCCCAGGTGCCGGAGGACATGGTCTTGTGCCTGGAAAACGTCATGGAGCCATCGCCCCGGATCCCGGTGGACATCGTCCACCAGGTGGATGATCCCCGGCTGCGGCTGTGCCTGGACGTGGGCCACGCCAATGCGGAGCTGTCCCACACCCCGGTCATGGAGTGGGTGGAGGCGTGCGGGCCCTATCTGCGGCACCTGCACCTGCACAACAACGCCGGCGGCTGGGACCTCCATGATCCGCTGGAGCGGGGTACCGTGCCCATGGAGGCGGTGCTGCGCGCCCTGGCCCGGGAAGGGCATCTGAGCTACACGCTGGAAACATTGCAGGCGGAGGAGAACGTCCGTTGGCTGCTGGAAAAAGGATTTTTAACGCTATGAATTACGAACAGCTGCTCCGGGAGGAGCTGACCCATATCATCCACGCCGACGCTGATGCCATGGCCCGGGCGGCGGTATACCAGGGCACCCTGGCCAAGCCGCCGGGCAGCCTGGGAGAGCTGGAGAATATTTACATTCGCCTGTGCGGCATCACCGGGAAGCTGCGCCCGGCCTATCGCCCCTGCCGCATTGTGGTCCTCTGCGCGGACAACGGCGTGGTGGAGGAGGGGGTGTCTGTGACACCCCGGAGCGTCACGGCGGCCCAGGCGGTGAACATGACTTATTACCGCACCGGCATGAGTGCCATGGCCCATCACTTTGGCGATGAGGTACAGGTGGTGGATGTGGGCATCGCCGATGCATATGACTGCCCGGCCATCCTGGATCGGAAGATCCTGCCCGGGACCCGCAACCTGGCCCATGAGCCGGCCATGACCCGGCAGGAGGCGGCCCGGGCCGTCTGGACGGGTATGGAGCTGGCCCGCCAGGCCAAGGACCAGGGCGTGGCCATCCTGGGCGCGGGGGAGATGGGCATCGGCAACACCACCACCTCTGCGGCGGTGCTGGCGGCCCTGACGGGACTGCCTGTGGAGGCCGTCACCGGCCGGGGCGGCGGCATGACCGATGCGGGATTCCTGCGGAAAAAGCAGGTCATCACCGATGCCCTGGCTCTACACTGCCCGGATAAAAACGATGTGCTGGACGTTTTGTGCAAGGTGGGCGGACTGGATATTGCCGCCATGTGCGGCGTGTTCCTGGGGGCGGCCCGGCAGAGACTGCCGGTGGTCATCGACGGGTTTATCTCCGTGGTGGCGGCCCTGTGCGCCCGACGGCTGTGCCCGGCGGCGGGGGACTATTTCTTCGCCTCCCACGCCTCCCACGAGGTGGGCTACGCCGCCGCCGTAAAGGAATTGGGGCTGGAGCCGTGGCTGCACCTGGGCATGCGCCTGGGGGAGGGCAGCGGGTGCCCCATCGCCTTCCGGGTGATGGAGGCGGCCTGCGCCGCCGCCGAGGGCATGGCGACCTTTGAAGGCGCCGCCATCGACGACAGCTATCTGGACGACATCCGGGGAAAGGACTGCTTCTGATATGACCGTGTTTCTCTCCGGCGGCTGCAAAAACGGGAAATCCACCCTGGCCGAGCAGACCGCCGTACACCTGAGCCAGCCGGGACGGCTGTATTACCTGGCTACCATGATCCCCCACGACGAGGAGGACCGCGCCCGCATCGCCCGCCATGTGGCCAGCCGTTCGGGCCTGGGCTTTCAGACCATCGAGTGCGGCCTGGGGCTGGAGGCGGCGCTGCAGAACGCCGATGCAGAGGGCACCTACCTGCTGGACAGCGTCACCGCGCTGCTGTCCAACGAGATGTTCCGCCCGGACGGGGCCGTGGATCTCGCCGCCCCGGAGCGGGTAGCCCGGGAACTGACGGCCCTGGCCCGGCGGCTGAAGAACATGGTGTTCGTCAGCGACTACATCTATTCCGACGCCCTGGCCTACGGCGACCTCACGGAGCAGTACCGCCGGGGCCTGGCCTACATCGACCGGAGCCTGGCTGCCGCGTGTGACACCGTGGTGGAGGTGAGCTTCGGGGGCCGCATCGTTTACAAAGGAGAACTGCCCGTATGAAAAAATGGTTCACCGGTTTTTCCATGTGCTGGGGGATGTTCTGCGCCATTCCCAACCCCATCCGCCGCTGGGACAGCGGCTGCTATCGCCAGATGCTCCTGTGCCTGCCTTTTTTAGGGGGCGCTTTGGGGCTTATCTGGGCGGGGATCGGCCTTTTGCTGCTGCGCCTCTCGGCGCCGGGGCCCGTTTTTGCCCTGTGCATGACGGCGGCCCCCTGGTGCCTGACGGGGTTTATCCACCTGGACGGGTTCATGGACTGCTGTGACGCGGTGCTCTCCCGCCGGGACCAGGCCCGCCGGCGGGAGATCCTCAAGGACTCCCATGTGGGCTCCTTCGCCGTCATCTGCCTGGTGCTGCTGGCTATGGCCGGCTACAGCGTGTGGTCCTGCCCGGCGGAGGCGGGGAAGCTGTGGGCCCTGCCCCTGGTGTGCGCCGGGGTGCGGTGCGTCAGCGCCGGGGCGGTGCTGGGCCTTAAACCATTGGAGACCAGCGGCTACCATGCCATGGGGCAGAGCCGGGGCGGTGCAGCCGCCGCGTGGATCCTGGGGGCTGTGGCCGTGGGGCTGGGGGTACTGGTTCCCGGATGGGGCTTTTTAGCCCCGGGGGCTGCCACCCTTGTGGCCGGCGTCGCGGTTTTTTCTCTGCGGCGGAATTTGGGCGGCATGTGCGGGGACATCTCCGGCGCCGCTATCACTTTGGGCGAATTGGCCGGCAGCGCCGCGCTGCTGCTGTTATAAGGAGGGAAGCCTATGGATCTCATCATCGGCGGGGCCTATCAGGGTAAGCTGGCCTACGCTATGGAGCATTTTCATCTGACGGAGGAGGACCTGGCCCGCTATGAGGGGGGCTTTGACACCTCCCGCCGCTGCATCTGCTATTTAGAGCAGGCGGTGTATGCCGCCGTGGCCGCCGGGGAGCCCTTCCGGCTGCCGGCTCTCCGGGAGGACGCGGTGGTGCTCTGCACGGACGTGTCCTGCGGAGTGGTGCCTATGGACAAGACCCAGCGCCTATGGCGGGAGGAAGTGGGCCGGGCCGTGTGCGCCCTGGCCCGGCAGGCGGACTCCGTTACCCGGATCTTCTGCGGGCTGCCGCTGCGGCTGAAGTAATCTGTGCTGCGGCAAAAAATGCCGAAAAAGGGGCTTGTATTTTGCCCCGGGGTGTGATATGGTAAATATAATCAAATAAACGGGACAGCGCGTGCCGGGTCATCCGGCGGCGGAATGGGGTGAAAAGCCCCGCGAGACGGTCACTGTGAAGCCTGCTGTAGGCAGGATAAGTCAGATACGCAGGGCGCTGCTCCCGGACCACTGCCATACCCGGGGTCGAAGCGCGAAATGATAGGGATTATTGCGCCCGGTTGCTTATGGCAGCCGGGCGCTTTTTTTGCCAAGCCGAAGCGGCGCAGCAGCCGCATCTCTTTCCATAGGGGGCCGGAGTTTAAGCCGCTCCGCCCCCGATTCCTCGGCAAATTCGCCCCAAAGGCGTTTGCATAAAATTCAAAAGAAAGGAAGCAAGAGATGAAGAAAAAGATTCTCTCCCTACTGCTGGCAGTGGTGATGGCCCTGTCCCTGGTGCCCACCTCCGTGCTGGCAGCGCCCGATGACCTGGGTCAGGTCCATGTCATTGTGGAAAACACCACCTATCCCGTGGCCGATGGCGCCCCCTGGGACGGCACGCTGGTGGATACCTGGGTGAAGCTCACCGAGGATTCCACCATGATGGGCTGTGTCGCCCAGGCGCTGGAAGCCAAGGGCTACTCCCAGACCGGCGCTGAAAGCAATTACATCAGCGAGATCAACGGCCTGTCTGAGTTTGACGGCGGCTTTATGTCCGGCTGGATGGGAACCCTGAACGACTGGTTCACCAACGAAGGCTTCGCCGCATTTACCGTGGCGGCCGGCAAGCTGGAGAGCGGCGACGAGATCCGCATCATGTACACCTGCGCCTATGGCGATGACCTGGGCGGCAGCTGGGGCAACAATGACAACACCGTCAAGGCCCTGACCTTCAGCGCCGGCGAGCTGTCTCCCGCCTTCGATAAGGACACCCACAGCTACACGCTGAAGCTGGCCCCCGAGGTCAGCAGCGTGGTGGTGACGCCCACCGCCAGCAACAAGAATTTCCAGGTCCGCACCAGCGTGGGCGACACGGTATATAAGCGCACGGCGGAGATCCCCGTAGCGGACGGCGTTGTGATCACCGTGAAGTGCGGCGATCCCTCCTGGCCTGGTATGAATCAGGGCGTCGAAAAGGCCGAGGAGTATACCATCACTGTGGAGCAGGCGGCTCCCGCCTTTGTGAAGGTCACCGTCCGCTCTCAGGCAGCGGGCGGCTATCTCCACGCACCCCAGGAGGTGGAGGTATCCAGCGTTGACGCAGAAAGATACGGCTTCACCGACGAGGTGGAGGGCGTTTCCGCTCTGGACGCGCTGGTCAAGGCCCACGAGCTGGTTTTCGGCGAGGCCTTTACCAAGGCCACCGCCGGGGAGTATCTGGTTGTGGGCAGCACCGGCTGGATCTCCAAGATCTTCGGCACTGCCACCTACGCCAGCGGCCACTATGTCAACGGCGGCTATCCCAACGACGGCACCCCCGCGTCCTCTGGCGGCGGCTACAACGGCACCATGGTCACCCAGACCGCTCTGCTCAGCGGCGACGTGGTGGACTTCTATGTCATGAGCGACGAGGATAGCTATTCCGATTATTACACCTGGGTGGACGCACCCGCCGAAATGCAGGTGGGCCAGACGGTCACCGCTACCGTTACCGGTTTCTATGCCATGAGCGGTTACCTGTATAAGGATCCCGCTTCCCTCAAGGCCGCGGCCAAGCCCCTGGAGGGGGCCAAGCTGGGCTGGATGGATCCCGAGACCGGCAATGTGACCGTTATTGACGGCGCTGTTACCGATGAAAAGGGCCAGGCCACCTTCACCGTGACCAACGGCTTCACCGGCTATCTCACCGCTGTGAGCAATGAGGACGAGGAGGTTTACGTCCTGCTCAACCCCACGGCCAAGGTCAAGGAGGTCCCCGTGGTCACCTTGGATCTGAAGGGCCTGCACAGCGCCCAGCTGGCATCCCTGAAGCTGTATACCTATACCGACGGCGTCAAGGGCAGCGTGGATCTGCTGGCCGGCAAGTCCACCGTGGCTGATGGCTACAAACTGAAGTATGCCGATGTGAAGCTGCCTGTCGGCAACTACTGGGCCCAGGGCTATAATGAAGCCGGCCAGTACAACGGCGGCATCGTTGTCACCGTGGCGGAGGACACCACTGCCATCGCCTTCCAGCGGGTCTATGAGATCTATGCCACCAACAGCGGCTGGGTCGAGAACACCGACTACACCATCGACTACCAGGTGGTCAGCGCCGACGGCATGAACCGCAAGGCCGAGCCAGGCACCTCCACTAACTGGGGCACCATCCGCACCTCCGGCATTTTTGTTGAGGGCGACACGGTGAAAGCCACCCTGACCCCTGTGGGGGATAAGGCGGCGGGCTATAATCCCATCACCGTCAAAAAATCCGGCAGCGAAACAACGGATAAAGGTGCGCTGGACCTCACTGCCAAGATCCCCGCAATCCTTGGCATGACTGTGACGGCCCCGGCCGGCTCCACCGTCCGCATGGGTGTGTTCTCCAACAATTATGTCTACGGCATAGATGAGCCTGTGTCCGTGGAGACAAAGGGCGACACTCTGACGGCAAACTTCCGCGTGTCTGATATCAGCGGCAACCGCTTTGTGCGGGTGCAGCATCCGGACGGCGTGACCTACTGGACATTTGATAAGTTCAAGGACGGTCAAAGCATCAACGTGACCAAGGAGGACCTGCACATCGGCGATGCCTCCTTCACCAAGGACACCGTGTACCGCTTTGAAAAGAATACGTATGACCTGGGCAATGTCTATCTGAACATCAATTCTCAGGGCTACCTGAACCTGGAGCAGGGCCAGACCCGGGAGCTGGATGTTTTCCGCAGCTGGCAGCTAACTGAAGGCTTTATGAATGCCAAAATCGCCCTGCCGGATGTGCATTACACCGTGGTGGACCTGAACGGTCAGCCCAGCGATGTGGTGACCATTACGCCCGACGAGAACCTCAGCGCCCAGGCTGTCATGAAGGCCAACAAGGCCGGCACAGCTATCGTTCTGGTGACCTATGACGCTGTGACCCATATGCAGGGCCAGACCAGCAACACAGCAAACCATGGCTTCTCCGCCATCTGGCCGGAGTTTACCGGCGTGTTTGTGGTGTCCGTGGGGGCGGATGGCTCCTCCATTGCCACCAACATGACCATGGACCGCATGGATGCCACGATTTCCAAGGATGAGCAGAAGAATCTGGACGCCGAGTTTGACACTCTGTTCTATCTGGGTGATGCCGGCGCTTCCTACAGCTTCAAGCCCGAGGACGGCTGCACCGTCACCGTGGCCCGCTCCACCGTCACCGACAAGATGACCTTTAACGGCTTTACCGACAGCGGCGTCACCGTGGCCGCCGACGGCACCGTGACGGTTACCGGCCTCACTACCGGCCGCCACATCATCTGCGTGGAGAAGGACGGCGTTAAGACCTACCAGGTGGTCACCGCCCGGGGCGTCAGCTATGACTTCCTGGATGCCGACGGCAATGTCCTCCCCGCAGGCACCGAGTTCAAGGCCGGGGACAAGGTGACTATTCAGTTCCATGGACTTACCAGTGCCAGAGAAAAGCTGGCAAGATACTATAACTTCAACTTCTCCCTGTACTATCGGGGGGCGAACGGCACCTTCTTCCGTTCCAACCCCGGCGGCGGATTTGGCGTATATGACTTCAGCGGCAATCCCGTGCGCCAGCAGATCGAGATCACTATTCCCGAGGATTGGACGGATCTGAGTTATGACCTGACCGGCGCTATTAAGCAGGGCGGATTTGCCGGTTTATCCAGCCACCGCGACCAGAGCTACGGCGTTCCCGCTACGGGAATCTCCGGCGATGAATCGTCTGGGATTTTCTCCGCACTGCCCGCCCTGTCCCTGAAGCTGGAGGGCTGGCATGTAAACGATGTCATAGAGAAGATTAACGCCATCGGCGAGGTGACCCTGGCGTCCGAGGAGGCCATCACCGCCGCCCGGGCTGCCTATGGGGCACTGACGGAGGCCCAGCAGGCTCAGGTTACCAACTATGACAAGCTCACCGCCGCCGAGGCTCGCCTGGCCGATCTGAAGGCCGCCAAGGCGGTGGACGATATGATCGATGCCATCGGCGAGGTGACCCTGGAGTCCGAGGAGGCCATCGCCGCTGCCCGGGCTGCCTATAAGGCACTGACGGAGGCCCAGCAGGCCGAGGTCAAGAGCTATGACAAGCTCACTGCCGCCGAGGCTCGCCTGGCCGATCTGAAGGCTGCCAAGGCCGTGGACGAGAAGATCGACGCTATCGGCGATGTGACCCTGGAGTCCGAGAGCGCTATTGACGCTGCTCGGGCTGCCTATAAGGCACTGACGGAGGCCCAGCAGGCCGAGGTCAAGAGCTATGACAAGCTCACTGCCGCCGAGGCTCGCCTGGCCGATCTGAAGGCCGCCAAGGCCGTGGACGAGAAGATCGACGCCATCGGCGATGTGACCCTGGAGTCCGAGGGCGCTATTGACGCCGCCCGGGCTGCCTATGAGGCCCTGACGGAGGCCCAGCAGGCCGAGGTCAAGAGCTATGACAAGCTCACTGCCGCTGAGGCTCGCCTGGCGGTTCTGAAGCCCGCCAAGCCTGTGGAGAAGCTTATCGACGCCATCGGCGAGGTGACCCTGGGGTCCGAGAGCGACATCGCCGCTGCCCGGACTGCCTATGACAATTTGACGGAGGCCCAGCAGGCCGAGGTCAAGAACTATGACAAGCTCACCGCCGCTGAAGCGGCTTATGCCCGGCTGCTGGCTGAGCAGAGCAAGCGCCTGCAGGAGATCTACAAGACCACCGGCGACTACATGAGTGAGCTCGGCACGCCCAGTGTGGGCTCCGTGGGCGGCGAGTGGATGACCATTGGCCTGTCCCGCTCCGGCCGCACCGTGCCCGCCGGGTACTATGACGCCGTGGTGGAGTATGTGAAGGCCAAGGCCGACGCCAACGAGCGCCTGCACCGGGCCAAGGTCACCGACAACGCCCGCATCATCCTGGCCCTGACGGCCATCGGCAAGGACGTGACCAACGTGGGCGGCCATGACCTGCTCAAGGGCATGGACAACATGGCCTACGTGCAGAAGCAGGGCATCAACGGTCCCATCTGGACCCTCATTGCCCTGGACAGCCACAACTATCCGACTATGGGCGATGTGACCCGGGAGAAGCTGATCGGGGTCATCCTGGACGCGCAGCTCACCGACGGCGGCTGGGCCCTCTCCGGCGAGACTGCTGACCCGGACATGACCGCCATGGCCATCCAGGCCCTGGCCCCCTACTACAAGACCAACGAGACCGTCAAGGCCGCTGTGGATAAGGCCTTGGAGACCTTGTCCGCCATGCAGCGCCCGGACGGCGGCTTCGCCAGCTGGGGCACCGTGAACAGCGAATCCTGCGCCCAGGTCATCGTGGCCCTGGCCGCCCTGGGCATCGACCCCTCCACTGACAGCCGCTTCGTGAAGAACGGCGTGACCGTTCTGAGCGCCCTGGCCGGATTCTATGTGGACGGCGGCGGCTTCAAGCACATCGCGGACGGCGAGCTGGACGGCATGGCCACCGAGCAGGGCTACTACGCCCTGGCGGCGTACTACCGCTTCGCAAACGGCCAGACCAGCCTGTACGACATGAGCGATGTAACCATTCAACCCAGCATCCACACCCATGATTTCGGCGCCTGGACTGTGACCACTCCCGCCACCTGCACCACCGACGGCGTGGAGACCCGCACCTGCGCCTGCGGCGAGACGGAGACCCGGGCCATCCCGGCCACCGGCCATGTGGACGCCGATCATGACGGCAAGTGCGATGTCTGCCAGGCGGTCATCAACCCCGTAGAGCCCGGCGACCACACCCATGCCTTCGGCGCGTGGACTGTGACCACCCCCGCCACCTGCACCACGGACGGCGTGGAGACCCGCACCTGCGCCTGCGGCGAGACGGAGACCCGGGCCATCCCGGCCACCGGCCATGTGGACGCCGATCATGACGGCAAGTGCGATGTCTGCCAGGCGGTCATCAACCCCGTGGATCCCGGCGATCCCGATCATCCCACGCCGGTGAATCCCGATGATCCCGGTAAGACCGATCCCAGCGATCCCGGCAAGACGGATCCGGCCGATCCCGGCACGGACAAGCCCGCCACCGGCGACAGCGGCGTGCTGGTGTGGGTCGTGGCCCTGCCCACGGCGCTCCTGGCCGCAGCCTTCGTGCTCAAGCGCAAGGAGCGGGAGGCGTAAGCCCCACGTAAAAGAGGGCGAAAACATCCTCTGACAACAAAAAACCTCCGGCCCTTCGGGAAACCAAGGGCCGGAGGTTTTGCCGATGTAAGGGCGCTTTTAGGAAGGAGGCGATATTGCCTGAATAGAAAGAGACGGTAGGATCTGGATAATAAAAATGAGCAGCAGATCGGCGCACCGGCTCTGAGCGGCCCGGCTTCCATGCCATGCTGGAGCGCGTAAAAACCGGCAAGGCCAACATGGTATGCATCGAAAAAAAGAAATAAGAATACTGAAAAGAGCGCTTTGGAGTGCAAACTCCAAAGCGCTCTTATGCGTTCTTACGGGAAGATCAGGTTACAGATTCTTCTCGTAGGACTCGATCATCTTCTTGACCATCTGGCCGCCCACGCTGCCGGCCTCACGAGAGGTCAGGTCGCCGTTGTAGCCGTCCTTCAGGTTGACGCCAACCTCGTTGGCAGCTTCCATCTTGAACTTATCCATAGCGGCACGAGCCTGGGGCACGTTCAGCTTATTGGTATTCTTGCTGGACATAGTCACGATCTCCTTTCTTTGGGTACTCGGCTTTCGCCTGTTTGGGTATCGCAAGCATAGTTTGAGCGGATAGACCGAGAATATGCGGTTTTTTTGTTGGTAAAATTTGTCCGGCGCGTCATAAATCGATTCAGATGCGGCCCTGCTGAAAAAAACAGCCCATGGGATCGCTTCGGCGTTGCGATGCCGATCCCATGGGCTGCCATACGCATATGCCGGGCCGCCTTGTGAATACTATTTAATATTTTTATTTGTTTTTGCCCGGCCTCACCCCGCCTGCCGGCAGGCGGGATCCGGCTTTGTGAAGCGCACCAGCTTCGTCCGGTCCAGCAGCACCATCACCGCCGGGATCAGCACCAGCTGCAGGGCAATGCCCGGCAGGGCGTTCAGCAGGGCACCGCCCAGGAACAGCTCCCAGGTAAAGGCGCTGCCGCCCAGCCCCATCAGCACGATCATCACGGCGCCCCACACTACGCGCCCGGCGATCATAGCGGGGATCAGGCACTTGTACAGAGCCTTGACGCACTGCCACTTGCTCCGGGCGTACAGATACCCGATGACCGCGCCGTACGCCGCCAGCTCAAAGGCCATGGCAATAGCGGTGGGATACATGACGGGCATACTGAACAGCGCCGAGCGCAGCACCGGCAGCACGAACCCAACGCCCAGGCCCCACTGCCAGCCGCAGATCAATCCGCACAACAGCACGGGGATGTGCATGGGCAGCAGCATTTTGCCAACAGCGGGGATCTGGCCGGTGAAGAAGGGGAGTACCAGCCCAATGGCCAGAAACAGGGCTGCAAGCGCCATGTTTTTCAAAAATTTGTGATTCATTGTGGATTTTCCTCCGTTCGGTAATCGAGTGGAACGCTCCGTTACAGATTTTCCAGTAAGATCCGGCAGGGGACTTCACCTGCCAGCAGGGCTTCCAACTGCCGGGCGGCCGCGGCCCGGTCATAGTGGGTGGGAATGACCACCCGGGGGCGGATGGCGCGGGCCAGGTCCGCCGCCTCCCCGGCATCCATGGTGTAGGTGCCGCCGATGGGCAGCAACGCCACGTCACACCGGACGGCCCGGGCCTCCGGCGTGGCGTCCGTGTCCCCGGCGATATAGCAGACTCGCCCGCCGAACTCCGCCACATATCCCACCCAGTCCTTGGCCCGGGGATGGAATTTTTTGTGAATATTGTAGGCCGGCACAGTGCGGAAGCGCACTCCCGGCAGTGTGCCGGACTGCCCCATCTGCACCGGCAGCACGGCCAGGCCCACGGTCTCCGCTGCGGCCCGGGCGCTCTCGGGGGCGACCAGAGTGGTGCCCGCCTTGGCCACCCGTCCGATGTCCTCCGGGGAGAAGTGGTCATAGTGGTCGTGGGTGATGAAAATGTAATCGGCGTCGTGGGGCGCGTCCTGCAGGCCGTAGGGGTCAAAGTACACCACTTTCCCATCCGCCTCCATGCGGATGGCGTTTTGGTGCAGTACCCGTATTCCGCGGATCAGATTGTCCATTGCACTCACACTCCTTTGTGCGCAGTATAACAGATTTTTCCCCGTTTGTCGATTCTTTTAGCCGGAGATAGTCCTCGTGAAAAGGCTGCGTTCTCCATTTTTCTGCCTGCTGCCCCTGTCCTTTTGCCGCAAACTGTGGTATGATAACAGTATCTTTCCGGTGAGGAGGGCCCAAGGATGCACATTCGGGAACATTTGAAAACCGTAAACCGCCATCGCCGGCTGGTGCGGCGCTACTGCTTCAAGCTGGGCCTGTATTGGCAGGGCCTGACCCACGACCTGAGCAAGTACAGTCCCACGGAGTTCTGGCGCAGCGCCAAATACTACCAGGGCTTCCGCAGCCCCAACGATCAGGAGCGCAGCGAGACCGGCGTGAGCCTGTCCTGGCTGCACCACAAGGGCCGCAACCGCCACCACTTTGAGTACTGGATCGACTACCGCATCGCTCCGGACGGCACGGTGTCCATGGGCGGCTGCAAGATGCCGAAAAAATACGTGGCGGAGATGTTCTGCGACCGCATCGCCGCCTGCCGGGTCTACCAGGGGGACAAGTATACCGATGCCTCGGCCTACGACTATTTCCACCGCACCAAGGGCCGCCTGTGGATCAATGAGGAGACCGCCGCCCTGCTGGACCGCTGGCTCCTGCTGCTGAAGGAGGAGGGGGAGGAGGCGGCCTTCCGCCAGATTCGCCGGGAGCTGCGCGCCTGCAAAACCTACTGAGAGCGGTTTTTGCAGCTTGTCAAGAAAATAACGACCGATTTTTGGATGTTTTCCTTGCTTTTCGGTGTTATTCGTTGTAAGATATATGGGAGATTTTTTTCGGAGAGGTAGATTCGTTCCATGGACCATCCCTATAAGACCCGGGCAGGCGGCGCCACCGTCACGGTTTTTGTTCCGTATGATTGCGCCAACCACTGCCCGTTTTGCATCAACAAAAAGGAATACGCCGATTGCAGCGGCTTTAGCTTGGAGGCGATTCTGCGCAGCATCCGGATCATGGACTCTATCACCCCGGCGTGTGACTTTGTATTCACCGGCGGCGAGCCCCTGGCGGATCTGAACGCCCTGCAGCAGATGCTGGACGCCATTCCCCCCACTCATAAGATCTATATCAACACCACCTTTCCTGTGCAGCCCCACTGCCCGGCGGAGGAGATGCTGGCCTTTACCGAGCGGAACAAGGATAAGATCACCTGCATGAACATCTCCCGACATCTTGTGAAGTATGTGGAGGAATCGCCGGATGAGGTGGTGGCCCGCATTGCCTGCCCCACGCGCATCAACTGCGTGCTGTATAAGAATTACCCCGCTGCCAGGCTGGTGGACTATGTGGAGCGCTTCCTGCCCTACGGCATCCCCATCCAGTTCCGGTACGACTATACCGAGACCACACCGGAGAACCTGTATGAGCAGGAGAACGACCCCATTCTGCAGGATCTGAAGAAGTACTTCACCTACATGGGGCTGGACGGCTGCCGTATGCGCAACGGCTTCCACTTTGCCTACAAGGGCCTGCACATGACCTATCATAAGACCCTGCCCTATTCCACCATCACGGAGACGGGGGCCGACGGCGTCACCTACGACATTCTCTACGACATCCTCATCAAGCAGAACGGCGAGATCCATTCTGACTGGACCGGCGTAAAGATGGACGTGGATGCCTACCGCCATGTGATTTTCGAGCCCTATGACCTGAAGGTGCTGGACGGCACCGTGGATTTCTGAGGAAAAAGCAGAGCCTCCGGCGGAGTTCCGCCGGAGGCTTTTCGTTTGAAAAAAACGAACTGCGGACACTTGCTCATTCCGCTCCCCACATGGCCCCGCCCGCTGCATTCCTTGCTACCCTCCGTAGGGCGGGGTGCCCACACCCCGCCGCCCGCTGCACCTCTTGCTGTGCGTCATTGCGAGCCGGTGACCGATGTCATTAGTGCGGCAATCCGTGATCCCCTCACTAAGAAGCATGTAAAACAAACTGCGAAGCCGGCTTGGCCGCCGGCTTCGCAGTGATGAAAATTTTTGCCGCTTACTCCACCAGCAGCTGGGCGATCTGCACGGCGTTGGTAGCCGCGCCCTTGCGCACCTGGTCGCCGCAGCACCAGATGTTCAGGCCGTTGTCAGAGGTCAGGTCGTCCCGGATGCGGCCCACGAACACGGTGTCCTGGTCGCTGGTGTCCAGGGGCATGGGGTACTGCTTATTCTTCAGGTCGTCCACCAGCCGGCAGCCGGGGGCGGCGGCAATAAGCTCCCGGGCCCGCTCCACGGAGATCTTCTCCTTGGTCCGCACCACGATGGACACGCTGTGGCTGCGCACCACCGGTACCCGCACGCAGGTGCAGCTGACCTTCAGCTCCGGCAGGTGCATGATCTTGCGCCCCTCGTTCTGCATCTTCATCTCCTCGGAGGTGTAGCCCTCAAAGGCATCGCCGCCGATCTGGGGGATGACGTTGTAGGCGATCTGGTACTGGAACACCTGGGGCTCGTAGCTTTTGCCCTCCCGCAGGGCCTCCACCTCGTTCATCAGCTCAATGGGGCCGCCGGCGCCGGCGCCGGACACGGCCTGATAGGAAGAGGCCACAATGCTCTCAATGGGGCTGTCCTGGTTCAGGGTGTTGATGGCCACCAGGGAGACGATGGTGGTGCAGTTGGGGTTTGCGATGATGCCCTTGTGCTTCTTGGCATCCTGGGGATTGATCTCGGGGATGACCAGGGGCACCTCCGGGTCCATGCGGAAGGCGCTGGAGTTGTCCACGAACACCGCCCCGGCCTTTACGATGGCCGGCGCAAACTGCTTGGCGATGTCATTTTCCGCCGCGCCCAGGACGATGTCCATGCCCTGGAAGGCCTCGTCGCAGGCCAGCTCCACCGTGAGCTCCTGGCCCTGCCAGTGGATCTTCTGCCCCACGGACCGCTGGGATGCCAGCAGGTGCAGCTCCTCCACGGGGAACTCACGCTCCGCCAGGATCTTCATCATTTCCCGGCCCACGGCGCCCGTTGCGCCTAGAATCGCTACTTTATACTTTTTCATGATAAACTCCTCCTTGATTATTTCACAAAGCTGTCATACAGTACCCGGATGGCTCCGGCAAAGTCCTTGTTGTCCACACCCACGATGATGTTCAGCTCGTCGGGCCCCTGGGTGATCATGCGGATGTTGATGCCGTTTTCGCCCAGGGCGGCGAAGATCTTACCGGACGTACCGGGCTTAAAGGCCATCTTCCGGCCCACCGCCGCCACAATGGCCATGTCCTCGGTGACGTGGATGCTATCGGGCTTCAGCATTTTCTGAATGTCGCCCAGCAGCTGATACTGGCAGGGCCGCAGCTTGTCCGCTGCTACCACCAGAGACACGCTGTCAATGCCCGAGGGCAGGTACTCCAGCACCAGCTGGTACTTTTCCAGCACCTCCAGAATGCGCCGCAGCACGCCCACCTCATTGCTCATGCCGTTTTTAGTGATGGTTATGACGGAGAAATTCTTCCGCCCGGCGATACCGGTGATGAAGTTAGCGTCCTTGGCCTCCTCCATCTCGTCGAAGGACTCCATGATCATGGTGCCGGGGTGGTCGGGCTGGTTGGTGTTGCGGATGTTCAGGGGGATGTTTTTCTCCCGCACCGGGAAGATGGTCCCCTCGTGGAGCACCTGGGCGCCGATGTAGCTCAGCTCTCGCAGCTCGGAATAGGTGATGCGCTCAATGGGCAGCGGATCCTTCACGATCCGCGGGTCCGCCATAAGGAAGCCCGACACGTCCGTCCAGTTTTCGTAAACGTCCGCGTCCAAAGCCGCCGCCGCCAGGGCGCCGGTGATGTCGCTGCCGCCCCGGGTGAAGGTCTTGATGGTCCCGTCAGGCATGGTGCCGTAAAAGCCCGGGATCACCACCCGCCGGCCGGAGGCCGCCCGGGCCAGGATCTCGTAGCTCTTTTCCTGGTCCACCGTGCCGTCCAGATTGAACTTCAGCCACAGCTCGCTGTCCAGGAAGTCGTAGCCCAGGTAGTCCGCCATGAGCTTTGCCGCGAAGTATTCGCCCCGGCTCACCAGCTCGTCCTGGCTGATACCCGCGTCCATTTTTTTGCGCAGGGCGTCAAACTCCGTCTCCAGGTCGGTCTTCAGCCCCAGGTCGTCCCGGATCTCTATGTACCGGGAGCGGATCATGTCAAATACGCTGTCGCAGGACACGCCGTATTTCAGATGTGCATAGCACAGATACAGCAGGTCCGTCAGCTTGTGGTCGTCGGAAAACCGCTTGCCTGCGGCGGAAACGATCACCACCCGCCGGGCCGGGTCGGCCTGCACGATACTCTTCACTTTTTCAAACTGCTTGGCGTCCGCCATGGAGGATCCGCCGAACTTCAGCACCTTTAACATATTTTCAGCTCGCTTTCTTTAGAAATTGATGCAAAGTTTTCAATCACGCTGACAAAAAAGTTGATTTTGTCCACCAATAAAAAACACTTGCTTTTTTCTTGGGGACAGTGTATCATATCATTATGCAAATTGCAAGAAAAAGATTGGAGAAACTTGTATGAAATATCAAAGCACCCGCAACCGCGCCCTCACGGCCACTCCCGCGGCCGCCGTACTCCGGGGCATCGCGCCGGATGGGGGACTCTATATGCCCGAGGCCATCCCCGTGCTGGACTGGCAGTCTCTGATTCAGGAGGACACCCTCACCATGTCCGCCCGGATCCTCTCGGCTCTGCTGCCGGATTATGAGGATATGCCCGCCCTGGTGCGCCGGGGCTACGCCGGGAAGTTCGAGACGGAGGACCTGACCCCCCTGGTGCCCGTGGGCGACCGCTATGTGCTGGAGCTGTTCCGCGGCCCCACCAGCGCCTTTAAGGACGTAGCCCTGAGCCTGCTGCCCCAGCTCATCAGCCAGGCCCGGGATATGGAGGGCATCCGGGATGAGATGCTCATTCTCACCGCCACCTCCGGCGACACCGGCAAGGCGGCGCTGGAGGGCTTCCGGGATGTGCCCGGCACCAAGATCATCGTGTTCTATCCCCACGGGGGCGTCTCTGCCGTGCAGCAGGCGCAGATGGTCACCCAAGAGGGCGGCAATGTGAAGGTCTGCGCCGTCCGCGGCAATTTCGATGATACCCAGACCGGCGTCAAGCGCATTTTTGCCTCCTGTGACGAGGAGGACCTGCCCGGCGTGCGGCTCTCCTCCGCCAACTCCATCAACATCGGCCGCCTGGCCCCGCAGATCGTATACTATTTCAAGGCCTACGCCGACCTGGTGCGTTCCGGCCGCATCCGTGTGGGGGATAAGGTCCATTTCTGCGTGCCCACCGGCAACTTCGGCGACATCCTGGCCGGGTACTTTGCCAAGCGCATGGGCCTGCCCGTAGGGCGGCTCATCTGCGCCTCCAACCGCAACGACGTCCTCACGGACTTCCTCTCCACCGGCGTTTACGACAGGCGCCGCACCTTCTATAAGACCACCTCTCCCTCCATGGACATCCTGGTCTCCAGTAATCTGGAGCGCCTGCTGAGCCTCCTGGCCGGGGACGATGCCTATGTTTCGGGCCTTATGAAGGACCTGAATGAGCTGGGCCATTATAAGGTGACGGACCAGCTGCTTGCTAAGCTCCAGGCGGAGTTCTCCTGCGGCTGCTGCGATGACGAGGCTGCCGGGCGCACCATCGGCAGGGTCTGGGCGGAGGAGAAGTACCTCTGCGATCCCCATACCGCCGTGGCCTGGACCGTGGCCGATCAGTTTATCCACATGCACTGGGACGGCGCGCCGGTGGTGGTCCTCTCCACCGCCAGCCCCTATAAATTCCCCGCCGCCGTCCTCTCCGCCCTGGGGCAGCGGGTCTCCGACGATGAGTTCGCCGTCATGGAGGATCTGCACACCTCCACCGGCGTGCCCGTGCCCAAGAATCTCGCCTCCCTTCGGGAAAAGCCCGTGCGGCACACCGACGTTATCGACCGGGAGGACATGCTGGATTACGTTCTGCAGAAAGCAGGTGAAAAGCAATGGTGACCGTCCGCGTTCCTGCCACCACCGCCAATTTAGGCCCCGGCTTTGATACCCTGGGCCTGGCCCTGGCCCTGTATAATACGCTGACCTTTGAAGAACTCCCCCAGGGCCTTTTCTTCGAGGGGGTAGAGCCGGAGTACGCCACGGTGGAGAATTTGGCCGTGGTCTCCTACAAGGCCGTGCTTTCTAAGCTGGGCCTGCCCATGCCGGGCCTGCGCATTTCCATTCAGGCGGAGATCCCCATCTGCCGGGGCCTGGGCAGCAGCGCCGCCCTCATCGCCGCCGGTGCCGCCGGCGCCAATGCAAACCACGGCTCGCCCCTTTCCCGGGCGGAGCTGCTGGCCGTGTGCAACGACATCGAGGGCCACCCGGACAACCTGGCCCCCGCCATCTTCGGCGGCCTGGTCGCCTCCTTTGTGGAAAACGAGCGGCCCTATATCGCCCGGTACAGCCTGCATAAGAGCCTGCACTGCACGGCTCTTATCCCGGATTTCCAGCTCTCCACCCACCTGGCCCGGAGCGTCCTGCCGAAACAGGTGCCCTACGGCGACGCTATTTTCAACGTCTCCCGCACCGCCGTGCTGCTGCGGGCCCTGGAGGAGGGCGATGCGGAGACCATCTCCGTCTCTCTCCAGGATAAGCTCCATCAGCCCTTCCGGCGCACCCTGATCCCCGGATTTGACGAGGCCGAGGCCCTGGCTAAGGACTGCGGCTGCGTGGCGTTCTTTATCTCCGGCGCCGGCCCCACCCTCCTGTGCCTGTCCGCGGACCCGGATTTTGACGCAAAGCTTGCCGCCCGGCTCTCCGAGCTCCCCGGCCATTGGCGCCAGCTCCCCCTGCCCGTAGATCACCAGGGCATTATCGTCCGGTGAATAAAGCATCCCCCACAGGGGCGGACAACTCTGTCCGCCCCTGCTGATTTTCTGCCCACACCCCGCCGCGCTTCTTGCCCCAGTCCGTAGGGGGCGGCGTCCCGACAGCCCGAACCGGACCTGCACCGAATTACTTGCCCTCCGTAGGGCGGGGTGCCCTCACCCCGCTGCCCAGCCTTGCACCGCACTCCATGTCAAAAACCCTGTCATTGCGAGCCAGTGACCGACGTCACTGGTGTGGCAATCCGTACTCCCCAAACCCAAACACAAAAAGCACCTCCCCGAGGGGAGGTGCCTTTTGCTCTCTTATGATACTTGCTTTATCGCGCCGCCAGGTACACCGACAGCGCTGCCTGCAATAGAAACATCGCCGGCAGGCCCACGCGGAAATACCAGTGCCTGGTCTTGTGGTGAAAGGCCGCCATGCCCAGAATGCCGCCCACGCTGCCGCCCAGCAGCGGCAGCAGCAAAAGCGTCCTTTCCGGGATGCGCCAGCGCCCCTTTTTGGCCCTGTATTTGTCAATGCCGTACAGGGCAAAGGTCACCACGTTGACGCCCGCCAGCCACACTAACAGAGCGGTGCGGACCGCCGCATTCATCCCTGCTTCTCCAGCTTGCTCAGGGAGCAGGCGATGGCGGAAGCCACCCGGGCGTTGTTGAATACCAGCTGGATGTTGCTGTCCAGGCTGTCGCCGCCGGTGAGATCCTTCACCTTGGCCAGCAGGAAGGGGGTGGTCTCCTTGCCGTGTACGCCCTTGGCCTTGCACTCGGCCACGGCCTCGTCAATGGCCTTGTTAATGACGGCGGGATCCATGGAATACTCCTCGGGGATGGGGTTGGTGATCAGCAGGCCGCCCTCCTGGCCCAGCACCTGCTTCACATGGAAAGCCTTGGCCACCTCCTCGGGGGTGTCCAGCTCATAGTCCACGCCGAAGCCGGACTTGCGGGTATAGAAGGCGGGCAGCTCCTTGGTGCCGTAGCCGATAACGGTGACGCCCTTGGTCTCCAGGTACTCCAGGGTCAGGCCCAGGTCCAGGATGGCCTTGGCGCCGGCGCAGACCACCAGCACGGGCGTCTTGGCCAGCTCCTCCAGGTCGGCGGAGATGTCCATAGTGGTCTCCGCCCCCCGATGCACGCCGCCGATGCCGCCGGTGGCAAAGACCTTGATGCCCGCCATGGCGGCGATCATCATGGTGGTGGTAACGGTGCAGGCGCCGTCCATACCCTTGGCCACCAGCACGGGCAGATCCCGGCGGCTGGCCTTGGTCACGGCGTGGCCGGCCTTGCCCAGGTAGTCGATCTCGTCCGGAGTGAGGCCTGCCTTCAGGCGGCCGCCGATGATGGCGATGGTGGCGGGCACGGCGCCGCAGGAGCGGATGATCTCCTCCACCTTCAGGGCCGTCTCCTTGTTCTGGGGATAGGGCATACCGTGGGAGATGATGGTGCTCTCCAGGGCCACAACGGGCTTGCCCTCGTCCAGGGCCTTCTTCACTTCGGGTGCAATGTCCAGATAACGGTTCAGCATAATGAAATACCTCCTGTTTTTACAATTATATAATATGGTTGATAGAAAACGGATTTACATGTGTGCCAGCAGCGCATCCTCGCTCATGGCGGCGCTGATGGTGTCGGCGCTGGCCATGGTGATGGTGGAGGCCGCCCGGCCTGCCCGGGCCGACTTTTCCAGGTCGCTGCCCTGGAGATAGGCCCACGCCAGGGCAGCCATAAAGGAGTCGCCGCAGCCGGTGGTGCTGACGATGCTCCCCTTCAGGGCCGGGAGCTTCAGCTTTTGGCCGCTGCGGTCGGCGGCAAAGACCCCGTCGGCCCCCAGGGAGATGAACACCCGGTGCAGCCCCGTACTGAGCAGGGCGTCCGCCGCCCGGTGCAGGCTCGCGTCATCGGTGATGGCCACTCCGGACAGCAGCTCTGCCTCCAGGCGGTTGGGCTTGAGGGTGTGTAGCTTTCCCAGCACCGGCCGCAGCTTTTCGGCCTTGGCGGTGGAGACGGGGTCGGCAAAAATAGGTGCCTTGCAGTTTTCTGCTACCCACCGGATGCTATCTGCCGGGAGGTTGGTGTCCAGCACCACCACCTGGCTGCCGTCCAGCAGCTGCCGGCGGCCGGAGAGGACCCGGGGGGTAAGATTTTCGTATATATTCATATCCGCCACTGCCAGCTGCATGTCGCCGGTCTCGTCGTTTATGAACAGGTAGGTGGAGGTGTGTCCCCCGGGGATCACCGGGGACTGGGAGATGTCAATGCCCAGCTCGCCGCACACCGCCGCCAGCTTTTGGGCGTACACATCGTCGCCAAAGGCCGTGACCAGCCGCACATCCAGGCCCATGAGGCTCATGTTGTGGGCGATGTTCCGGCCCACGCCGCCGGGGCTCATGCGCACGGTGCCGGGGTTGGAGTCCTTGCCCACCAGGGCCTTGTAGGGCCGGCCGCCGATGTCCATGTTCATGCCGCCTACCACGGTGACATAGGGGCTTCTGGTGACGATGTACCCCTTCCCGGCGATGCAGCCCTTTTTCATCAGATTGGAGATGTGCACCGCCACGCTGGAGCGGGTGATGCCCGCCCGATCCGCCAACTCCTGCTGGGAGATCATGGGGTCCGCCTCGATCCAGTTAAGGATCTGTCGTTCTCGCTGTGTCATGGCGACCTCCTTTCGTAAGCAAAACTTTATTTTCTAATCTTGTGCTTATATTCTCGCACTTCTTCTCATTTGTCAAGAGGAAATGTGTTGCCAAATTGAAAAAATGTGTTTATAATGGTACATACTGTAAACTAACACGAATAAAGGTGGATATTGCTATGGATCGAATGAGAATCGCCGCCCTGTTTGCCGACGGGGAGAGCCTGGACGGCAAGGAAGTGGTGGTATGCGGCTGGGCGCGGACCATCCGGGATATGAAGGGCTTCGGCTTTGTGGAGCTGAACGACGGCTCCTGCTTCAAGAATCTGCAGGTGGTGCTGGATGCCTCCGTGCTGGACAATTATAAGGAGATCGCGGGCCAGAACGTGGGCGCTGCGCTGATCGTCCGGGGCACCGTAGTGCTGACGCCGGAGGCCAAGCAGCCCCTGGAGGTGAAGGCCCAGTCCGTGGAGGTGGAGGGCAAGTCCGCCCCGGACTATCCCCTGCAGAAAAAGCGCCACAGCGTGGAGTTCCTGCGCACCATCCAGCATCTGCGTCCCCGGACCAATTTGTTCTCCGCCACCTTCCGGGTGCGCTCGGTAGCGGCCTACGCGGTGCATGAGTTCTTCCAGAACCGGGGCTTCGTGTATGTGCAGACGCCCATCATCACCGGATCCGACTGTGAGGGCGCCGGCGAGATGTTCCAGGTGACTACTCTGGATCTGAATAATGTGCCCCGTACCGAGGACGGCCAGGTGGATTACAGCCAGGACTTCTTCGGCAAGAAGACCAGCCTCACCGTTTCCGGCCAGCTGAACGCCGAGAACTTTGCCATGGCCTTTGGCGATGTGTATACCTTCGGCCCCACCTTCCGGGCGGAGAATTCCAACACCCAGCGCCACGCCGCCGAGTTCTGGATGATCGAGCCGGAGATGGCCTTCTGCGACCTGGCTGGCGATATGGACGTGGCGGAGGCCATGATCAAGTATATCATCACCAGCGTTCTGAAAAAGTGTCCCCAGGAGATTGAATTCTTCAACAGCTTTGTGGATAAGGGCCTGAAGGAGCGGCTGGAGCATGTGGCCTCCAGTGACTTTGGCCGCATCAGCTACACCGACGCGGTGGAGATCCTGAAGAAGAATAACGACCGCTTTGACTTCAAGGTGGACTGGGGCACGGACCTGCAGACGGAGCACGAGCGCTTCCTGACGGAGGAGGTGTTCAAGCGCCCGGTGTTCGTGACGGATTATCCCGCGGAGATCAAGGCCTTCTATATGCGCATGAACGACGACGGCAAGACCGTGGCCGCGGCGGACTGCCTGGTGCCCGGCATCGGCGAGATCGTGGGCGGCAGCCAGCGCGAGGAGCGGCTGGACGTGCTGGAGGCGCGCATCCGGGACCTGGGGATGAACCCCGAGGATTACTGGTGGTACTGCGACCTGCGGCGCTACGGCAGCTGCAAGCACGCGGGCTTCGGCCTGGGCTTTGAGCGGATGGTCATGTACCTCACGGGTGTGAGCAACATCCGGGACGTGGAGCTGCACCCCCGCACCGTGGGCAACGCGGACTTCTGATAAAGTTAAATGATTTGAAAAAAGGGCCC
>CABMQL010000021.1 GCA_902388735.1 uncultured Eubacteriales bacterium | reverse complement strand
GGAAGCAATATGCCAGTATCACGGCAAGTACAGCGATGCCGCTTGTTATGATAGTGTTCTTTTTCTGCTTGGTCATAAACAGGCCCCATTTCGCCTTCATCTGCAGTTTGATATACTAACTCAGTATAAAGTATATCATAAAATTTCCGTTTTTTCAACCGCCCCCTTGCAACGCTTTTGATACCGGCGATTTTGACTCACTGCAAGAAGGACAATACCATCAACACAATATAAAATGCATCGATGGTATGTCCTTGATTGTCACAGAAATATGGTTTTATCTTCTGAAACTGGCTATGGTATTCCTAACGGCAGCCATACCATCCTCGCCCAGCAGCTCGGCAGCATCAGCAAAGGCGATTTCTTCGGATTTGACCGGCTTTTTCTCCGGCATCTGTTTAACATCTTGGCGCGTAGGCTTTTCTGAGTATTCCTCCATAATGCGCCGCACAATCGTTTCAATGGAATCGATATTGACCAGCGGTTGCTGGGGAATATCGGGTGTTTCGGTGCAGTGGATGTAGTGCAGGACTGTGTTCACAAGGAACTGCGCTTTCCGACGGCCTTGCCGGTTGAGTATTTCTGCAACCTGCTGATGCTGCGGATCTCCGCTGCTGAATTGGATGGTGAATTTGTAAATGTCCTTCTTCGCCATTCACATCACCCCATACAAGCGGCCTTGAACAATAACTCATAGCCTTTTGTATTAGCGGAGATTTCATCAACAAAGATAGGCGTGCCAATCTTACCGGAAGCCTCTATCTGCTTTCTGAGCAGAATGGAGCCGCCGCCGACAAAAACAACCTTGCCGGAACGCAGATCAATCATCCGCTCTCTGAGCTTGCCGAAAAGGTCGTTGATAAACTGCTGTGCCTGTTCCTGAACGATATGGATCACTCTTTCGTCGAAATCGGTAGGCATATCCTTCAAGATTGCGTCAATGTCCGACTCGTCCAGGAGGATGTCAAAATTCGCATTGACCTTGGATCTGATCCCGTTGTAAAGAGTAATGACGCCGTTATCCAGTGAGTCACAGGCAGACAGATCCGCCTCGCCGTTTTTTACCAGCAGATAGTCGGCGGTAAAGCCGCCAATGTCCAGCACAGCAACCTTTGAATACGAATGGATCCGCTGATAGATCGGCATAATGGCAGCGTAAGCCTGCGGGAAGCATATCGCCCTGCTGATGAATACGGAGTACGGTCTGCCGTCGAGCTGGAAGTCGATAATAGAGATCTATATGGATGACTGCAAAGCCAGAATCAGACCGACTACCTACAAAGGGAAAGAGGACATCATTGCGGTACATATTATGCCGTATTTCAAGAATTTGAAAGTCAATGAGATCCAGCCGATGAATGTGCGTCGCTGGCAAACCGAGCTGATGAACAATCAGAAGAATTATAAGCCAACCTATCTGAGAACACTGAACAGCCAGTTGTCTGCAATTTTCAATTTTGCAGTCAAGTATTACGGCCTCAGCAGCAATCCGGTACAAAAAAGCGGAACTATCGGTAAAAAGAATTCCGGATTGGAACAGATCTGGACAGCGGACGAATTCAAGTTTTTTATTGATGCCGTCAGTGATAAGCTGCAGTCCAAGGTCATCTTTAATCTGCTTTACTGGACAGGAATGCGATCCGGAGAAATGCTGGCTTTGACCCTGAACGATTTCGACTTTGAGGAACGGACGGTTTCAATTACAAAAAACTATGCGCGTATAGACGGCGAGGACCTATTCCTTGACCCAAAGACGCCAAAAAGCAATCGCAAGATTACCTTGCCGCAATTCGTTTGCGATATGGTAAAGGATTATGCTGACAGATTGTACGGCTACGATCCGTCAGACAGACTGTTCGAAGTAACGAAGCATTATCTGAAACACGAAATGGAAAGAGGCTGCAAGAAGACCGGACTCCGGGAGATACGGGTGCACGATCTTCGTCACAGCCACGCCAGCTTGCTGATCGAGCTTGGGTTTGCACCACTGCTGATCAGCGAACGCCTCGGGCATGAGAGCGTGACGACAACTTTGGAGATCTATTCCCACCTGTACCCGACAAAACACGGGGAAGTTGCCGACCGTTTGGAGGCTTTCGCATAAGTTTTTCGTGTACCCGCCGTGTACCTTTCGTGTACCCGGGGCAAAAAAGAAACCCGAAAACCCTTGAAAATAAAGGGTTTTCGGGTAAGCGGCGACTACTCAAATTCCACCGTGGCAGGGGGCTTGGAGGTCACGTCGTACAGCACGCGGTTGATGTGGGGCACCTCGCCCACAATGCGGCCGCTGACCTTATCCAGCAGCTCCCAGGGCAGGCGGGACCAGGTGGCGGTCATGAAGTCCTGGGTCTGCACCGAGCGCAGGGCAATGGCGTAGTCATACGTCCGCTCGTCGCCCATAATGCCCACGGAGCGCATATTGGTCAGGGCGGCGAAATACTGGTTGGCGGTGCGGTCCAGCCCCGCCAGGGCCATCTCCTCCCGGAAAATAGCGTCGGCCTTGCGGAGAATGTCCAGCTTCTCCTGGGTGATCTCCCCGATGATGCGGATGGCCAGGCCCGGGCCGGGGAAGGGCTGGCGCCACACCAGACTCTCCGGCAGACCCAGAGCGATGCCCAGCTGGCGCACCTCGTCCTTAAAGAGCCGGCGCAGGGGCTCGATGATCTCCTCAAAGTCCACGCAGTCCGGCAGGCCGCCCACGTTGTGGTGGCTCTTGACCACGATGCTCTCGCCGCCCAGGCCGCTCTCCACCACGTCGGGGTAGATGGTGCCCTGGGCCAGGAAATCCACCTTGCCGATCTTTTTGGCCTCCGCCTCGAAGACCCGGATGAACTCCTCGCCGATGATCTTGCGTTTGCGCTCGGGCTCCGTGACCCCCGCCAGCTTGGAAAGGAACAGGTCCTGGGCGTTCACCCGGCGCACGTCCACATGGAACTCGCCCTTCATGACCCGCTCTACCTCGTCGCCCTCGTTCAGCCGCAGCAGGCCGTGGTCCACGAAGATGCAGGTGAGCCGGTCGCCCACGGCCCTTTGCAGCAGGGCGGCGGCCACGGCGCTGTCCACGCCGCCGGATAGAGCCAGCAGCACGCGCTTGTCGCCGATCTTCTCCCGACACTCCTGGAGCGCGGTGTCCACATAGGAGGCCATGGTCCACTCCTTGGTGAAGCCGCAGATGCCATAGAGGAAATTCTCCAAAATCTTGGTGCCGTACTCCGTGTGCACCACCTCCGGATGGAACTGCACGCCGTAGAGCTTCTTTTCCGGGCACTCCACCGCCGCGTGGCGGCAGCCGGCGCTCCGGGCAATGGCGGTGAAGCCGGGGGCAGCGGATTCCACCTCCACCCCGTGGCTCATCCAGTAAATAGCCTTTTCCGGCACCCCGGCAAAGAGGGGGGCGGAGGTATCGGCGGTCAGCTCGGTCTTGCCGTATTCCCGGGTGATGGCCTTGCGGCACCGGCCGCCCAAAAGGTGCATCATCAGCTGCATGCCGTAACAGATGCCCAGCACCGGGATGCCCAGGGAGAACAGGGCCGGGTCCACCGTAGGTGCGCCTTCTTCAAACACCGTGGCCGGGCCGCCGGTGAAGATCAGGGCATCGGGCTGGAACGAGCGTACCTCGTCCATGGAGATGCGGAAGGACTTCAGCTCGCAGTAAACGCCGCACTCGCGCACCCGGCGGGCCACCAGCAGGTTATACTGCCCGCCGAAATCCAGGATCAGGACCTTTTTCATTCTGCGTCCTCCCTGAACTCGAT
The DNA here is from genome assembly GCA_902388735.1 of uncultured Eubacteriales bacterium. Classification (GTDB taxonomy): domain Bacteria; phylum Bacillota; class Clostridia; order Oscillospirales; family Oscillospiraceae; genus Vescimonas. The sequence goes on along the minus strand of CABMQL010000021.1, from coordinate 28,942 downwards.
GCAGCCGGGCTCAGCCTTGTCGATGATGGCCAGAGAATGGATGTTGTAGCCCTTTTCACGCAGGTCGTCGCCGCCGTGCTGGAAGCCCTTTTCCACGGCGATGCCGACGCCCATGAGCTGGGCGCCGGCCTTTTCCACGATATCAATGAGACCGTGTACGGCGTAGCCCTTGGCCATAAAGTCGTCGATGATGAGCACCTTGTCCTCGGGCTTGAGCCAGTCCTGGGCCACCAGCAGGGTCACTTTCTTCTTATAGGTATAGGAGAAGATCTCGCTCTGATACAGGCCGCCCTCAATGTTGTCGCTCTTGGCCTTCTTGGCAAAGATCATGGGCACGCCGTACTTTTGGGCGCAGATGGTAGCCAGGGCGATGCCGCTGGCCTCCGCCGTCAGCACCACGGTAATGTCCTTGGTATCAAAGATTTTGGCGAATTCATCGGCGATCTGGCTCAAAAGCTCCGTGTCCACCCGGTGATTCAAAAATCCGTCCACCTTCACAATATTGCCGGGGAGCACGCGGCCTTCCCGGCGGATCCGATCCTGCAGCAGCTTCATCCTATCCATCCTCCTATATAAATTAAATAAAGATATATTGTCCCTTATTGTGCCGAAAAATGCCGGAAAAAGCAAGAGAAAAAGGTGCTGAATTTTCTTGCGTTCCCTGCGGTTTTATGGGCTCTTTACACAACCGACGCCGCCCGGCCTTATCCCAGGGATAAGCCGCCGTGATGAATCCCGAAAAATCACCCCGCCGCCCCTACACACCACCAGGAACCCACCCCACCGGGCGGACAGGGTCGTCCGCCCCTACAGAAATACACCGTAGGGCGGGGTGACCACACCCCGCTGCCTCACAGTCACCGCCCCTTATGAAAAAAACCTGTTATTGCACAGCCGGTGCGCACACTGGCTTCGCAATCCGTACCCCCGCTCTTGCTTTTCCATCGTTACCTACGCCCTAAAAACAAACTCTTGACAAATTCCCCAAACCATCCTAAAATGTCCATAAGTTTTGCAATATCCCGCAAAAGACAGCGATGGGGAGAAGGCAATGGAGTCCCGCCCGAAGAGAGTCGGCGGCCGGTGCGAGCCGACGGGGGAGCCTTGCCGTACTGGCCCCGGAGTTGCCTGCCTGAGTCCCCCGGGGGGAGGTAGGGCAGGACGGGCCCTCCCGTTACAGAGGATGCTCCTTGCAGGAGGAGCTGCTGAGGGCGGCGGAGCGATCCGCAGCCGAATCAGGGTGGTATAGCGTTTCGTGCGCCCCTGACCGCGTGGCGGTCCGGGGCGTTTTATTATGATTAAAAAACATTCAGATAACAAAGGAGAAACAGTATGCAGTACGATTTTGCGGCCATTGAGAAAAAATGGCAGGACAATTGGGAAAAGACCAAGCCCTATGCCGCCGTCACCGGCGACAAGACCCGGAAGAAATTCTACGGCCTTATCGAGTTCCCCTATCCCTCTGCGGCGGGCCTGCATGTAGGCCATCCCCGGCCCTTTACCGCCATCGACGTAGTCACCCGTAAAAAGCGCATGGAGGGCTACAACGTCCTGTTCCCCATCGGCTTTGACGCCTTCGGCCTGCCTACGGAGAACTTTGCCATCAAGAACCATGTGCACCCGGCTGTGGTCACCCAGGAGAATATCAAGAACTTCACCCGGCAGCTGAAGATGCTGGGCTACGGCTTTGACTGGGACCGCTGCGTGGACACCACCGATCCCAAGTACTATAAGTGGACCCAGTGGATCTTCCTCCAGCTGTTCAAGCACGATCTGGCTTACAAGACCACCATGCCCGTGAACTGGTGCACCAGCTGCAAGTGCGTCCTGGCCAACGAGGAAGTGGTGGAGGGCGTCTGCGAGCGCTGCGGCAGCCCCGTTATCCGCAAGGAAAAGAGCCAGTGGATGCTCCGCATCACCAAGTATGCCGACCGCCTCATCGACGATCTGGACGGCGTGGACTTCATCGAGCGGGTGAAGACCCAGCAGAGAAACTGGATCGGCCGCTCCACCGGTACCGAGGTCACCTTCAAGACCAACATGGGCGACGACGTCACCGTTTACACCACCCGTGCCGACACCCTGTTCGGCACCACCTATATGGTCATCTCCCCGGAGCATCCCCTGCTGAAGAAGTGGAAGGACCGCATCACCAACTGGGCCGATGTGGAGGAGTATCAGGCTGCCGCTGCCCGCAAGTCCGACTTTGAGCGGGGCGAGCTGAACAAGGATAAGACCGGCGTCCGCCTGGCGGGCGTGGAGGTCATCAACCCCGTCACCGGCGGCGTGCTGCCCATGTTCGTGTCTGACTACGTCCTCATGGGCTACGGCACCGGCATCGTCATGGGCGTGCCCGGCCACGACCAGCGCGACTGGGACTTCGCCAAGAAGTTCGGCCTGCCCATTGTGGAGGTGGTCAAGGGCGGCGACGTGACCAAGGAGGCCTTCGTGGCCAAGGACGACAAGGCCATCATGGTCAACTCCGGCTTCCTCAACGGCATGACCGTGAAGGAGGCCATCCCCGCCATGAAGAAGTACGCCGTGGAGCAGGGCTGGGGCAAGGAAAAGGTGAACTTCAAGCTGCGTGACTGGGTGTTCTCCCGCCAGCGCTACTGGGGCGAGCCCATTCCCCTGGTCAATTGCGAAAAGTGCGGCTGGGTGCCCATCCCTGAGAGTGAGCTGCCCCTGGTGCTGCCCCAGGTGGAGAGCTATGAGCCCACCGACGACGGCGAAAGCCCCCTGAGCAAGATGACCGACTGGGTCAACACCACCTGCCCCTGCTGCGGCGGCCCCGCCAAGCGCGAGACCGACACCATGCCCCAGTGGGCCGGCTCCAGCTGGTACTTCCTGCGCTATATGGATCCCCACAATGATAACGAGCTGGTCAGCAAGGAGGCCGAGGAGTATTGGGGCCCCGTGGACTGGTACAACGGCGGCATGGAGCACACCACGCTGCACCTGCTCTACTCCCGCTTCTGGCATAAGTTCCTCTATGACATCGGCGTGGTACACACCAAGGAGCCCTATGCCAAGCGCACCAGCCACGGCATGATCCTGGGTAAGAACCCCCACTATGTGGGCAATGCCAAGACCGAGGAGGAAAAGCAGGCTCTGCGGGAGAAATACGGCGCCCAGGCGGAGCGCCCCGCGGTGAAGATGTCCAAGTCTCTGGGCAACGTGGTCAATCCCGACGACGTCATCAAGGCCTACGGCGCCGACACCATGCGCCTTTATATCATGTTCATCGGCGACTTTGAAAAGACCGCTTCCTGGTCTGACGAGGCTGTCAAGGGCAGCAAGCGCTTCCTGGACCGCTGCTGGAATCTGATGGACAAGGTCACGGACGAGGCTGGGATCTCCCAGCAGAACATGGCCATTGTCAACAAGACCATCAAAAAGGTTTCCTATGACATCGATAATTTGAAGATGAACACCGCCATCGCCGCCCTCATGGCCATGGTCAATGACTTCTACGCCAAGGGCCTGTCCAAGGGTGACCTGGAGGTGCTGCTGAAGCTGCTGAGCCCCTTTGCCCCCCACATGGTGGAGGAGATGTGGGAACTCATGGGCTACGCCGCCAAGTACGGCAAGATGTGCATGCAGATGCCCTGGCCGGAGTACGACGAGAGCAAGACCATTGACGCCACCGCCGAGATGGCCGTGCAGATCAATGGCAAGCTCAAGGGCACCGTGGTGGTTCCCACGGACTCCGACGAGCAGACGGTGGTTTCTGCCGCCATGGCCCTGGACAAGGTGAAAAAGGCCACCGAGGGCATGAGCGTTGTGAAGACCATCCTGGTGAAAAACAAGCTGGTGAACCTCATTGTCAAGCCCGCGAAGTGATCCTGAAGCCCCAAAAGGGACGGCCTTGGCCGTCCCTTTTGATCGTTTTAGTTCTCTTTTCGCATAATTTCGCCTTTTGTGCAGAAAAACCTTGACAAGCCTGTTTATTATGGGTATAATACAGCCGTTAGTCATGTTAATGACTCTTAAAGAGCGCCCTGGATGAAGCCGGGTGCATCGGAGGGAGGGAAAATAGATGTCCGAAGTACATGTCAAGGAAGGCGAGAGCCTGGACAGTGCCCTGAAGCGTTTCAAGAGAAGCTGCGCGAAGGCCGGCGTCCTGGCAGAGGTGCGTAAGCGTGAGTGCTATGAGAGCCCCAGCGTCAAGCGCCGCAAGAAGTCCGAGGCTGCCCGTAAGAACAGAAACAAGAGATATTATTGATCCTGTTCCCGGCAAAAACGTTTAAGAAACATGGTCCCGCTTCTGCGGGACCATGTTTTTTATGCGGGCCGCTCTTGACAAGCATGGGAAAAGTTATATAATAATGCAAAATATATATTGGCAAATCTATATTGCGTTTGCCAGGGAGGGGACAGTTTTCCATGGCACCGAAGAATAAATTTACCCGGGAGGAAATGGTGGCGGCGGCCCTGCATGTGGTGCGCCGAAAGGGAGAGGATGCCCTCACCGCCAAGGCTCTGGCGGAGGAGCTGGGCACGTCCACCCAGCCGGTGTTCACCTGCTTCGGCACCATGGATGCCCTTCGGGCGGAGGTATTTGCCGCGGCGGAAAAGCAGTTTGTAGAGTATATCCAAAGGGGCCTGAGGGAGGAGATCCCGTTTTTGGGCTTTGGGATGTACTATATCTCCTTTGCCCGGGAGGAGCCGATCCTGTACCGAATGCTGCTGCTGGGGCCAAACGCCGGGATCATGGAACTGGTGGACCGGGTGGGGTCCATTGTGTATCCCCGGTTGATGAAAATTTACCGCATCACGGGGCCGGAGGCCCGGCGGTATTACCGGGATATGTGGCTGGTGGCCCACAGCGTGGCCGCCCTGGCCGTGACGGGGGTGGCCCTTGACGAGGAGGAGCTGCGCCGGACCCTTACGGGCTTCAGCGTTGGAATTCTGCGCTCCATTAAGGAGATCCCCGGCTTTGTGGACGGCACATTCGATAAGGACGCCATTTTTAAAAAGCTTGTGGCAGAATAAATCCCCGGCCGCACCGGCAGAAGCCGGTGCGGCTTTTTGCGCTTTTGGGAATCTCATGCGCCAAACAGGCTTTGGGCCAGGTCCTCAATTTCCGGCAGCATGAAAAAGCCCTGGCGGATGCCCAGTTTTTCCGCCGCGTCCATCTTCGTGCGGAGAGTCTGCACGTCGTCAAAGAGGACGAACCGGGAGCCGCTGTCTGTGCGATAGGTGAAGTACCGGGCGCAGAGAGGACGGCTGAAGTAGGTGGCCCGGCCCTCGGCCAGGGCGTGCAGCTGGGGAGGTGTCAGGGCGGCGGCCTCTCCCCCGGCGGAGAGGGGGTAGTCGATCATCATCCGCTGCAGGTCCAGGGCCAGGCGCTCCGGGCCCCACTTTTCGGCGGCTGCGGCCAGGCGCTCCTCCAGGCTGCCGGAGGTGAGGGCGGTGCAGAGGACCGCCGTGCCGTGGGGGGCAAAGCCCGCCGCAGCCTCCGGCAGATACAGCCGCCGCTCCTGCCGGGCCAGCAGCTCATCCAAAGTCCGGCAGAAGCTCTCCGGCGGCGCGGCATCCAAAATCACCCCGGCATACCGCCGGTGCAGACATTCCTGCACCAGCTGGCGGCACAGGCCCTCCGGCGCGTCCGGATAGGTCCCGCCCTCGTCGGAGAGCATCAGCAGGCCGCCCCGGAGCGTGTCCGGCAGGGGAGAGGCCAGGAGTGTTCCGCCCGGGCCGATGCGGTAGCTCATATGGGCCAGCTGTGTGGTGCAGGCCATGGCCTGCTGCAGCCGCCCGCTGTCGGCAGCCAAATACAGTTCCATAAACACGCTCCCCCTTGCATTACCCTATTGGAAATGATAAAATAAATAGCAATTTATTTTATGAGAGGAGTCGATGGGTTATGTCCTTTTCTCTGATCCCGGATCTGCTGCTGCCGGGCTATGGGGACTTGACGCCGCAGATGCTGGCGGAGCGGGGGATCCGTCTGCTGCTGTGCGACCTGGACTATACCCTGGCGCCCAGGTATGTGTCCCGGCCGGATGACCGGCTCCGGGCCTGGCTGGCGTCCATGAAGCATACGGGCGTCCGGGTGATGATCCTGTCCAACAACCGCAGCCCCGCGCGGGTGGAGCGGTTTTGCCGGGACCTGGGCATCGACTATGTGGGCCATGCGGGCAAGCCCTCGCCCCGGGGTTACCGGCAGGCCATGGAAAAAGCCGGGGTCACTGCCCGGCAGACGGCCATGCTGGGCGACAAGCTCCTCACCGATGTGCTGGGGGCCAACCGCAGCGGCGTATGGGCCGTGATGGTGGAGCCTATGGGCGGGCCCAGGGGGGCGTGGAACCATGTGCTCCACGGCCTGCAGCGGCCCTTTAAGGCTCTGTGCCGGAACAGAAAGGAAGCGAAAGCATGAATCATTTTGACAAGATCGCAGCGGCCCTGCCGGCGGCGGGCCTGGATGGCGTGCTGCTCACCGGGGAGTATAACCGCTTTTACGCCAGCGGCTTTGCCACCATCGGCACCGACGGCGTAGCCCTGGTGACCACAAAGGGAAATTTCTATTTCACCGACAGCCGCTATATTGAGGCGGCGGAAAATACCGTGGAGAATGCCGCCATCGGGCTGGCGGATCGGGAAAAGGGTTACGTTGCCTGGCTGGGGGAGACATTGGCTCTCACCGGGGCCCGGCGCATCGGCTTTGAGGATGAGACCATGACCGTGGCGGAGCACCGACTCTACAGCGAAAAGCTGCAGGCGGAGCTGGTGCCGGCCTCGGCCTTCCTGCGGGAGCTGCGGGCGCAGAAGGATCCGGAGGAGCTGGAGCGGCTGGAGCGGGCCCAGCGCATCGCGGAGCAGGCCCTGGGGCAGATCCTCACGGAGATCCGCCCCGGCGTCACGGAAAAGGAGATCGCCGCCAGGCTCCAGTATCTGATGCTGCACTTCGGGGCGGAGAAGATGTCCTTTGACCCCATCGTGGCCAGCGGACCCAACGGGTCCATGCCCCATGCGGTGCCCACGGAACGGAAGATACGGCCCGGGGAGTTCGTGACCATGGACTTTGGCTGCGTGTATAAGGGCTACTGCTCGGATATGACCCGCACCGTGTGCGTGGGCCGGCCTACGGAGGAGATGGAGCGGGTGTACGGCGTTGTGCTGGCGGCCCAGCTGGCAGGCATTGCCGCTGCCCGGGCCGGGGCCACCGGCGCGGAGATCGACGGCGCCGCCCGGGAGGTCATCCGCCAGGCGGGATACGGCGAGTATTTCGGCCATGCCTTCGGCCACGGCGTGGGAGCGGAGATCCACGAAAGCCCCAACGCCACCCCGGGAAACGAAAAGCCCCTGCCTGTGGGCAGCGTCATCTCCGCCGAGCCGGGGATCTATCTGCCCGGCCGCTTCGGCGTGCGCATCGAGGATGTGCTGGTGCTGGAGGAGGGCGGCTGCCGGGATCTGACGGCGGCCGGCAAGGAGCTTCTGTGCCTGTGAGCATATATTTTCGGGAAAAGACCGGAAAAAATGCAACAAAACACTTGCCAAATGCCGTGTTTTCATATAGAATATATACGGCCTATTTGGCGCATATTATAATTTCGAGGAAATGAGAGAGAAATTTCCTCATACATAGGAGGAAACATACTATGGCAACTATTACCGCAGGCGATTTCAGAAACGGTAAGACTTTCGAGATGGACGGCAAGATCATGCAGGTGGTGGAATTCCAGCATGTGAAGCCCGGTAAGGGCGCTGCCTTCGTCCGCACCAAGATGAAGAACATCGTCACCGGCGCCGTCACCGAGACTTCTTTCAACCCCACCGCAAAGTTCGAGGAAGCTTTCGTGGAGCGCAAGGACATGGCTTACAGCTATAACGACGGCGACCTGTATTACTTCATGGACCAGGAGACCTACGACATGATCCCCCTGGGCAAGGATCTGCTGGGCGACGCGTTCCGCTTCGTCACCGAGAACACCGTGTGCAAGGTCCTCAGCTACAAGGGCAACGTCTTCGGCCTGGAGTGCCCCAACTTCATGGACCTGGAGGTCACCGAGACCGAGCCGGGCCTGGCCGGCAACACCGCCACCAACACCCTCAAGCCCGCCACCGTGGAGACCGGCGCTGAGGTGAAGGTGCCCCTGTTCATCAACATCGGCGACAAGATCACCATCGACACCCGTACCGGTGAGTACCTGTCCCGGGCAAAGTAAACAAGAAGTCACAGCGGTTCGGAAAGGAGCGCAATATGGAAATTTCTGAGAAGGTCGCGTATCTCAAGGGTTTGGCCGAGGGCCTGGCTCTGGACACAGAAACCAAGGAAGGCAAGCTCATCGCCGCCATCATTGATGTGCTGGACGAAATGAGCATCCGTTTTGAGGACATCGACGATAACCTGGTGGATCTGGAGGATGGCCTGGACGCCGTCAGCGATGATCTGTCCGAGGTGGAGGAAGCTCTTTACGAGATGGACGATGAGGAACTGGACGACGACGCCGAGTACTTCGAGACCACCTGCCCCGTCTGCGAGGAGGAGATCGTCTTTGACGAGGACACCCTGGAGAGCGGCGAGATCCGCTGCCCCAACTGCGGCGAGAAGCTGGAGTTCGATCTCAGCGACCTGGCCGACGAGTCTGAGGACGACGAGGACTGATCCAATGTATGAAAAGGGGAGACGCTGTGCGCCTCCCCTTTTTTCTAACCTGGCAAAAATCTGCGATTTTTTGCCAAAGGGCTTGCAGCCTGCGGCGCGCATAATTTTGCCGCAGGATTTTAAGACACACTTGTGTTTCAAGAGGAGAAAACCATGAAATATACCACCACAGTGGCCGATTACCTCACCTGGCGGGGGGATATCCCTTTTTCCGTGGACCCGTTCAACGAGGTGGACAACCTGGTGCTCTGCATCGTTTCCTACATCAATTTCCGCCGATTTCCGGAGCTGCTGACCCGGAATCCCCGGGAGGCGGTTTTGCTGAGCGACATCTGCCAAAAGCTCACGGTGGAGGATGAGCAGCTGGGCCTGTCCCAGCTCAGCTACATACCCGTGGTGCAGCAGGCGGCGCAGACGGAGCGCTTTGCCGGGACGCGGATGTTTGCCTTTGAGGATCGCAGCGATGAGGAAGCGCAGATGCAGTTTGCCGCGGTGACCTTCCTGCTGCCGGATAAGTCCGTGTTTGTGGCCTTCCGGGGGACGGATACCTCCCTGGTGGGCTGGAAGGAGGACTTCAACATGAGCTACCTGGAGTCCGTTCCGGCCCAGGTGCGGGCGGCGGAATATACCGCCGAGATCATGCGGCTGTGCCGGTTCCACAAGGTGCGCATCGGCGGTCACTCCAAGGGCGGCAACCTGGCGGCCTGGGCGGGCCTGCACCTGCCCCACAGGGATTACGGCCGGCTGTTGGCGGTGTATAACAACGACGGGCCCGGCTTCAGCCGCAGCATGACCGAGCGGCCGGAGTATGCGCTTTTGAAGGACAAGCTGCACACGTTCATTCCGGAATCGTCCATCGTGGGCGTGCTGCTGGAGCACTGCGAGGACTACACGGTCATTGCCAGCACGGCCCGGTCCATTATGCAGCACGAGGCGCTGTCCTGGTGCACGGAGCGCAACCGCTTCATCCATCTGGAGGAGCGGTCGGCCATGGGACGCCGATCCGACGACGTGCTGCGGGATTGGATCGGGTCTATGACGCCCCAGGAGAGGAAGGATTTCACAGACGCATTTTTTGAGATCCTCAGCATGGGCGGCAAGGCCCGCACACTGGATGATGTGCAGGAGATGGGCCTGAGCGGCGCGGTGGCGCTGGTGAAGGAATACGCCGGGGCGGATGAAAAGACCCGGCGAATTCTGGTGGAGACCTTCAAGCGCCTGGCGGTGGATATCGGGGAAGAGGTGGCGACCTCAGCCCAGGATGGCCTGAAGCAGGCCACAGGATTTTTGCGCAATTTGGGCAGGAAAAAGCCGGCAGAATAAAGAAAAAACCGCCCGGGATCTCTCCTATAGAGGGAAGCCCCGGGCGGTTTGCATTTTTGGGCTTGATAAGCTTTTGCACCCCGGTGCAGCACCTGTGGCCGCACCGGGGTTTGCTGAAGTGTGTAAATTCATCCGCATGGGATAGGAAAACTCTGCGCCCGCTCAGCTGCGGCGCTTAGCCCTTTTCCTGGCGAGGGTCACCCAGGCGGCGCCGCCGCTGCTGGCGAGCAGCAGCGCGATCCAAAGGGCCGTATGGCCTGTGTCACCGGTCCGCGGGGTGCTGGGAGCATCGGGAGTTTCGGGGACCTCGGGATCCTCGGGGTTCCCGGGGGTTTCGGGAGGAGTTACCGTGCCGGGATCGGTGCTGGGCGCCGCCTTGACCTCAAACCCCGCGCTGCATGCGCCGTCGCTGAAAACCACCGTCAGAGTGTGCTTGCCCAGGTCCAGAGCGGCGAGATAATCGGCCTGCAGCGTTACGGCGGCAGAGTCGGCGGCCAGAGTATACCCGCCCCCGGGGACCGGGTTCCCGTCCACCTGTACGCCGGTGAACTGGGCCAGGCTGCCGTTTGTGCGGAAGGTCAGCGTGCTGTCGGCATTCTGCGTCCAAACGGCGTTTGCGCCCTCGGTGATCTTATAGTCGGGCGTCGTGCCGGCGGCCTGGGGCGTCATGGTCAGATCCGTTTCGAGCCACATGCTTTGCCTGTCGTTTTCATCGCCTACACGGGTATAATTCACATATTGACCGTTGATTTTCAGCTTGGCGTCGGGGGAGAAATCGTCATAATATGCAGTGACATATACCCCGTAATGATAGGTCTTTCCGGCTTCAAAGACAGAAATTTTGTTTTTATAGATCCCACTGCCCCACTCCGGCTCCGTAGAGATCAGACCGGTATCGCTGTCCAAACTCCACCACTCACACCGGAAGGCATATTTCGCGCCGTCGGGTACCTTGCCGGTGAATACGGGCTTGTCGCCGTCCTTGAAGCTGACGGTAACATGGTTGATCTCCACCACTTCGATCTCCGGGGGCATCACAACTGCCGCTGCAAATTTTACAGGATCGGAGCCTGCCTGACGGTGGCTGGCATCCGCGCCGGTCTCCGCCATGCCGTCGCCTAGAGTCAACTGCACCTGGAGCAGCAAGGCCGTGTTCCCGGCGAAGCCCGTGTCCAAGGTGGAGGTGCCGCCGGTGAAGAAAGCGGTGTCGGTATCATAAGGCATCCGCACTAGGATCCCTACATCGTTGTACTCTTCATCCTTGGGCAAAACGATGGGTGTATATTCACCCCAATCCCAGGCGACATCCAGGGTGCCGCCGCTGACGGCAAGAGCTCTCGCGTCCACGGCGGGGAGAGCATACAGCTTCCCGCTGTACGGGTTTTTGCGCACCGGCTCCCGAATGGTGAGAGAGCCGCCGGACAGGGCCAGCTCCTTGGCGCTGACCCGCTGGGTCTGCACGGTGCCGCCGGAGATCAGGAACTTTTTAGCGCCGTACAATGCGCCTTCATTCACGACCGCGCCGCCGGTGACGGTGAACAGACCCTGGGTCTCGGCAGTTCCGTAGCTGGACATATAAATCTTGCCGTTCACAGTCTCCAGGGTGCCGCCGTTTACAGTGATATTGCCGGCATTGGACGTGACTGCGCCGCTGCTTGCGTCCACATCAACGGCACTGCCGAGGTTGCCGTAAGCGTCCGCGGCCTGAGTGCTTGCAGCGGTGAGCTTGCCGCCGTCCAGCCGGATACCGCCGCCGGAGATATACACGCCATAGGCACCGGAGGCCTCGACCTCACCGGCGCCGGCGACCAGCAGATCACCCACGGAAATATACAGGCCGTTGGACAGGACGCCTCCCTCGACCATGGCCGGCACGCTCTGGGCGGTCAGTTTGCCGCTCCCGGACACGGAGACGCTGCCCCGGTACATATACACGCCCCGGGAGAACACCTCTCTTTTAGTGCCGTCCTCCTGCAGCTCATACGCCTCGCCGGCAATGGCCGTCAGGGTACCGCCGGTGACCAGCAGGGCTTTATTCCGCGTATCGCTGTCCATATTGACGCCGATGGAAAAGCAGGTGTCCTGGCTCTCCACCGAACCGCCCCGGGCCGTCACATGGCCGCCCTTGACGGTGAAGTCGCCGTCCACGGTGATGCCCGAGGAATAGGTCCAGCTGTTGCCGCTGTTATTGACATTGCCGGCAAGGATCTCCAGGCTGCCTGTACCCGCGGGACCGCCCTGGATGGTGAGGCTGCCCGCAGCGTCCAGAGCGCTGATGAAGGTCTGATTTTTGTAGGTGCCGGACGCATCGATCGAGACGTCGCCGCTGCGGATGGCATTGACGCTGCCGTCGGCCAGGACGACGGTGGCCCCGGCGGGCAGCTTTACAGCTGTTTGGGCGGTGGTGGTGAAGTCGATGCCCCGGAGGGTCAGGGTCTTGGAGCTGTTATCCCACGAGGAGATGCCCGTGCCGGTCCGGTACTGATTCAGCAGGTCTATGGCTGGGGTACCACCCTGAACGGTGAAGTCTGCCGTATCCGACGCCGCAGACGGCGCGGCAAGGGCCACCATAGGCACCAGCGACAGCACCATGCACAGCGCCAGCAGGATGGTCAGCAATTTCCTTTGGATGGGTCTTGTTTTCATAAGCCTTCTCCTTTTCAAAAATCATTTTCTGCCTGGGATATGTAGTCACAGCTTCTGTCCGCATTCCGGGCAGAAGGCGCTTCCCGCCGGCACTTCAGCGCCGCAGGCGGGACATTCGGGTCGGCTCAGCTTGGCGCCGCACTGGCTGCAGAATTTGGATCCGGCGGGCACCATGGCCTGGCAGGCCGGGCACATGACCTTGTCCGGAGCTGCTGGGGCGGTGCCGGCCACGAAACCGGATTTTCCCTGGGATAGGAGGCACCGCTCAATTTCCTGGAAGATCTCCCCCGGCAGCTTTTTCTGTTTGAAGGCCCCCATGCCGGCGGTGATGGCCAGGGGCCAGGCCACAAACAGGCCGATGGCACATGCGCCGATCTTATCCGTCCACTGGCCTTCGCCGATGAGCACGTTCATCTGCTCTCCGGTGACGACGATCTGCACCGTGGTCGCCAGGCGCATGCCTGTGAGGGCCTTCCAGGTGTCCTTGGGCTGGCCGGCCTGCAGGATATAACCATCCGGGGTCTGGGTGCTCTGCACCTCCATGCCCTTTTCACTGCGCAGGAAATCCGCCAGGTGCTCTACTACGGTCTGCGCGCCCACGCCGCTGAGCATAAAAGTTCTGGATTCTGACATTTCTTTGGCCTCCTTTAGGTTTGTTTCTCAGGATTGCTTCTCAATATACCCGCTGATGGGCTGGGCGTACATATTGTCGTCGGTGACGGGCTGGTAGCGCTTGCCGTCATATACGTCGGTAAAGCCGTTAGTGGCCTTGTAAATTTCGCCGGTTTCGGTGTCGTATACCCGCTCGTAGCCCAGGGTGGCGTCGCTCTGCTTTTGACTCATGATGTCTTGGCTTTTGCTGCGGCTCTCCCAGGAGGCCATAAAGCCGTCCATAGCGGCGTTGAAATTTTGGCTGATCTGATTGGCCAGGGCCACCTTTTCATTGCTGGCCTGGTTGGCGGCGGAGACAAAGCTGTCGGAATACTGCAGGGTCTTCATGCAGTCGGCCAGGACGCTCTCCCACTCGATGAAGCTGTCCTTGGCGGCGGTGATGGCCAAAATGTTATAGGCCATGTAGTAGCCGCCGTCCACCGCCTGGAGCTGATAGCCCACAACATTGCCGCCGGAGATGGCAAAGCTGCCGAAATCCACCACGCTGGCGGCAAAGAGACCCTCGCCCTCCTTGCCGTTCTCCGTGAAGGTGGCCCGGAGCTGCTCATCGCCCAGGGCGGAGCCCTTCATGGGGCTGGTGGAGGGATAGCGGTCGGTGACGGTGAAGTCATTGAACCGGGGGAACACATATCCGGCATAACTCGGCTCTACCTCCGACACAAAGGCCGCATACTGGGGGAAGATCTTGAAAAATCCCTCGGTGGATGGATTTTCCAGCACCGCCGCCTTGGCGAAAAGGGCCGCCTGGGTGTTGCCCAGGGCGTAGTTCTGCTGCCAGGCTTCCTTGCCGGCCTGGCTGTGGAGCAGGACATCCGCCTTCAGCAGCACAAACATCTGGTTCAGGGGCTCGGCGGGGTCATACACCCGGATGCTGTGGTAGATATTGGTGCCGCCGGACGTAACGGTCCAGCCCTTGGGGATGGTGATGCTGAAGTCGGCGGATTCATATTTCTCTGTCTCCACAGATTTGGCGGCGGTGGGGGTGATGGTGACTTTATCACCACCCCCACAGGCCGTCAGAGACAGGACGAGGAGCAGGAACAGGAGCAGGGATAGGGGCTTTTTCATGTTCATTTTCCTCCTTCTTGCGCGTTATCGAATGGTGCCGAAGCTGACGGGACTATAGCTGTCGTAGTCGCCGTAGCCCTCGGTGATGATGTCCTTGATAGGCAGAATGGTGTAATCGTCGGTGATGACAGATCCGGCGGAGATGCAGCGGATGTCGGTGTAAAAGTCCGTGAGCAGGGTGATCCTGCGCAGGGCCATGGGGCAGTTGGGGTGCGTGGCCGACGGGAAGTAGGGGGACACGGAGCCGTCCGGGGCCAGCTGGGCCTCGGCATCGGAGTCGTCCAGTGGCTCGGAGGCGTAGTAGAGCTCGTAAAACGCCCGGTCGGTCGTGAGAATGTTGCAGTTAAACAGGCGGATGGGCGTTTCGCCGCCGATGGCGGACAGGTCCAGGTCAAAGGCGATGTACTCCCGCCAGCCCATATCCCGGTACCAGTTCCACCCGGTGGTGTCCGGGTCCAGATATTGGGCGGGGAAAAGCAGGCTGACTTTGCCGCCCATAAAGACCATGGTGGGGCCGCCGTTTGTATACACCTTGTCGGCATTCAGAAACTCGGCGGTATGGTCCTCCAGGGTCTTGCCGTCTGCGGCGTAGCGGTACACCCTGGCAAAGAGGGGGCTCTGAGCGCTGTCCAGGGGCGTGGCGGAGAAGGGATGGGCGCTGATCTTGTACGCCGCGCCGCCCTTCAAGTAGAGGCTGCCCATCTCACCGTCGTAGGTTATGTGCCAGGAGACCACGTCGCTGCCGGGCAGGACGCCTGCCTGCCAAAGGCTTTGGCCGTTGAAGGAGGGGGTGTTGAGATTGGCCAGGTACAGTCTGCCGCCGGAGACAACAACGTCGTTAATGTCGGCTGCATAGCTGTGGTCCACGTTGCAGTCAAATTCCGAGGTGAGGTCGATGATGCCCTCCCCGCCCACCAGCTTGGGATAGTCCGACTGGTCGTAGGCGATGCCCCGGTTTTTCAGCAGATATTGTTCCAGCTTCACCGGCTCGGCCCCGGTGGATGCGGTCTGCCCGCCGGACGGCTCCGGCCCCTTGGCCCCGCCGGGCGAGGCGGAGCATCCGCACAGCGCGGCAGCCGCCAGCGCCGCGCACAGGAGCAGCCGGGCCCCGGAGAGGAGGCGTATTTTTCCGTATTTTTCCATTTTCTTTATCTTCTCCTCCATAGATATTTGTTGATAATTATAGCATAGAGCGGGGGCGGCTACAGCGCGTTTTCCAAAGAGTCAATTGACAGTTTTGGAATTATATCCCGCGAAATACTTTCCTTTTGGCCGCGGCTCTTGTATAATAGCAAAAATAAGACTTTTCGGAGCGAAGCCATGAAATTCTGCCAGCAATTAAGCGAATACCTCCGCCAGCTCTCCTGCACGGGCAAGGAGCTGTGCGCCCTGTCCGGCATATCCGCCGCCTCCTTCAGCCGCTATAAAAACGGCGAGCGGGTCCCGGAGCTGGGCACTCCGGCCTTTGAGGGCCTGTGCCGCGCTTTGGGGGAGATCGCCGCGCAAAGGGGTCGGCCGGACCTTACAGCCGGCACCGTGCGCTCGGCCTTTCTCGCCTGCGAGGACTTTGTGACCACGGACAAGGAGCAGCTGCGCCGCAATTTTAACACCCTGGTTTCGGCCCTGGGCCTCAACATTACCCGTCTGTGCCAGTACACCAATTATGATCCCTCCACCATCTTCCGCATCCGCAGCGGCAGCCGCCGGCCCGCAGACTCCCGGCAGTTTGCCGGTGCCGTAGCCTCCTTCGTGGCCCGGGAGGCTGCCTCCCCCCGGGAACTGGAGGCGCTGGCGGAGCTGCTGGGCTGCCCGGCGAAGGAGATCGCAGACCTTTCCGCCCGCTATACGCGCCTGTGCAGCTGGCTGATGCAGGAGCAGCCAGCCCGCAGCGAGGGCGACATCACCGGCTTTCTGAGCAAGCTGGACGGGTTCGACCTGAACGAGTACATCAAGGCCATCCACTTTGATGACCTGAAGGTGCCCTCCATGCCCTTCCAGCTGCCCACAGCCCGCTATTATTACGGCCTGGGGGAGATGATGGACAGCGAGCTGGACTTTCTCAAGGCCACGGTGCTCAGCCGGTCTATGGACCCGGTGACCATGTACAGCGACATGCCCATGGGGGAAATGGCCCGGGACCCGGAGTTCCCCAAAAAGTGGATGTTCGGCATGGCCATGATGCTGAAAAAGGGCCTGCACCTGAATCAGATCCACAATCTGGACCGCTCTTTCGAGGAGATGATGCTGGGCCTGGAGAGCTGGATCCCCATGTACATGACCGGGCAGATTTCGCCCTACTATCTGAAAAACGCGCCCAGCGGCCCCTTTTTGCACCTGCTGAAGGTGTCCGGGGCGGCGGCCCTCAGCGGCGAGGCCATCGCCGGGCATCACGGGGAGGGACGGTATTACCTGACCAAAAACAAGCGGGAGCTGGACCATTATGCCAGGCGGGCCCGGGCCCTGCTGGAAAACGCCTACCCCCTTATGGACATCTACCGCAGCGACCGGGAAAGCGAGCGAAGCACCTTCCTGCTTTCCGACACTCAGAAGCCCGGCCCTCGCCGCAGCATTCTATCCACGCTGCCCCTGTACACCATCAGTGAGGGCCTCCTGGAGCGCATCCTGGCCCGAAACGGCGTTGACGCGGCGCAAATACAAAGAATAAAAAGGTATGCCACTGCGCAGAGACAAAGGGTCCTGACCATCCTGGCAGAGGAAACGGTGGAGGATGAGATCCCGGTCTTCGCGCCGGAGGATTTCCGGGAGAAGCCCCCGGTGCTGGAGCTTTCGGGGGTGTTCTGCGAAACCGATGTCCCGTACAGCCGGGAGGAATATGCGGCGCATTTAAGCGAGACGAAGGCTTTTGCCGCGCAGCACCCGAACTATCGCTGGGAGATGAGCGGGAGCCAGGCCTTCCGCAACCTGCAGATCCTCATCCACCAGGGGCGGTGGGTCATGGTGTCCAAGGGCAAGGCCCCGGCCATTCATTTTGTCATCCGCCACCCCAAGCTGCGCTCCGCCATTGAGAGCTTTATCCCACCCATAACGGAGCATGAATGGCCAGACGGCTGCCTTGACCGCAAAAAGTAAAAGACCGGCAGATTTCTGCCGGTCTCAGCGTTTCAAAAAAGCCTCGCAGAGTTCGCGTCCGCAGACGCGAAAAATTGCGATCATTTTCTCTCGCGACATGTGCGTGAGAGAAAATACCTCTCAGGCTGCCAGTGTGGAATTTGTCCGTCCGTGACGGACAAATTATGCGCGCAGCAGACTGCGAGCCTTTTGTCGGAAAAACCCGGAGGGTTTTTCGACAGTCTCAGGCCGGCAGAAATCTGCCGGTCTTTTATTGCGCTGTCGTGAAGAAACGCGCCTATATAGCGTCTCACTTTATTTTGTTTGACCGTGGTAGTATTTCTTGGCGCAGAATTCCCGCCGGACCTCCACGGTGCCCTCGTCCTCCATCCAGTCGGCGAAGTTGGAGAAATTCCGCTCTACAACGCTGAATTTCAGCTGGTTGTGGGTGCGGACGTTTTCCCTCTTGCAGAATTCATAGATCCACGCATCAAAGGTCATGCCGTCCTGGAGACAGTCCAGCATCTCCTGGGCCTTGCTCTCAAGGAAACGGATATTTTCGCCGATGAGGTCGGTGATGTCCGTCAGCACCTCCTTGTGGGCCAGGATGTAGGCCGGGCAATGGAGACCATAGAGGCTGCGCTTGCTCTCTAAGTCCCGGGCGATGAACATGGAGGTAGGGAGCTTGGCTCCTTCGATCTCCGAGCGGCTGATGAGGCAGTCCCCCAAATAGGCCACCCCGTCCGGGGTGATGATGCCGATGTGGCCGGCGCTGTGGCCGGGGAGCTGCAGGATGCCGAATTTCACGCCGCAAAATTCCAGCTCTGTGGCATCGGCGGGGATGATGACATCGGCGGTGAAGCATTCCTCCAGGAAATAGGCCCGGCTGCGGCCATAGGTCAGGGCCACATAGTTGGCGCGGTAGGCGTCGGGATTCACGGAGATGCCCGCCTCGATGATCTGCGCGGCGGCCAGGGCGCCATACCGCTGCTGGAGATAGCGGACGTTGCCCGTGTGGTCAAAATGGGCGTGGGAACAGAGAATGCCCTTGAGACGGAAACCGTTGTCCTCCAGCAGATGGGTCAGGCCGCTGCGGTCCAGCTTGGCGTAGCCGGTGTCCAGCAGCACGATGTCGGTGTCGTTTAATTTATAAATAGGCAGCAGGGCTGTGGTGGCCACGGCCACATAGGTGCTGCCTAAGACATGGCGAAGCTCCATGGCGACATACCTCCTTTGTATGATCCCATTATATCCCCTGGGCGGAGAAAAACAAGAGCCGCCTTTTGCGAAAATTTCATTTACAAAAGGCGGGAAGTATTGTAAAATACTGTGGAGAATAAAAACAGGAGGATTCGTATGGACGAGCCGAAATATAAACGGGTGCTGCTGAAGATCAGCGGCGAAGCCCTGGCGGGGGAGAAGCACTTCGGCCTGGACTTTCAGGTCATGGGCCGGGTGGCGGATGTCATCAAGGAATGCGTGGAAATGGGCGTGCAGGTGGGCATCGTCATCGGCGGCGGCAATTTTTGGCGCGGCGTGAAGAACGGCGAGGGCTATATCGAGCGCACCCGGGCCGACCACATGGGCATGCTGGCCACGGCGATGAACTGCATGGCCATGGCCGACGTGCTGGAGCAGAAGGGCGTGGACGTGCGGGTGCAGACCGCCCTGGAAATTAAGGAAGTGGCCGAGCCCTATATCCGGGCCCGGGCCATCCGGCACCTGGAAAAGGGCCGCGTGGTCATCTTCGGCTGCGGCATCGGCAGCCCCTTCTTCTCCACGGATACCGCGGCGGTGCTGCGGGCGGCGGAGATCGGCGCGGACGTCATCCTCCTGGCCAAGAATATCGACGGCGTGTACGACTGCGACCCGGCCAAGTTTGCCGAGGCGAAGAAGTTCGACGCCATCACCTATGACGAGGTGCTCAAGCGGCACCTGGCCGTGATGGACAGCACGGCCACCAGCCTGTCCATGGATAACCACATCCCCGTTTTGGTATTTGCCCTGAAGGATCCCTACAACATTATCCGCGTCCTGCGCGGTGAAAAAATCGGTACAATAGTGAAGGAGGCATAAAACCCATGCTGAAAGACGAATACAAGATCTACGAAGAAAAGATGAAAAAGAGCATCGAGTCCGTGAAGAATGATTTCGCCGCTGTGCGCGCGGGCCGTGCCAACGCCGCTGTGCTCAACCGCATTTCCGTGGACTATTACGGCACCCCCACGCCTATCCAGCAGGTAGGCAGCGTGGCGTCCCCGGATCCCCGGACCCTGGTCATCACCCCCTGGGACGGGTCCCTGCTGCGGGCCATCGAAAAGGCCATTTTGGAGTCCGACCTGGGCATCAACCCCCAGAACGACGGCAAGTGCATCCGTCTGTCCTTCCCCCAGCTCACCGAGGAGCGCCGCAAAGAGCTGGTGAAGCAGATCCATAAATATTCCGAAAACGGCAAGGTGGCCGTGCGCAACATCCGCCGGGACGCCATGGACAAGTTCAAGAAGATGCAGAAGGCCTCCGAGATCACCGAGGATGAGCTGAAGACCGCGGAAAAGGATATGCAGAAGATCACCGACGACAACTGCAAGGAGCTGGATAAGCTCCTGGAGATCAAGGAAAAGGAACTGATGTCTGTCTGATGGGACTGTTTTCTAAAAAAGTCTCTCACAAGGCGGGGCAGGTGGATAAAAGCCGCCTTCCCCGCCACATCGCTATCATTATGGACGGCAACGGTCGTTGGGCGAAGAAGCGCGGGCTTCCTCGTACTGCCGGCCATAAGGTAGGCGCGGAGACGTTTCGCAAGATCGCCCTGTACTGCAAGGCCCTGGGCGTGGAGTATCTGACCATTTACGCCTTCTCCACGGAGAACTGGAAGCGGCCCGCCGACGAGGTGAGCACCCTCATGAGCCTGCTGAAAAAGTACATGCAGGAGGCCATCGACACCATGGAGAGGGATCAGATGAAGCTGCGCTTTTTCGGGGACCTCACGGCCCTGAGCCCGGAGCTGCAGGACCTGGCCCATAAGGCCAATGAAGTGGCGGACCGGGTGGAGGGCTTCCAGGCAAACCTGTGCATCAACTACGGCGGGCGGGACGAGATCCTCCATGCGGCCCGGGCCTGTGCCGCCGCGGGGGAGGAGATGACGGAGGAGAACCTGGAGAAGTATCTCTACTCCGCCGGGATCCCCGATCCGGAGCTGATTATCCGCCCCGGCGGCGAGCTGCGGCTGAGTAATTTCCTGCTGTGGCAGTGTGCGTATTCGGAGTTTTACTTCTGCAATACCCTGTGGCCGGACTTCGGCGAAAAGGATCTGGACGAGGCCATCGTGGCCTTCCAGCAGCGGGACCGCCGCTTCGGCGGAGTCAAGTAAGAGAAATATAAAAAAGGAACTGAAGCTATGAAACAGAGAATATTGGTGGCGATCATCGGCATCCCGCTGCTGCTTTTGGTGCTGTGCTGGGCGCCTCATTGGGCCACGGCGGTACTGCTGGCGGCATTGGGCGTCATCGGCGCCCACGAATTGCTGGCGGCGGTGAGCGGCCCGGAAAAGACGAAGCAGCTGTGGGTCCTGGCGGGCATTTTGGCCGTGCTGACGGTGTTTGCCACCTACGCGGGCAGGGAAGAATACAAGGGTACGGTCCTGGCGGTCGTTCCCTGGCTGCTGTGTGCGGCGGCGGCGCTGCTGTTTTTGCTGGCGGTGCGGTGGTACGGCCGGGTAAATGCCGTGGCGTTCCAGGACATCTGCGCGGTGCTGCTGGGCGGCGTGGCCATCCCGCTGGCTATGAGCTGCCTGCTGCGGCTGCGGCTGCTGAACTACGGCGGCGGACTGGTGCTGATGCCCCTGGTGGCGGCATTTATGAGCGACGCGGCGGCCCTGTTTACGGGCATGGCCTGCGGCAAGCATAAGCTGGCGCCCAAGGCCAGCCCCAAAAAGACCGTGGAGGGCGCCGTGGGCGGCCTCATCGGCGGTGTGCTGGGCATGATCGTCTTTCGCATCGTGTTCTTCTTCGTCACGCTGCAGCCGCTTTCCATCGGCTGGTGCATGGTCATCGGCCTGGTGGGCGCGTTTATGGGCCAGCTGGGCGATCTGAGCTTTTCCGTAATTAAGCGCCAGTGCGGCATCAAGGATTACGGCCGCCTGCTGCCGGGCCACGGCGGCGTGCTGGACCGGTTTGACAGCGTCATCTTCGCCGCTCCGGTGGTGTGGATGATCGCCTGCGCGGTGGGGATGTGAGAAAATGAGTAAGTGTATATCCGTTTTGGGCAGCACCGGCTCCGTGGGCCGGCAAACGCTGCAGGTGGCCCGGGAGCTGGGACTAAAGGTGGCGGCTCTCACCGCCGGTAAACAAATTGATCTGTTGGAGCAGCAGGCACGGCAGTTTCGTCCGTGCCTTGCTGCCGTGTTTGAGGAAAACGCCGCCAGGGAGCTGCGGGAGCGGCTGAAGGATCTGCCCATCCAGGTCATGAGCGGCATGGAGGGCCTTTTAGCGGCTGCGGAGCTGGCGGAGAGTGACACCGTGGTCACGGCGGTCATGGGCAGTGTGGGCCTGGAGCCGACGCTTGCGGCCATCCGCAGGAAAAAGCGCATCGCCCTGGCCAACAAGGAGACACTGGTGTGCGCCGGGGAGCTGGTGATGGCGGAGGCGGAGAAATACGGCGCGGAGATCGTGCCGGTGGATTCGGAGCATTCGGCCATTTTTCAGAGCCTCCAGGGCTGTCGGGATCGGGGCGAGGTGAAGCGGCTTCTGCTCACCTGCTCCGGTGGGCCTTTTTTCGGCAAGACATTTGTGGAGCTGGAGCATATGACGGCGGCGAACGCCCTGAAGCACCCTAACTGGAACATGGGTTCAAAAATCACCATCGACTCCGCTACCCTTATGAATAAGGGCCTGGAGATCATCGAGGCCATGCGGCTGTACGGCCTGCCCCTGTCCCAGGTGGATGCGGTGATCCACCGGCAGAGCATCGTCCACTCCCTGGTGGAGTACCGGGACGGGGCCATGATCGCCCAGCTGGGTACGCCGGATATGAAGCTGCCCATCCGCTATGCCCTGACCTATCCCTACCGGGCCGCGACCCCGGACAGAACCTTGGACCTGCTCTCCTGCGGGCCCCTGACCTTCAGCGCCCCGGATGAGGAGGCGTTCCCCTGCCTGCGCATCGCCAAGGACTGCGCCGCCGCCGGGGGCACCGCCTGCGCCATTATGAACGGGGCCAACGAGGTGGCCGTGGCGCAGTTTTTGCGGGGGGAGATCGGGTTCAACGACATCGCCCGCCGGGTGGAGCGGGCCCTTTCCCGGGTGGCGGTGAAATATCAGCCGAGCCTTGGGGATATACTGGAAGCAGACCGGTTGGGCCGGGAGGCTGCCCGGTAAAAAAATGGCGCCGCGGCGTCAGATGGGAGCGACTATGTCCACTGTTTTGTATATTTTGGTTGCGGTGCTGGTGTTCGGCGTGCTCATCGCCGTCCATGAGCTGGGGCACTTTTTGGCGGCGAAAGCCTGCGGGGTGAAGGTGAACGAGTTCTCCATCGGCATGGGGCCCGCCATTTTCAAAAAGCAGAAGGGAGAGACCCTGTATGCCCTGCGGTGCCTGCCCTTCGGCGGATTCTGCGCCATGGAGGGGGAGGACGAGACCTCTGAGGATCCCCGTGCCCTGGAAAACCAGGGCTTTTGGGCGAAGCTGCTGATTTTTGCCGCCGGCGCGGCGATGAATTTCCTGGCGGGCCTGCTGATCATCCTGTGCCTGTATGGCGGGGCGAAGGCGTTCGTCACCCCGGTGATCGCCGACTTTGCCCAGGGCTGCCCCCTGGAGGGGACACTCCTGGCCGGCGACAAGGTCACCGCCATCGACGGCGAGCGGATCTATGTTTACAGCGACGTGAGCCTGCTGCTGAATCTGAAGCAGAGCGGTACCCATGACCTGACGGTGCTCCGAAACGGCGAGAAGGTGGAGCTTTCCAGCGTCCCCATGGAGCTGCGGGAATATACCGACAAAAACGGCAATGCCTATACCGGCTACGGGCTGACGTTTTCCGTGAAGGAGGCCGGCGTCGGCGACCGGATCGGCTACAGCTTTGCCAACGCCATAGACTTTGTGCGCATGGTGCGCCTGTCGCTGCAGATGCTGGTGACGGGCCAGGCCGGGGTCAAGGACATCAGCGGCCCGGTGGGCATCGTGTCCGTGATCACCGACGTGGGGCAGAGCAGCGGCTCGGCCTCCGCCGCCGTGCGGAACATTGCGTACCTGGCGGCTATGATCGCCGTGAACCTGGCGGTGATGAATCTGCTGCCGCTGCCGGCCCTGGACGGGGGAAAGATCTTCTTCCTGGTCATCAACGCCCTGTGCATGCTGGTGATCCGCAAGCGCATCCCGCAGAAGTTTGAGAGCTATGTCCACATTGCGGGCTTTGCGCTGCTGATGCTGCTGATGCTGGCGGTGACGTTCCAGGATGTGTGGAAGATATTCCAATAGCGGGATGCAAACTCTGCAAGGCCTTTTGCGCTTTTCATGAGGGAGAAAGGAGCGGACGAGAATATGAGCAAGCAAATTCAGGTGGGCGGCGTAGCCATAGGCGGCGGCGCCCCCGTATCCATACAGTCCATGTGCAACACCCCCACCCAGGATGTGGCGGCTACGGTGCGCCAGATCCTCCGCCTGGAGGAGGCCGGGTGCGAGATCATCCGTGTGGCCGTGCCGGATCAGGACGCCGCCCGGGCCGTGGGGGAAATCAAACGCCGCATCCATATTCCCCTGGTGTGCGACATCCATTTTGACTATAAGCTGGCCCTTATCTGCGCAGAGCAGGGGGCGGATAAGATCCGCATCAACCCCGGCAACATCGGGGCGCATAGCCGGGTGCGGGCTGTGGCGGACGCATGCCGGGAGCGGGGCATCCCCATCCGCATCGGCGTCAACGGCGGGTCGTTGGAAAAGGATCTGCTGGCCAAATACGGCGGCGTTACGGCAGAGGCTTTGGTGGAGAGCGCCCTGGGCCATGTGCGCCTTTTGAACGACTGCAATTTTGATGACATCTGCATCTCCGTCAAATGCTCCAGCGTGCCGGTGAATATGGCCGCCTACCGCCTGCTCCGGGCGCAGACGGACTATCCCCTGCACCTGGGCGTCACCGAGGCGGGCACCCCCACCATGGGCATTCTGAAGTCCGCCATGGGCATCGGGGGCCTGCTGTGCCTGGGCATCGGCGACACCGTGCGGGTGAGCCTCACGGCGGACCCGGCGGAGGAGGTGCGGGCGGCCAAGCAGATCCTGTCCGCCGCCGGGGTGCGGCGGTTTGGGCCCAACCTCATTGCCTGCCCCACCTGCGGGCGGACGAAATACGATATGATCCCCATTGCCCGGGAGGTGGAGCGGCGGTTGGAGGGCTGCGAGAAGAACATCACCGTGGCGGTGATGGGCTGCGTGGTCAACGGGCCCGGGGAGGCCTCTGCCGCCGATGTAGGCATCGCCGGCGGAAACGGCGAGGGCCTGGTGTTCCGCCGGGGCGAGATTCTGTATAAGGTCCCGGAGGACAAGCTGGTGGATGCACTGATGAACGAGATCGAGAAGCTGTAAATATGGAGAAGATTGGATTTTTAGACTTTTTTGGGAGCTTTCTGCCGCCCCATGACCTGCGCCCGCTGCTGGCGGACGCCAAGATCGTCTCGGGCGAACTGGATCGGGGGAGCCGCACCCTGGAGGCGGAGGTGGAGAGCCGGGAGAACATGCCCGACGCCGCCGTGGCGGCCCTGGAGCAGCTGCTGCAGGAGCATTACGGATTCCGCCAGGTGCGGCTGCGGTTTGTGTCTGCCGCCGGGAAAAAGAGCGCCGAGCAGGTGCTCTTTGGCAAGCCTATCAAGGGCAAACCCGTCTCCATGGAGGGGCTGAACCCCAAAATGGGCGGCGTTGTGGTGGAGGGCAAGGTATTTTTTGCCGATTGCCATGAGACCCGCCGCCCCGGCGTGTGGGTCCTGACCTTCGACATGACGGACTATAAAAACTCCGTCACCGTCCGCAAATACATGCAGACCAAGGAGATGGGGGCGCTGCAAAACGCCATCTCTCCGGGTATGTGGCTGCGGGTCCAGGGCTTTATGGAGCTGACCCGGGACGGAAAGGACGTGCAGCTCAATCCCCAGAGCATCATGAAGATCGGTCACCAGGGCCGGAAGGACACGGCGAAGGAGAAGCGGGTAGAGCTGCATCTGCACACCCGCATGTCCAATATGGATGCCCTGACGGACCCGACGGCGGTCATTAAGGAGGCCATCGCCTGGGGCCACCCGGCCATCGCCATCACTGACCACGGCGTGGTGCAGGCCTTCCCCGATGCCTGGCACACGGCCAAGGGGAAAATTAAGATCCTCTACGGCGTGGAGGGGTACTATATTAACAACCTGGACGACCGGGTGGCGGTACACGGCCCGGCGGACCAGGATTTTGACGATGAGATCGTCTGCTTCGACATCGAGACCACGGGCCTGCAGGTGATGAAGGAGGCCATCACGGAGATCGGCGCAGTGGTGCTGAAAAACGGGGAGATCACGGACCGTTTTCAGACCTTTGTAAATCCCGGCCGCCGGCTGACCCCGGAGATCATCGGCCTTACGGGCATCACCGACGCCATGCTCAAGGACGCGCCTCAGCCCAAGGAGGCGTTGGAGGCATTTTTGCGGTTCGTGAATGGGCGGCCCCTGGCGGCCCACAACGCGGAGTTTGACATCGGCTTCATCCGGGAGGGCTGCCGCCAGGCGGGGCTGGAGTTTTCCCCCACCTATGTGGATTCCCTGATCCTGGCCCAGAACCTGCTGCCGGAGCTGAACAAATTCAAGCTGGACGTGGTGGCGGAGCACCTGGACCTGCCCTCCTTCAATCACCACCGGGCCTCGGACGACGCGGGCATGGTGGGCTATATGCTCATCCCGTTTTTCGAGAAAATGCGCCGGGAGCTGGGCATCACCCGCCTGCAGCAGATCAACGACAAAATGCTGGAGCTGCGGCCCCTGGGCAATAAGAACCATCGCCGGCCCAAGCACATCATCATCCTGGCCAAGAACAAGCTGGGGCTCAAGCACCTGTATCAGCTGGTGTCGGCCTCCAACCTGAAGTATTTCAAGCGTTTCCCCATCATCCCCAAGACGGAGCTGGCAGCCCACCGGGAGGGGCTCATCATCGGCTCGGCCTGCGAGGCCGGGGAGCTGTTCCGGGCGGTGGTGGACCACAAGGACTGGGATGAGTTGAAGCGCATCGCATCCTTTTACGACTACCTGGAGATCCAGCCCCTGTGCAATAACGCCTTCATGCTCCGCAACGGTGACGCCCGGGACGAGGAGGACCTGCGGGACTTCAACCGCACCATCGTGCGCCTGGGCGCCGAGCTGGGAAAACCCGTCTGCGCCACCGGTGATGTGCATTTCATGGAGCCGGAGGACGAAATTTACCGCCATGTGCTCCTGGCCAGTAAAAAATTCCCGGACGCGGACAAGAGCCTGCCCATCTACTTCAAGACCACCGATGAGATGCTGGAGGAATTTTCCTATCTCGGGGAGGAGACCGCCTACGATGTGGTGGTGAAGAACCCCCGGATGATCGCGGACCTGGTGGAGGAGATCGAGCTCCTGCCCCCGGGACAGCTGTTCCCGCCCCGGCTGGAGAACTCCGAGCAGGAGCTCCACGACATGGTTTGGAACAAGTGCCACGAGCTCTACGGGGAGAATCCGCCCCAGCTCATCGTGGACCGGCTGAATGTGGAGCTGGGCGGCATTCTGGGCAAGTACGACGTGGTGTACATGTCGGCTCAGAAGCTGGTGCAGCGGAGCCTGGAGAGCGGCTACCTGGTAGGCTCGAGAGGGTCTGTGGGCTCGTCCCTGGTTGCCTACATGGCGGGCATTACGGAGGTGAACTCCCTGCCGCCTCACTACCGCTGCCCCAAGTGCAAATATTCGGAATTCATCACCGACGGCAGCTACGGCTGCGGCGCGGATATGCCGGATAAGATCTGCCCCGAGTGCGGGGAAAAGCTGGTGAAGGACGGATTCGACATCCCCTTTGAGACCTTCCTGGGCTACGGCGGCGGCAAGGTGCCGGATATCGACCTGAACTTCTCCGGCGAATACCAGGCCCGGGCCCATCGCCACGCGGTGGAGATGTTCGGCGAGACCCAGGTGTTCCGGGCCGGGACCATCGGTACCCTGGCGGAAAAGACCGCCTACGGCTTTGTGCGCAAGTACCTGGAGGAGCGGCAGATCACCGCCGGCAACGCGGAGATGAACCGCCTGACCCTGGGCTGTGTGGGCGTGCGGCGCACCACGGGCCAGCACCCCGGCGGCCTGGTGGTGGTGCCGGACGACATGGACGTGGAGGATTTCACCGCCGTGCAGCATCCGGCGGACGCCGAGGACGCCGAGACTATCACCACTCATTTTGAATACCACTGCATGGAGGATAACCTCCTGAAGCTGGATATGCTGGGCCACGATGACCCGTCCATGATCCGCATGCTGGAGGATCTCACCGGCGTCAATGCCCGGGCCATCCCCCTGGACGACCCGGATACCATGAGCATCTTCACCTCCTCCAAGGTGCTGGGCTTTGAAAATGACCCTCTCCTGGGCCCCACCGGGGCCGTGGCCATTCCGGAGTTCAACACCCGGTTTACCCGGCAGATGCTCATTGATACCCAACCCAAGGACTTTAACACCTTGGTGCGGCTGTCGGGCTTCTCCCACGGCACGGATGTGTGGCTGGGCAACGCCCGGGAGCTGATCGTGGGCGGCACGGCCACGGTTCTGCAGACGGTGGGCTGCCGCGACGATATTATGCTTTACCTCATTTCCATGGGCCTGGATCCCAAGATGAGCTTCAAGATCATGGAGGCCGTGCGAAAGGGCAAGGTGAAAAAGGGCGGCTTCCAGGAGGGCTGGGTGGAGGCCATGGAGGACCACGGTGTACCGGAGTGGTACATCGAGTCCCTGGCCAAGATCGGCTATCTGTTCCCCAAGGCCCACGCCGTGGCCTATGTGATGATGGCCTTCCGCATCGCCTGGTTCAAGGTACACGAGCCTCTGGCGTTTTATGCCACCTTCTTCTCCATCCGGGCCAAGGCCTTTGACGCGGAGTTCTGCTGCGCCGGAAAGGAGGCCGTGGAGCGGAAGATCCACGAGATCGAGAACAACAAGGACGCCACCGCCGTGGAGCAGAACCTCATGGTGACCCTGGAGGTGTGCTACGAGTTCTACTTGCGGGGCTTCCACTTCGACACCATCGACATTTACCGCAGCGACGCGTCGAAATTTATCATCACCGAAGGCGGTCTGCTGCCGCCGCTGATCTCCGTCCACGGGTTAGGCGAAGCCGCCGCCCAGGACACGGTGGAAAAGCGCAAGGGTAAGACCTTCATCTCCATCGAGGAGTTTTCCATGTGCTGCAATAAGCTGTCCAAGACGCATATTGAGCAGCTGAAGGCCCTGGGTGCCTTTGCTGGCATGGCGGATACCAGCCAAGTGAATTTGTTTGACGGTTTTTAAAAGCAGCAAGGAGCGGTCCCGAGGGACC
>CABMQL010000020.1 GCA_902388735.1 uncultured Eubacteriales bacterium | reverse complement strand
TCCATGAGCCCCATCATGATCGACGGCACCGGCATGTGCGGCGGCTGCCGCCTGACCGTGGGCGGCGAGACCAAGTTTGCCTGCGTGGACGGCCCCGACTTTGACGGCCAGAAGGTGGACTGGGACCTGGCGGTCAAGCGCAATCAGATGTATCACGATTTCGAGGTACACAAGCACGAAGAGGTCTGCAACCTCTTTAAGAAGGAGGTAAAGTAAGATGGCTGTGAATATGCGTCAGGACAAGAACCCTATGCCTTCTCAGGACCCCAACGTCCGCAATCATAACTTCCTGGAGGTGGCCCTGGGCTACACCGAGGAGCAGGCTTTGGACGAGGCTGCCCGGTGCCTCAACTGCAAGGCCCACCCCTGCGTCAACGGCTGCCCCGTGAACGTCCGTATCCCCGAGTTCATTCAGAAGATCGTGGAGAAGGACTATGAGGGCGCCTATCAGGTGATCCATCAGACCAGCTCCCTGCCCGCCGTGTGCGGCCGTGTCTGCCCCCAGGAGAGCCAGTGCGAGATGCACTGCGTCCGGGGCAAGAAGGGCGAGGCCGTGGGCATCGGCCGCCTGGAGCGCTTCGTGGCTGACTGGCACAACGCCCACAGCACCGAGGCCCCCGAAAAGCCCCAGTCCAACGGCCATAAGGTGGCGGTAGTCGGCTCCGGCCCTGCCGGCCTTACCTGCGCCGGCGACCTGGCCAAGAAGGGCTATGACGTCACCGTGTACGAAGCCCTGCACCTGGCCGGCGGCGTGCTGGTGTACGGCATCCCCGAGTTCCGTCTGCCCAAGACCATCGTGCAGAAGGAAGTGGACGGCCTGAAGGCCATGGGCGTGAAGGTAGAGACCAACATCGTCGTGGGCCGCACCATCACCATCGATGAGCTGATGGAGGAGAACGGCTTCGAGGCTGTGTTCGTGGGCTCCGGCGCGGGCCTGCCCATGTTCATGCACATCCCCGGCGAGAATCTCAAGGGCGTGTACTCCGCCAATGAGTTCCTCACCCGTATCAATCTGATGAAGGCCTATAAGCCCGACTCCGATACCCCCATCATGGACCTCAAGGGCAAGAAGGTGGCCGTGGTGGGCGGCGGCAACGTGGCTATGGACGCTGCCCGCTGCTCCAAGCGCCTGGGCGCCGAGGTGTATGTGGTGTACCGCCGCGGTATGGAGGAGCTCCCCGCCCGTCACGAGGAAGTGGAGCACGCCATCGAGGAGGGCGTCATCTTCAAGACCCTCAATAACCCCGTTCAGATCAATGGCGACGAGCAGGACTGCGTCAAGTCCATGACCTGCATCGAGATGGAGCTGGGTGAGCCGGATGCCTCCGGCCGCCGCCGCCCCGTGGAGAAGAAGGGCAGCGAGTTCGAGCTGGATGTGGATGCCGTCATCATGTCCCTGGGCACCACCCCCAACCCCCTCATCAAGGCCACTACCAAGGGCCTGGAGGTGAATAAGAAGGGCTGCATCATCGTCAATGAGGACGGCCTCACCTCCCGTGAGGGTGTGTACGCCGGCGGCGATGCCGTCACCGGCGCTGCCACCGTCATCCTGGCCATGGGTGCCGGCAAGCTGGGCGCCAAGTCCATCGATGAGTATCTGAGCAAGTAAGCCAATACATAACCAAAAGGCGGGAGAGTCACTTCTCCCGCCTTTTCACACAGAAAAAACTGTCACTGGTGTAGCAATCCGTAATACCCCCGCACCCCCTGGATCCCCTCTCGGCGTTTTAATGCCAAATTCCACGCAGCGCAGATAAATTCTGAGCCCTGTGCACTCCTAAAACTGCCTGCGCTGCCTGCTATACACCGCGCTCTTTTTGGCCTCCGCCATAACCCAAGCCATCGCCGGGCGGCGGCTAAAACCAGTTGAATAGAAGATATAAAAAGAACCGGCCAGGGCTTAAATAAACAGCACCCCATTGTGGGGTGCTGTTTACTGTGCTTGGGGGCAGTATGGCGCGGATTTAAATTTCCAGCTGGTAGATCCCCATGACCTCCTCCGGGTCCGCCAGGGCCTCCACCTGGCCCCGCAGAGACGGCTCACAGCGCCAGGCCAGGCCGCAGTCCGCGGTAATGGAGCGGGGCACAGGCACGATGCGGCCCGGGAGGTTTGCCGCCTTGCAGGCGCGCTCCATGGCCATGACCCCGGCGGTGGTGTAAAAGGTCACAAGCAGCCAGGTTTTCTTTTGCAGCATTTGTTTCTCTCCTGGATATGGCAATTCCCCTGCCCGGGAAAACCGGGCAGGGGCGCCGGAATATATCTTATTTCTTGCTCAGCTTCAGCGTCCATTCGTCGCCGTTTTCCTCGGCCTGGAACGCATAGCCGTTGTGATAGGCAAAGCGCTGGATGTTTTCCACGGCGCAGGGGGCGTCGATGAGCACCTCCAGCTGGGCGGGATCGGTCTTTTTGATCTCCTCCTGCACCATCAGCAGGGGGACCGGGCAGGAATAGCCTCTTGCATCCACCGTAGCCATATTAAGCCTCCTTCTTCTTGCGCATCACATTGCACAGGGAGACCACCAGCAGCACCACCAGGGCCATGGCCACGGCCACCTTGGCATTGGTGGTGACGGCGTACTTGACGTATTCGCCGGACTCATTGAGGCCGGGATCGGCGCCGCTGGCCAGCTTCAGGTTGTGGGCCAGGGCCGCACCGGCCATCATGCCCAGGACGGTAACGGCGCTGTCGCCATTGCCGGAACCGGCCAGCACCAGCTGGCGCAGGGGGCAGCCCCCCAGAAGCACGGAGCCCCAGCCGACGATGACCATGCCCAGCAGGTTCCACAGGTGGTTGGAGTGGGCGATGGGCTGAGACAGGAAGGAGAAAGCGGTGAAGTTGCCGAGAATGATATTGCCCACCAGCACCACCACAAAGATGGCCACGGAGCCCCACAGCAGGTGGGGATCCTTCAGCATGAGGGTATCACGCACGCCGCCGGCCATGCACAGACGGGAACGCTGGGCCAGGGCGCCCACCACCAGAGCCACGGCAAAGGCCACCAGCAAAGGAGCGTGCATGGAGCCAGGGCCCTTCTCAGAGGCGTGAAACAGGCTGGGAACCAGCAGAACCAGGGCAAACAGCACCAGCATGATCACCGGCAGCACAAAGCCCTCGGTCTTCTTGGCCTGATAGGCCCGGCCCAGGTTGAAGCCCTTCTTGAGGAAGATGGTGCCCACCAATGCGCCGATGACAAAGCCCAGCAGGCCCACAAAGGCGTTGAGGTCGCCGCCGCCCATACGCAGCAGCATGCGCAGCGGGCAGCCCAAAAACACCAGGGCGCCGATCATCACCAGGGCGCCAACGGCGAAGCGGGTGGCGGGAGAGGAGCCGGCCTGGGCACGGAACTCCTTGCCGATGAGGGCCATGATGCAGGAGCCCAGTACGATGCCGATGATCTCGGGCCGGACATACTGCACGGCCTCGGCACTGTGCAGGCCTACGGCGCCCACGATGTCACGCTCAAAGCAGGCGATGCAGAAGCCCATGTTCTTGGGGTTGCCCAGGGCCTGCAGCAGCAGAGCTGCCGCGCCCACCACGATGCCCGTGACGATCACCAGCCAGTTTTCCTTGAAAAACCTTTTCATAATGTGAATGATCCTTTCTCTGTTTATGGAAAATTTACAAATTTTATTATATAGGCCGATTTTTCCCCCGTCCAACGGTCTTTTTCCATGAATTTTTTCAATTATTCATTTCTTCCATCAATGGGGAGAAAATTCGTTCATCTTGACAGGAAATAACGATTTTTGTATAATATGACCAAAGTCCGGAGGGGAGGCCATGGCCCATGATCGAATACACGCTGCGCCAGCTGGAGGTGTTCACAGCGGCTACGGAGCAGGAAAGTCTGACCCGGGCCGCCGAGCAGCTGCACCTGACGCAATCCACCGCCAGCACCCATCTGCGCTCCCTGGAGCAGAGCCTGGGTGTGACGCTGCTGCTGCGCAGAGGCCAGGGCGGCGTGACCCTGACGGAGGACGGCCAGAGGCTATACCCCCTGGCCAAGAAGATCCTGACCCAGTGCCAGGCCCTGGCGGACGCCGCAGGGGACCCCCGGCGGCTGGCCTCCCTGCCGCTTTTGCTGGGGGCATCCACCGTGCCGGGGCAGTATATGCTGCCGGAGCTCATGGCCGCTTTTTGCCAAAAGCATCCCCAATACCGCTGCGAGCTGCGCCACGGGGACTCGGCCCAGATCCACCGGCTGCTGCAGAACGGGCAGATCCGCATGGGCTTTGTAGGCTCCCGGATGGACACGGACAGCATGGTCTACTATCCCCTGCTGCGGGATGAACTGGTAATGGTGACGCCCAACACGCCCCATTATCAGGCGGCGCACCGCCGGGGCGCCCAAGGGCGGGAGCTGTTGGGCGAGGCGACCATCGCCCGGGAGCAGGGCTCCGGCACCGACCGTACGCTGCAGCAATACATGGCCCGCATGGGCTATGACACCGGCCGGCTGCACATTGTGGCCCGGCTGGAGGACCCCGAGGCCATCAAGCGCATGGTGGCCCAGGGCGCCGGCGTATCGGTGCTGTCGGCCCTATCCGTGAAGCGGGAGCAGCAGGAGGGCCGGGTGCTGGTGTTTCCCATGGACGAGACGGGACTGCAGCGGACCATCTATCTGGCGCACCGGCAGGGCATGACCCCCAGCACCGCAGAGAAGCAGTTTTTGACCTTCGTGCAGGGATACTATCATACGATTTAACAGAAGAAGGCCGCCCTTCCGGGCGGCCTTCTTGACAATATAAATTAATTCACAGCTGCTCGATGACCCGCTCTGCCAGGCGGCACAGATCCGCGCTGGCCCGGTCTGCCACGGCCAGGACCTCCTCATGGGAATGCTTCCTCTCCGCGATGCCGGTGGCCATGTTGGTGATGCAGGCGATGCCCAGCACCTCCAGCCCCAGGTAGTTGGCGGCAATGGTCTCCGGCACGGTGGACATGCCAATGGCATCCGCGCCTAAGGCACGGTAGGCCCGGATCTCGGCGGCGGTCTCATAGCAGGGGCCGGAGAAGATGGCATAGACTCCCTCCTTGCAGGGGATCCCCAGCTCAGCGGCGGCAGACTTGGCCAGCGTCCGCAGGCGCAGGGAATAGGCCTCCGTCATATCCGGGAAGCGGGGGCCAAAGCGCTCATCATTGGGGCCTATGAGAGAGTTATTGCCCAGCATGTTGATATAGTCCGACAAAAGCATCAGGTCCCCCGGTGCCAGGCCGCGGTCAATGCCGCCGCAGGCGTTGGTGATGACCAGGGTCCTGACCCCCAGCAGCTTGAGCACATACACGGGATAGGTGACCTCCCGCATGGAAAAGCCCTCGTAATAGTGAAACCGGCCCTGGAGGGCGGCCACGGTTTGGCCCGCCAGGCGGCCGATGACCAGGTTGCCCGCGTGACCCGCTACGGTAGAGCGGGGGAAATGGGGAATATCGGCATAGGGGATAACGGTCTTGTCCGTCATTCGGTCCACCAGACCGCCCAGGCCGCTGCCCAGGACAATGCCGCAGGCAGGCCGCAGGGTGCTGTGATGCAGGATATACTCTGCCGACTGCTGTACCTTTTCATAGAATCCGTCCATTGCGCTGCTCCTTTCGCCGGGTCATTTCTTATTATGCTCCGAGCCGCCGAAGAACATGTCGGCCCAGAACTGGTAGGTGTGGCTGTGCTCGGCGTACCACTCGCCGTTATCCTGCTTGATCTTATCGGTATCGGCATACTTCTCCAGGGCGTGGCAGGCCCGGATATAGGCCCGCTGCAGCGCGCGCATCCGGGCGGACATATGCTCCAGCAGGCTCATGATCTTGGCGGGATTATCCCGGAAAAATGTACTGAAATTGTCGTGGGTGATGACCTTGACCACCGTGGGCTCCAGGGCCACGGCGGTGGTATTGCGGGGCCTGGTCTCCAGGAAACTGATGACATTGAGAAAATCTCCCGCCTCGATCTCCACCACCAGGCGCTCCTCCGGCGTGCCGTAGTTCATATACACGCCTACCCGGCCCAGCATGACATCGTAGATGGCCAGTTCAAAGCTTTTTTCCTTGAGTATGATCTGCCCCTTCTTAAACTTTCTTTCCTCACCTTGTATCATCGGTTTCGCTCCCTTCGTTGGTTTTTCTCATTGTACCCTACGGGGTCATTTCTGTCAACGAGGCTTTTTGGCAAGCTGAATCAAGACCTCCGGCCGGGCCGGAGGTCTTGATTTTTACCGCTTACCGCACCAGGCCGCGGCGGTACTCGGCGTTGATCTCGGACAGTTCCTTTTCCCCGTCGATATACGGCTGATAGATGGCATCCACCCGGCCGCCGCCCAGATTGTCACAGCCATTGCAGCCCTCACAGCTGCTGCCGCAGGCGGCCAAGCCTTGCCGGACGATCTGTTCGCGCTGTTCCCGGGTGGTATCCCGGATCAAAATCGATCTCATCTCTGTTCACCCCTTATCCGGCCCGGGTCAGCATATTCTCCGCGAAAATGCCGTAGCCCTGGGCGGGATCATTGATCATCACATGGGTCACCGCGCCCACCAGCTTGCCGTTCTGCAATATGGGACTGCCGCTCATACCCTGAACGATGCCGCCGGTGGTCTGCAGCAGCTCCGGATCGGTGATGCGCAGGAGCAGGTTGCGGGTGGTATCCTCATCGTGATAGACCTTCACGATCTGCACCTCGTACTCCCGGATCTCGTCGCCGCTGATGGTGGCGCGGATCACGGCCCGGCCGGGGGTCACTTCCTCCGCCGCGGCTATCGGCACCGCCTGACCCTGGACAGGAAAGCTGCTGTCAGACACGGTGCCGAAAATGCCGCCGTCACTGTTCACCGTCACCGTGCCTACATCCCGCTGCACGGAAAAATCGCCCTTGAGCTCGCCGGGCTCGCCCTTCTCGCCCTTTTTCACCGCCTTCACGGTGGTCTCCATAATAGAGCCGGAGCCCAGGCTCATGAGCTGGGCCGTGTCCACATCGGTGATGCCGTGACCCAGGGCGCCAAAGCTGCCGCTCTCGGGATCATAATAGGTCATGGTGCCGATGCCGGCCATGCTGTCCCGGATCCACGCACCCAGGCGCACGCTGCCGTCATCGCCGCAGACGGGCGTGATCTCCACGGTCTTATTTTCCTGGCCCCGCTGAAGCTCCAGCTGGGCCGGCTGTGCGCCGTTTTGCCGGAGGAGCTCCTGCAGGTGCTCCGTGGAGGCGATCTTTTCGCCATTAAAGGTCAAAAGCAGGTCGCCCTCCCGTATGCCGCATTTTTGGGCGGGACTTTTCCCGCCCACGCCCTCCAGGGCGGACACGTCCACCACCAGCACGCCATTGGCAAAGAGCTTGATGCCCACCGCCTGGCCCAGGGGGATCACGGTTCTCTCCTGGGCGTATGCGCCCTGCACGCAGGCTGTAAGCGCCAGCACAGCCGCCGCGCACAGTGCCGCCGCACGCTGCCAAAGGGATTTGCTTTTGCTTTCATACATGCAGCCACCCCTCGCTTTTTCATTTTTCTTGTCGCCGACGACATGCTTTACTTTGTGCCGGAAAAATAAAAAAATGAGCGGCAATTATAGGAGAATGTGACGCATTTTTCTGTGATCCCGCGCGACCACAATAATGTAAAATAGTCGTACAAATTCGAAATTTTTTCCAATAAATTTTGCCCACCTGCCCACTTTGAACGGCACCCCATTTGTTAGACAAGTATGGTAACTAAGAAGCGGTATTTTATGCGCTTCGCAGAGCCTATAAACCGGTGCGGCCCTATAAAGGTGCCGCCCCGGGGGCTGCGGTCCCCGGGGCGGCGATTAAAGGAGATAGGCTCTTGTTTGCTTATCAGGGTTTTGACTTATCAGATCTTAGTGGAGAGCTTGGTAGCTTCCTTGTAGGGGCGAACCAGCATGTAGACCAGGAAGGCCAGGGCTGCCACGGCGAAGATGAGGCCGATGACGTTCAAATGGCCGGTGAACAGGCCGCCGAACTGGTTGATCATCAGGCCGATGAGATAGGCAAAGCCGCACTGATAGCCGATGGCGAACCAGGTCCACTTGTGGTTGTTCATCTCGCGCTTGATGGCGCCGATGGCTGCGAAGCAGGGGGCGCACAGCAGGTTGAACACCAGGAAGCTGTAACCGCTGATGCCGTTGAAGGCCTGGGCGATGTTCTGATACACGGTTCCATCGCCGCCGCCATAGAGGATACCCAGGGTACCCACAATGTTCTCCTTAGCCACCAGGCCGGTGATGGAGGCCACGGTAGCCTGCCAGTTGCCCCAGCCCAGGGGCTTGAAGATCCAGCAAATGACGCCGCCGATGGCAGCCAGGATGGAGGAGTCGATCTCGCTCTCGTCCAGCATCCGGAAGGTGCCGTCCACCCAGTCGAAGTAGGTGGTGAACCACACGAAGATGGTGCTCAGCAGGATGATGGTGCCGGCCTTCTTGATGAAGGACCAGCCGCGCTCCCACATGCTGCGCAGGACGTTGCCCAAAGTGGGCCAGTGGTAGGCGGGCAGCTCCATAACGAAGGGGGCGGGTTCGCCGGCGAACATCTTGGTCTTCTTCAGCATAATGCCGGACACGATGATGGCGGCCATGCCGATGAAGTAAGCGGAGGTAGACACGATAGCGCTGCCGCCGAACAGGGCGCCGGCGATCATAGCGATGAAGGGCACCTTGGCGCCGCAGGGGATAAAGGTAGTGGTCATAATGGTCATACGGCGATCCCGTTCGTTTTCAATGGTACGGGAGGCCATGATGCCGGGCACGCCGCAGCCCACGCCAATGAGCATGGGGATAAAGCTCTTGCCGGACAGACCGAACTTACGGAACACACGGTCCAGCACGAAGGCGATACGGGCCATGTAGCCGCAGGCCTCCAGGAAGGCCAGCATCAGGAACAGCACCAGCATCTGAGGCACGAAGCCCAGCACGGCGCCGACACCGGACACAATACCGTCATTGATCAGGCCGCT
The DNA here is from genome assembly GCA_902388735.1 of uncultured Eubacteriales bacterium. Classification (GTDB taxonomy): domain Bacteria; phylum Bacillota; class Clostridia; order Oscillospirales; family Oscillospiraceae; genus Vescimonas. The sequence goes on along the minus strand of CABMQL010000020.1, from coordinate 23,930 downwards.
AAGCCAGGGAGCAGCGTTGGCAGCATCCAGCGCATCGCCCACCAGCACGGGGATACCGGGCACCCACACGCCATAGTCGGCGGGATCGGGCGCGTCAAAGCCGTTCTCCTCCAGGTAGGCCACAGCGTCCACATAGGTCATCTGGACCACATCGTCCAGCTTGTCAGCGCCCTCGGGCAGGGCATCGTAGTAGGCGGTCATGGTGTTGATGGCCAGGGTCTCCTCGTCCTCCACATCCACGGTGGCGGTGGCGGACTCGGGCTTAAAGGCCTTCATCTCGGCCAGGGCGGCAGCGGCGTCAAAGTCTTCCGCCTCGGTGTCCAGACCCAGGAAGGCATCCACAGCCTGCACGGCGGCAGTGTACTCGTCGTTGACCTCGTTATACTCCTTGGAGCCGATGCCCAGCAGATGCCAGCCATCGCCGAACACGCCGTCGTTGGCCCAATCGGTAGCGGGTGCGCCCACACCCACCATGGCGATCCAGTATACCAGGAACATTACCACGGCGAAGATGGGCAGGCCCAGCCAGCGATTGGTGACGATTTTGTCGATTTTGTCGGATGCAGACAGAGCGCCCGTGTTCTTTTTCTTATAGCAGCCCTTAATAAGCTCGGCAATGTAGATGTAACGCTCACCGGTGATGATGCTCTCGGCGTCATCGTCCAGCTCCTTCTCGGCGTCCTTGATGTCCTCCTCAATGTGGGACATAACGTCCTCGGGGATGCTCAGCTGGGAGAGGACCTTGTCGTCCCGCTCAAAGATCTTAATGGCATACCAGCGCTGCTGCTCCTCAGGCATGTTGTGCACGGCGGCCTCCTCAATGTGGGCAATGGCGTGTTCCACGGGGCCGGAGAAGGTGTGCATGGGCACGGTCTTGCCGCCGTTGGCGGCCCGGACAGCCTCCTCGGCCGCCAGCATCACGCCGTCGCCCTTCAGAGCGGAGATCTCCACCACCTTGCAGCCCAGCTCCCGGGCCAGTTCCTGGGTATTGATGCTGTCGCCGTTCTTCTTCACCACATCCATCATGTTGATGGCCACTACCACAGGGATGCCCAGCTCGGTGAGCTGGGTGGTCAGATAGAGGTTACGCTCCAGGTTGGTGCCGTCGATGATGTTCAGGATGGCATCGGGGCGCTCCTTGATGAGGTAGTTACGGGCTACCACCTCCTCCAGGGTGTAGGGGGACAGAGAATAGATGCCCGGCAGGTCCATGATGACTACATCTTCGTGTTTTTTCAGCTTGCCTTCCTTCTTCTCCACCGTAACGCCGGGCCAGTTACCAACGAACTGGTTGGAGCCGGTGAGGGCATTGAAAAGGGTGGTCTTGCCGCAGTTGGGGTTGCCCGCCAACGCGATCTTGATTTGTTTTTCCATGTGTCTCTCCTTTCGGTTAGCATAAACTAACCAGTACTTAAAAAAATTAATGAGGGCCTGAAAGGAACGGCAAAAAACGCAAATCATTTTTCACCGCGGCATGCGCGCGAAAAAAATGCCTCTCAGGCTGCAAGCCATTTGGCGGGAAAATCAAAGATTTGCCGCCAGGGATCATTCGACCTCGATCATCTCGGTGTCGGCCTTGCGCAGGCTCAGCTCATAGCCGCGTACGGTCACTTCCATGGGGTCGCCCAGGGGAGCCACCTTGCGCACATAGACCTCCACGCCCTTGGTGATGCCCATGTCCATAATGCGGCGCTTCACGGGGCCTTCGCCGTGGAGCTTTACCACCTTGGCGGTATCGCCGATCTTAACGTCTTTCAGTGTTTTCATTGTGCTTTCTCCTTCTTATATCATAATTTTTCTTGCCATTTCTTCGCTGATGGCTACCCGGGCCTCCTTCACCTTCACGATGAGGTTGCCGCCCAGGGCGGACACCACGGTCGCCGTGCCGCCGGCCACAAAACCCAGGTCTTCCAGGTGCTTGCGCACCTCCGGGCTGCCGCCAATGTGCCGGATGATGTTCTCCGAACCCATATCAGCCAGTGCCAAGGGCATCATTGTCATCCCTCCCGAATGTTTGATTTCTCTAACCATTTTCCAAAAGAAAATAGTTAAAATCCTTTAACTGCCGATAGTTTAATATCTTTAACCCCTTTTGTCAACCCCTCTGTAAAAAATATTTAAAAATTAGCAGGGTGTCCAAAACCGCCGCATTCCGGCAAAAATTCCTCGTTAACGATGCCGATAGGGCGACCCGCCCACGAGGCCCAGCCCCTGTTTGCAGGGTGGCATGCCCACACCCCGCCGCACCGGGGTTAAGGGGATGGATGCTGCCGTTTGCGCAAAAAGAGACCGCCCCTCCGGTCGGTCTCCCTGTGTCTTATCAAATTTGCGGTCTCACAGATCCAGCTTCAGGTCGTCCTCTCCGATCCAGCCCCACTTGCGCAGGGGCAAAGCGATGAGCCAGCTCAGCACCGCGGGCAGCACGAAGCATACCAGCACCAGTCCGACCCAGTCCATGGCGGTGATGGCGGCCTTGGTCCCGGCCGCTATGTCTGCCAGCCACCCGGTGTATACGCCGATCTGCCCCACCAGGCCGCAGGTGCCCATGCCGCTGGATACCGCCGCGCCGTTCATCTCCATGTGGAAAATGCAGGTGGCGATAGGCCCCGTAATGGCGGAGGCCAGGGTGGGGGGGATCCAGATCCGGGGATTGCGTACGATGTTGCCCATCTGCAGCATGCTGGTGCCCAGGCCCTGGGCCGCCAGGCCGCCCCATCGATTTTCCCGGAAGCTCATGACCGCGAAGCCCACCATCTGGGCGCAGCAGCCTGCCACAGCGGCGCCGCCTGCCAGGCCCGTCAGGCCCAAAGCGGCGCAGATAGCAGCGGAGGAGATGGGCAGCGTCAGGGCGATGCCGATGACCACGGACACGATGATGCCCATGAAGAAGGGCTGCAGCTCCGTGGCCCACATGATGGCCTTGCCAACGGCGCTGGCGGCGGTGCCGATGGGTGCGGCGATAAGGGCCGCGGCCCCGATGCCGCAGAGAATGGTGACAATGGGCGTCACCAGGATGTCGATTTTCGTCTCCTTGCTCACTGCCTTGCCGATCTCAGAGGCTATGATGGCCACGAACAGCACGGCCAGAGGCCCGCCGGCCCCGCCCATGGCGTTGGTGGCAAAGCCCACCGGGATCAGGGAAAACAGCACCATAGGCGGCGCATTCAGCGCCCGACCGATGGCCACCGCCATGCCCGGGCCCACCATGGCCGAGCACAGGCCGCCGGTGGTGTAGCCCACCGCGCCGTCGCCCTTGCCCAGGGTGACGATGATGTCCGTCAGAAATCCGATGTGCAGCTGGGTGCCCAGGGTGTTTAGGATCGTCCCCACCAGCAGCGTGCAGAACAGGCCCTGGGCCATGGCGCTCATGGCGTCGATAAAGTAGCGTTTCGGAGAGAAAACAATGTCCTTGCGCCGCAGGAAAGCGGATATTTTTTCCATAATACACCTCAATAAAAAATGGAGTAGTCAGATGTCATGACACCCAGCTACTCCATTATATCCAATTTACAGAATTTGTCAATCCTCCAGCAGCATTCCTTTTTTTCGCAGGGCGGCGCACACCCGCTCAAAGGCATCCTCGTCCGGCACGGACAGCCGGTGGGCGTGGATGCCGTCTGTCAGCAGGCTCAGGGGCTGGGCGGCGTTTTCCAGCATTTTCCGCACGAATTCATCCACATCCCGGCGGCAGGAGAGCTGCAGCGGCGCGGTGATCTCCCCGTAAACCGGGTGCTCCACCGTCACGTCCAGCACGGTGCAGCCGCCATCCACCATCACATATAGTTCTTCCTGGGTCTGGCCGGGGGTGTGCTGGCACACCACCTGGCGCACAGCGCCTTCCTCCGGCGGGATCACATAGCCCCGTGAGGTGGCCACCACCTGTGTGCCGCTGGCCCGGAGCAGGGCCACATCGCCAACGATGATCTGTCGGCTCACGCCCAGCAGCTTTGCCAGAGTGGTAGCGCTGACAGGGGTGCTTTCATCCCGCAGATGGGACAAAATTGCTTTTTGACGTTCCTTTGTCGTCATGACGAGGCCCTCCTTCGTGGGTAATATAGCATATTATAACATATTCTCAGCAAAAGCGCAATATCCGGCCAAAAATCAGCCGGCTGCCTGCTGCAGCTGCCGGAACCGGTGCGCGCCTATGAGCTCCAGTGTCGGGGGCAGCAGGCAAAATGCCGCCCAGGCCGCATAGAACAGAAAGGACATGGGCGTGATGGGCATCATCACCACCTGGGGCGCGAAGCGGATCATGGTCTGGTCCAGCAGCACCGCCATCAGCAGCACGCTCATGAGCGCGCACAGCCCGATGACGAAAGTCCTGTCCCGTCCGTCGAAGCGGTACAGGGAGTAGGCGGTGCGTCCCCGGAGGGAGCAGCCCCGGCAGCGCATGGAGTCGGCGGTGGTCACGATGCCCTCCGTGAGCCAGGTGAGCAGGATGCTCCCCCGGCGCAGAGCATTGCGCATCCGGCGGAAGATGTTTCCCTGGCCCTTGCCCCGGCCGATGCCCCGCTGGGCCAGCTCAATGCGCTTTCGCTGTGCGTTCAGCCGGGGTACCGTCCGCAGCAGGATGGATAAGTACAGGCTCAGGTGCGGGGACACCCGGCCCAAAAGATATACGATCTTGTCGGTGGTGAACACGGCGTGTACGCAGCCCAGCCACAGGACCGCCGCCACGCACACCATGGCCCAGGTCCCGCCGCAGAGGAAGGACTCCAGGGTCACCTGGTTGCCGATGAAGTTCATCCCCAGCACCGTGATGCCGAAGTGGCGGTACGACCCGTACCACAGGGCAAACAGCAGCGCAAAGGGCAGCAGCCCCAGCCCCGGGATCAATGCCCGGAGGCCCCGGAGCTTCAGCAGGTACAAAAGCGCGCACACATAACTGAGGGCCAGGTAAACCGGCTGGCGGAAAAGGATGGTGCCCGCCAGCACCGCCGCAAAATATAAAAAGTTGATGGCCGGGTGATAGCGTGAAAATTCCATAGCGTCAGGGCTCCATCATGCCGTACTTGATCTGAATGCGCTGCAGCCGCTCCAACAGGGGTTTGCCGAACAGCAGCATGGTCAGGGCTACCGCCGCCCCGTGTACGCAGTTCACCGGCACGCCCGCCAGGTAAACCGCCAGCACCGAGGAGGTGTCATAGCTGGTGGCCACGGTGAAGAAGGTGGAGGTGTCCAGCAGCGGGCCCACCACCAGCAAAATGCCGAAAAAGCCGAACACCGTCAAAATGATGACGTCCTTCCAGCCCTTGGGTGCCTTTTTCAGAATGCCCCATAGGGCGAACAGACCCGCCAGCAGTCCGCCAATGCCGTAGGCGAACATCTGCCACGGGGTCCAGGGCCCCTGGCCGAAGATGAAGTTGCTGGCAAAGCCGCTGATGGCCCCGCACAGAAAGCCCGCCTCCGGCCCGAAGGCGATGCCCGTGAGCATGACGATGGCCAGCATGGGCTTAAAGTGGGGCACGGCGGCAAAGGCGGCCCGGCTGGCCACCGCCAGGGCGCACAGCACCGCCAGGATCACCAGCTCCCTTGCCTGGGGCTTCCGGCTCTCAAAGTGCAGGAAGAAGGCGGCCATGGTCAGCACGATGATGGCCAGCCCCGCCAGGTAGTATTTCCGGTCGAAGCGGGAGAAAACCAGCACCGTCAGCGGCACCAGCACCAGCAGGATCACAAGGCTCAGCCAAAAGCGCCAGGTAGTTTTTTTCGTGTTCATGTCAACTGATTCTCCTTCATCAGGGCCACCACATCCTCCGCCGTCACCGCCTGGGGGAACAGGTGCCGGCTCATGCGGTTGGCCGCGGTGGTGTAGAAGCTGTTTTGGGCAAAGAAACGCCGGGGTGTGTTGGTGGTGAGCAGCTGCCCGTCAAAGAACATGGACACGCTGTCCGCGTACTCCGCGCAGAACTCCACGTCGTGGCTCACCATAACGATGGTCACGCCCTCCTCCGTCATCAGCCGGTGCAGCAGCCCCGCCAGCTGGCGCTTGAAGAAGCTGTCCAGGCCCTTGGTGGGCTCGTCCAATAGCAGCAGCTTCGGCTCCGTCAGCAGCACCTTGGCCAGGGCGGAGCGCTGCTGCTCGCCGCCGGAGAGGTCGTAGGGGTGGTGGTCTAAAAGTGCCGTAATGTCGCAGAGCTTCGCCATGTCCTCTATGCGCCGGCCCTTATCCGGGCAGGAGGCGGGGGGCATCTCCTCCAGGTCCTCCCGCACGGTCTTTTTCACAAACAGGCACTGGGGGTCCTGGGGCAGCATGGCCAGCTTTCCGTGGAACAGGTCCTTGCACTTAGCGGTGTCCTGGCCATCCACGCGCACCTTGCCCCGGTAGGGCCTGCAGATGCCGCAAATGGCCTTTAGGGTGGTGGATTTGCCGGTCCCGTTGCCGCCCACAATGGAAAACAGCGTCCCCTTGGGCACCCGGAAGCTGACGCCCTTGAGAATGTCCGGGCTGTCCTTTTCGTAGCGGAACCAAATTTCTTTTACCTCCAGGGCCGGGTCCCGGATCTCCTCCGGGAATTCCGGCTGGGGGGGCAGGGTGTCGCGCAGCTCTTTCCCGGCGGCCTTTTCTGTCAGCCAGCTGCGGCCCTCCCGCACCGTCAGGGGGGAGGCGGCGCCTCTCTCGCCTGCGCCATAGAAAATGCGCACCGGGGCAGGCATGGCGGTGAACATGTCGCTGTTTTGGGTATAGAGGAGCTGGCCCACCTTCTTGGGCTCATCGTCGGCCAGGATGCGGCCGTTCTCCATGACCACGCAGCGGTCGGCGGCGTGGAAGATGTCCTCCAGCCGGTGCTCGGTGATGAGCACCGTGGTGCCCAGCTCCCGGTTGATCTTTTTCACCGTGTTGAGAAAGTCCGAGGCGGCGATGGGGTCTAACTGGCTGGTGGGCTCGTCCAAAATCAGCACCTTCGGCTGCATGGCCATGATAGAGGCCAGGTTCAGCAGCTGCTTCTGCCCGCCGGATAGCTCCGCCACGTCCCGGTGAAACCAGCCCTGTATGCCGAAATAGCTGGCCATCTCCGCCACCCGCAGACGCATGGTCTTCTGGTCGCAGCCCAGGCTCTCCAGGCCGAAGGCCAGCTCGTGCCACACCTTGTCCGTGACGATCTGACTGTCCGGATTCTGCATGACGAAGCCGATCTCCGACGACTGCCTGCGCAGGTCTGCCTGGTCTAGGGGTGCGCCGTCATAGAGGATGGATCCCGTGCGGCTGCCGTGGGGGGTGAGTACGGTTTTCAGGTGCCGCAGAAGGGTGGTTTTGCCGCTGCCGGACTTGCCGCACAGGGCGATGTATTCCCCTTGCTCCACCTGCAGAGAAACCCCCCGCAGGGAGGGATGCTCCGGGTCCGTAGGGTAGGAAAAGGTCAGATTTTCGATCGCAAACTGTGCCATAGTATAGCCTCCCGAATGGAATAAAAGGTGGGGATCAGTAACAGTGCGGCGTAGGCCGCCAGGCCCAGGATGGGCCGGAAGCCGGCCACCTCCGCAACAGATATTGCCGGGATGAACGCCGCCTGAGCGCTGCCGCCGGCGGCGGCATAGATGGCGGCGGCCAGGGCCGCCAGAATCAGCCCCGTGATGAGCCCGTCCCGCCCGGTAAAGCGGTAGATTTGAAAGCTGGTGCGCTTGCCCGGGGCGCCGTAGCCCCGGCAGCGCATGGAGTCGGCGGTGACGACGCTGCCCTCCAAAGCCCAGCCGGACAGCGCCATAAGCACGTCCATGCCGCCCTGGATTTTCTCTTTTCGCGTCCCGGCGCCGCTGCGCCCGATGCACTTGCGCGCCCCGGCAATTTGCTTACCCTTGCGCCAATAGCCGGGGATCAGCCGCAGCACCATCACCAGCACCAGGGAAATGGCGGGGATCACCGCGCCGAACAGGCTTGTAAATTTGTCGGAGGTCATAACGATGCCGCCGCACAGGAACCACAGGCTCACCGCCGCGAACATCATCCCCGCGCAGCCGCCGTAGCACAGGGCCTGCCAGGTGTAAGGCCGGCCGAACAGGGTAAAGAGCGTGGTCTCGCCCAGGGTATTGAACAGCGGATTCACCGCTGCCACCAGCACCATGGCCATAAGCAGGAAGCCAAAGGTCTTGCCGCAGCGTGCCCGGCGCAGCACGGCGTAGTATGCGCCTCCGCACAGAAGGGAGACCAGCAGATACGCCGGGTGGAACAGCACCACCGTCAGCACGATGGCCGCCGCGAAGAACAGGAAATTCACCGCCGGGTGGCAGCGGGAAAACACGTCATAGTCCTGCATGGCCCTCGCCTCCTTTCTGCGTGTGTGGTATAGGTCAGCCCATGCTGGGCGCGCCCACATCGGTGCCCAGGCCCTTGCAGGTGTAGCACCAAACAATGGTATCGCCATCCTCCAGCTTGTAGCTGGAGCAGCCATAGTTGGGGAACCAGCCGTTCACCTTGTACATCCAGCCGGACTGCTGCCCGCAGTCGAATTCATACAGGTGGTTGATGCCCTCAATGTAATAGCTGCCGTATAGGGGGGTGTAGCTGTACTCGATCTGAATATTCCGCTCGCTGCAGATCCGCTTCAGCACGTCAAACACGGTTTCCCCGGCTGTAAAGGAGACGGAGGTGGTGGCGAGAATGGTGCCGCTGTCGGGCACATAGACATCCAGCCCCGGCGTCAGATCCTTCATATTGTTCAGGATCGTGTCGCAGCGAATTTCAATGGTACACGTCGGCCCCGCCGGCTCAGGCTGATCCGGTGTGCTCGGCACGTCAGGGGTATCGGGCCTGTCCGGTGTGTCGGGTGTATCGGGCTTATCCGGTACATCGGGGGTAGCAGGCGTATCCGGCGTGCCGGGCTTGTCGGCGGTATCGGGCTTGTCCGGCGTGCCGGGTACGTTGGGCGTGTCCGGCGTATCGGGGGTATTCGGGTTTTCGGGCCGGATGATCTCCGCCGGCACATTCCGGCTGTCCAGCACGGCCTGCACCGCATCCGCCGAGCAGAACATGCTCTCCTCACAGCCCAGAATGCGGTCCAGGGCAAAGGAACTCAGGGCCTGCAGATCCATGTCCTGCACGGAGAGCTCCTGACCCACATAGCAGCCGGTTTTCCCGGCGGTGAAGGTGTTTTCCCCGTCGCTGACGGTCCCGCCCAGCACATACATGGTCTCGGATCCCGTGCGCACGGTACACACCAGCACAGCGTTTTGCAGCGTGGCGCTGTGATCGCCGTACTGCAGCTTCACAGGGGCGTCCGCCGCCTGGCAGAAGGCCTCGCCCGTTACCAGGCGCACCTGCGCGTCCTCGGCCGAAACGATCTCCAGCCGGCTCCCCTGGGAGAGCATCAGGCTGCAGGTGTCCACGTCCACCGCCACATATCCGCTGGTCACGGACACCACGTCGCCTTCGCGCAGCTGCACCTGCCCCTTGAGCTCCGAGGCGATGCCGCCGCGCTCCAGGTTGGCCAGGCCCTTGCGCACCGTGGCGCTGATGGCCGTGGTCTCGCCCGCCGGGTCGGCCTTGTCGAACCAGCCCAGATGCCGCCCGGCCAGGAAAACGGCCACCGCGGCGATGGCGGCGATGACCGCCACCATAATGATATTATAAATCGTCTTTTTTTTCATATTTACCTCTCCGGGGCAGAAAAAAAGCCCCCACTGGGGGCATAGTTGTTCCGCATCGGTCCTGCCGGCACCCCCCAAGAGCCAAAGACCGTCTGATTTGGGGAAAGTATTCCGGCTCCGGATGCCTGGTGCCGAACCCTTCTCGGGGCATCGCTGCCCCAATGGATTTGGCGGCGTAAATCCGTCTACGGCGGCTTGGTACCGCTGGGATGTGACCCATTCCGTTCCGCAAATCATACATAGTATAACATATGCGTTTCTTCGGCGCAACCGTCAATCTTCGGCCTTTTTCTCGGAATGGTCCTTTTTTTCGTGGCGCTGGCATATACGGCGGTAGATGAGCAGCCCCACCAGGGATAAAAGCAGCGTTCCGCCGAAGACCAGGGCTGCAAACAGGTAGCTCCTGCCGCCCAGGGCGCTGCCGCCCACGGTGGATGTCAGCACCGACGGCAGCCGTCCCACGGAGCACAGCAGCAGCCAGGTGCCCCAGCTGACGTCTGTCAGCCCCGCGAAATAGCACAGCAGGTCCTTGGGCGTGCCCGGCACGGTGAATATCAGCCAAAACAGATAGTTCCGCTGGGGGGAGTGCTTGAGAAAGTGCAGCTTTTCCAGCTTCTCCGGGGAGAAGAAGATCTCCGCCATAGGCTGGCCCAGTCTGCGCACCAGGGCGAACACGATGATGCTGCCCAAAAACAGGCCCAGCATGCACAAAACGCTGCCCCACACGCCGCCGAAGGCATATCCGCCGCAGATCTCCAGGGGTTCCCCGGGGATGATGGCCACCACCACCTGCAGCATGCACATGCCTACATAGGCGGCCATGCCCCACAGACCCAGGCTGTCCACCCACTGGCGGAACAGCTCTGGCTGCTTGGCAAACCGGATCATGGGCCGCCCCACGAACCAGCATACCGCCGCCGACAGCAGGACAAACACCGCCAGCGCGCAGGCAGCGGCGATCTTTTTCTGCTTTTGGGTGAGGGTGGGCTTTTTAGGCATGGCGGTCTCCTTCTTTTAACAAGCCGGGATGGGTGGCTTTATTCAGTATACCACAGAATATCAGGGAATTATAAATATTCCGTGAATAAAAGAGGAAAATACTGTCACATTTTCGCCGAATGCAACATTTTGTTTGACAAATGCCCGCCGGACTCCTTATAATGGGTTAACATAAAAACAGAACACTTCCCAAAAGGAGAACCATATGGATATTTTTGAAAAATGCTATGCGCCCTCCCTGGCCACCGATCTGCAGGAAAAGGGTGTCTACCCCTATTTCCGCGCCCTCCAGTCCCGGCAGGATGTCGAGGTGATGATGGAGGGCAAGCGCCGCATCATGCTGGGGTCCAACAACTACCTGGGCCTCACCACGGATCCGGAGGTCATCGAGGCCGGGGTAAAGGCCCTGGAGCAGTTCGGCACCGGCTGCAGCGGCTCCCGGTTCCTCAACGGCACCCTTCAGCTGCACCTGGAGCTGGAGGAGGAGCTGGCCAGATTCCTGCATAAGGAGGCGGTCATCACCTTCGGCACGGGCTTTCAGTCCAACGTGGGTATCATCAGCGCCCTGGTGGGCCGGCACGACTATGTGATCTGCGACCGGGAGAACCATGCCTCTATCTATGCCGGCTGCCAGATGAGCTACGGCAAGATGCTGCGCTACCGCCACAGCGACATGGAGGACCTGGAAAAGCAGCTTGCGCGCGTGCCGGAGCAGAACGGCGCCCTCATCGTTACCGACGGCGTGTTCTCCATGGGCGGCGACATTGCCAAGCTGCCGGAGATCTGCGCCCTGGCCAAGAAGTACGGCGCCCGGGTCATGGTGGACGATGCCCACGGCCTGGGCGTGCTGGGCGAGGGCGGCCGCGGCACCGCAAGCTTCTTCGGGCTGGAGGATCAGGTGGATGTGTATATGGGCACCTTCTCCAAGTCCCTGGCCTCCCTGGGCGGCTACATGGCGGCCAGCAGGGCGGTGGCAGAATATGTGCGCCACGCCTCCCGGCCGTTTATCTTCTCCGCCTCTATCCCCCCCGCCAACTGCGCCACGGCCCTGGCGGCCCTGCGCAAGCTGGAGCAGCATCCGGAGCTGCCGGAGCGGCTGCGGGAGCTGAGCCTGTACGCCCGCAAGGGCTTCACGGATCGGGGCCTCAAGATCCGGGAGTCGGCCTTCAACGCACCTACGCCCATCATCCCCATCTATACCTATGAGACCATGCGCACCCTGGATGCGGCCCAGAAGATCTATGAGCGGGGCGTGTATGTGAATCCCACCCTGCCCCCGGCCACCCCGGAGGGGGAGGCTCTGCTGCGCACCAGCTACATGGCCACCCATACCGAGGCCCTGCTGGACGAGGCTATGGACATCATGGCGGAGGTGCTGGTCCATGAGTAAGATTGCTGTCGTCACCGGCGGCACCTCCGGCATCGGTAAGGAAACGGCCCTGTACCTGGCGAAAAACGGCTGCACGGTGTATGAGCTGAGCCGCCGGGCCGAGGGCGTGGCGGGCCTGCATCATATCAGCGCCGATGTAACGGACGAGACCTCCGTCCGCCGGGCCGTGGAGCAGATCGTGCAGGAGGCCGGGCGCATTGATATCCTGGTGAATAACGCCGGCTTCGGCATCAGCGGGGCTGTGGAGTTTACGGACACGGAGGAGGCCAAGCGCCAGTTCGATGTGAACTTCTTCGGCATGGTGCGCATGAACCGGGCGGTCATCGCCGTCATGCGAAAGCAGGGCGGCGGCCGCATTGTGAATTTGAGCTCTGTGGCGGCCCCGGTGCCCATTCCGTTCCAGACCTACTATGCCGCCTCCAAGGCCGCCATCAATTCCTATACCATGGCCCTTGCCAACGAGCTGCGGCCCTTCGGCATCACTGTCAGCGCCGTCATGCCCGGGGATATACATACCGGCTTCACCGCCGCCCGCCATAAGGTGGGCCAGGGAGATGAGATCTACGGCGGCCGCATCAGCCGCTCCGTAAAGCGCATGGAGCACGATGAGCAGACCGGCATGGACCCGGCCAAGGCCGGGGCCTTCGTGGGCCGCGTGGCTCTGAAGACCGGCCATAAGCCCCTGTATACCATCGGCTTTGCCTATCAGTGCGCGGTGTTTCTGACCAAGATCCTCCCCGCCCGGGTGCTGAACTGGCTCATCGGAAAGATCTACGCCTCTTAAAAGTGCAATCAAAAAGAGCTTGCCGCCGCGGACGCAGAGGGCAAGCTCTTTTTTTGATTTGGGGAATTACTTTTGGCTTTGCATTTCCTTTTCCCGCTGCCAGGCGGCGATGACCGCCTCCATGGCGGCGGAGCGGAAGGACATGGACTCCAGCTTCCGGACGCCGGCGATGGTGGACCCGGCGGGGGAACACACGGCGTCCTTCAGCGCCCCGGTGTGCTCATCGCTCTCCAGGGCCTGGGTGGCCATGCCCAGGAGCATTTGGGCCGCCATGCGCTGGGCCTTTTTCCGGGGCAGACCGCACAGCACGCCGCCGTCCGCCAGCCCCTCCAAAAACAGGCAGGCGAAGGCTCCGCCGCACCCGGCCACGGCGCTGGCGGCGCCCATGAGACCCTCCTCAATCTCCTCCAGGAGTCCCGAGGCGGCCAGGGCATCCAGCACCGTCTGCCGCTGCTTGTCCGTGACCTCCGGGGAGCAGACGTAGGTGGTCATGCCCGCGCCCACGGCGCAGGCGGTGTTGGGCATAATGCGCACCACGGGATAGCGCCCTCCGGCCATGCCCTGCAGGGCCTCCATGGTCACGCCTGCGGCCATGGACACCAGCACGAAGGGGGTTTCGCGCCCGGCCAAAACAGGCTGCAGGGGCAGGAGCATCTGCGCCATGCCCTGGGGCTTTACCCCCAGGAAGATCACGTCGCAAGTGCGGGCAATGGTCTCGTTATCCGCGCAGGATGCACCCAGCTTTTTAGCCAGTTCCCGGGCCTTTTCCGGGCTGCGGTTGGCCAGCAGTATGTTTTCCGGGCCGATGGCCTTGGTGCAGGCGGTGGCCAGGGCGCCGCCCATATTTCCGGCGCCGATAAATCCATATTTCATAGGGCAGTCCTCCTTATTTTTATAGTCGGAATTTTACCACGAAAAATGGGGAATTGCAACCGGATGGTTCCTTTGATATAATGAAAAAAACGGCGGCGGCTCCCGCTGCGGAAACGGAGAGACAGATGCTGAAAACATTCACCCAGGCCGCGGCGGATTACTGCGCCGCCGCAAAAAACAGAACGGGACAGAGCATTCCCCGGCTGCTGCTTTTGGGCATCCTGGCAGGGATGTTCATCGCCCTGGCGGGGACGGCGGCGTCCGTGGGCGGCGCCCTGGCAGGGAAGATCGCCTCCGCCGCCATTTTCCCGGCGGGCCTGGCCATGGTGATCCTGGCGGGGAGCGAGCTGTTCACGGGCAACTGCCTGTTCCTCCTGCCGCTGCTGCGGGGGGATGTCTCCGGGAGCAGGGTCCTGGGCAGCTGGCTCGTAGTATACTGCGGGAATCTGATCGGTAGTATTATGATAGCATTTGCCGTAGTACGCTGCGGCGTTTTGGACAGCATTGCGCCCGCGGCCATTGCCACAGCTGCGGCCAAGGCGAGTCTGCCATTCGGCACGGCCTTTTTGCGGGGGGTGCTGTGCAACCTCCTGGTGTGCCTGGCGGTGTGGATGGCCTTCTGCGCGGAGTCCGCCGGGGGCAAGGTGATCTCCCTGTACGGGCCCATCTTCCTGTTCGTCCTGTGCGGCTTTGAGCACAGCATTGCCAACATGTTCTACCTCCCGGCGGGGATCTTTCTCTCCGGCGGGACGGAGGTGACCTGGCTGGACTTCGGGCAGAACCTGGGGCCTGTGACCCTGGGCAATATAGCCGGTGGCTGCGGCCTGGGCACCATACTCTATGTACTGTATGGGAAAAGAGCCAAATAAAAATGAGAGCAGTCCACCAAAGGACTGCTCTCAAAAATTTATCACAGGAATCTGCACAGCAGAATGGGGAAAAGCATAGCCGGCACCATGTTCATCAGGCGGATCTTGGTGAGACCCAGCATGTTCAGGCTGATGGCCAATAGGAGCAGGGAGCCGATGGAATTGATCTCCGCGATGACGTCCGCGCCCAGCACCGGCGCGAGCAGGGAGGCCAAAAGGGCGATGAGGGCTTCCCACAAAAACACCGGCACGGCGGAGCAGACTACGCCCACGCCCAAAGTAGAGGCGAAGATCAGAGCGGAGATGCCGTCGATGACCGACTTGGAAAAGAGGATGGTGTGGTCTCCCTGCAGGCCGCTGTTCAGCGCGCCCATAATGGCCATGGCGCCCACGGCAAAGACCATGGTGCCGTTGACGAAACCATCGGTAAACCGGCCCTTGCCGCCGGTTTTCCGCTGCAGCCAATCGCCCAGGCGGATCACCGCGCTGTCCAGGTCCAGAAGCTCACCCACCAGGGTGCCCAGCACCATGGAGAGGATGGGGACCAGGGGCTTTTGCGAGTCGCCGATGCCGGGAACGGCAATGCCGATGACCACCAGGGCCAAAGCGCACATCAGCGTCTTTTGCAGCCGGTCCGGCAGGAATTTGCCTGCGAACAGGCCCACAAGGCCGCCGCCTGCGATGGCGGCCCCATTGACCACTGCACCTAATAGGATCATTGTTCTGCCTCCTTTTCCTTACACAGCGCCTGCACCACATAGCCCCCCAGCATCAGCCCCGCACAGGAGGGCACCCAGGCCACACTGGCCGGGACGCTGCGGCGGCCGGGATCGGGGGTATCCAGCTGGCGGGTCTCGGCGGCTTCCTCGGGGCTGAACACCACCGGCAGATGGCGGATGCCCCGGGCCTTCAGCTCCCGGCGCATGACCCGGGCCAGGGGACAGCCGGAGGTCTTGGAAATGTCCGAAATGCACAGGCGGGTGGGATCCAGCTTGTTGCCGGTGCCCAGGGCACTGATGATGGGGATGCCCCGGCTCTGGGCCTGGGAGATCAGGTCCAGCTTGCAGGAGACCAGGTCGATGGCGTCGATGATAAAATCATAGGGAGCGGTGAAAAACTCCTCCCGGTGGTCGGCGTCGTAGGTCTTGCAGATGGTGTGGACCCGGAGGTCCGGGTTGATGTCCAGGCAGCGCCGGGCGGCCACCTGGGCCTTGGGCTGGCCCACGGTGGAGTGCAGGGCGTAGAGTTGGCGGTTGATGTTGGAGGGACTGACGGTGTCCCGGTCCACGAGGGTCAGCTGGCCTACGCCGGAGCGGGCCAGGGCCTCCACGGCGTAGCTGCCTACGCCGCCCAGGCCAAACACCGCCACATGGCAATTGGCCAGGCGGTCCATGGCATCGTCACCCAATATCATGCGGGTGCGCAGAAAGATATCTTGCATAGTAAAACCTCAAAAAAGCAGGCCGGCGAAGCAAATCGCCGGCCTGCTCAGCTTTCAGAAAAATCTTGCCGGGGCTGCGGGAATAAACGGGGAAAAATCAGCCCACATACTTCATGCCGGAGCCCTCGGTGACGGTGTAGTCCTGCTGCAGGGATTCCAGCCACGCGTTCATGTCTCTGTTCTTCATAGTGTTGGTGACGCGGACCTGCCAGTAGGGGAGGTCCTGACCCACAAAGTAGATAATGTGATAGCCATAGCTGGTCTCCACGATGTCGGTGTCGCCGGTCTTGCGGGCGGCGTCAAAGCACCAGTCGTTGAAGGCGGTGACCATCTGGCCCTTATAGACCTGCTCATACAGGCCGCCCTTGGGGGAGTCGGCGGAATACTTGTCGGCCAGCTCGGCGAAGGAGGCCTCGGTGGCGTCGCCGTCCTTCCACTCCTGATAGATCTTCTCGGCTTCGGCCTTCTTCTGACTCTTCAGGTCGGCCAGGTCCTGCTCGTAGGAATCGGCCTTGGTGTCCAAAGTGGAGCTATCCACACGGATCAGGATGTGGCGGACGTCCACGGTATTATACTCCTGGCGGCCGACGCTGTGGAACTGCACCACATAATAATTGGTGCTGTCATTCAGCACGGCGGTCTCCCCGGCGGTGCGGGCGGCGTCAAAGGCCCAGGCGGAGAGGGTGTCGCCATTGTTGGCCCCGTCGGTGACGGAGGAATAGGAGGCGATGTCATAGTCCTTGGCGATGGTCTCCAGGCTCTCGCCGTTCTGGAAACGGGTCAGGGCGGCATCGGCGCCGTCCTTGGCGGCGGCGATGGCGGCGTCCATCTGCTCCTGGGTGGCGTCCACGGTGTTGCCGTTTTCATCCTTGGTGGGGGAGGTGGAGCCATCGAAGCGGATGTAGTCATAGGCAGCCACGTTGAAGGTGGACTGGTTCTCCTGATAATACTGCTGGATCTGCTCGTCGGTATAGTTCAGGCTGTTGAGATAATTGTTCTGGAAGGCGGAGAGCAGGATGGATTCTTTGGCCATATCCTCGAAAACACCCGGGGTCACCAGGGTGCCATACATGGCTTTGATATAATTCTTATAGGAGTAGCCGGCCTTTTTAGCGGCCTCCTTGAAGGTCTTGAGGAGGTCGTCGTAGTCGGCCTGCATATCGTCGTTCCAGGTGAAGCCCTCCTTATCGGCGGCGGCCAGCAGGGACTGGCTGGAGGTCAGGTTGGACTTTGCCTTGTCAAGCAGGTACTTATCCCAGGTGATGCCCTCGTCGGTGACGCCCAAAAGGGCCTTGGCCGTGTCGGACATGGTCTGGCCGGACAGAGCCTTGCTGGTGTCGATGCCCATATAGGCATAATAATTGGAGGAGCGGACCTCGGTATAGGCGGCGTAATAGCTGTACTGCACCTGGGCGGCGGAATACTTCTCGTCCCCAATGGTCAGGGCAGTCTTGCCGCGCTGGATCACGTTGGAGTTCCACAGCAGGACCAAAACGGCCACCACTACGAAGGCCACGGCGACGGCGCCATAGAGCAGGGCGGACTTGCGCTGCTTGGCCTTTTCCTCTGCGGCGCGGACGGCCTTGGGGTCTGCGGCACCGCTGGCGGCAAAGGCCTGGCGGTTCTTCTTTTCTCTGGATGCACTCATGGATGGTTCATTCCTCTCGTTTGGTGATATATCATTCGGGTCAATGGGAGTAACATTCCCTGTCATTATATAAGCTTTGCGCTGTTTTTGCAAGAGAAAAAAGAAAAGTGGGAGAAAAAGTGGCGGCAGGGCCTGTGTGTCCGGCGGAGAATGAAAAAGGGCGGACGAGATCGTCCGCCCCTATGAGGGTTGAAAATTAGAATTTTGTGGTAAATAGATCCCGTCCGCCGGGCAGCAGCCAAGTTATAACCTGCACCGAATCAGCAGGTGGGTTGTCTCCAACATGCTTCGTTGCTTCCAACTTCCAGCCGCAGACGGCAGCCGGGAGGCCTGCAGTTCACACATTGATCCGACATCCCCTATAACAAAATGTGAGGATAAACAGACTGCTGCCCGCCGGACGGGATCGACCGGGGGCCAGAGGCCGCCGGCAAGTTTATTGTAGCATATGCCCCGGGAAAAAGAAAGGGGTTTTCGGCGGAATGGGCAGGAAATTTTAGGGGCGGGGAAAAGCTGTCATTGCGAAGCCAGTGCGCACACTGGCTGTGGCAATCCGCATCCAAACCGATAAAATCCAATATTTTGCAGCGGATCAGGGACGAAAGAGTGGATTCCCACGGTCGCTGCGCTCCCTCGGAATGACAGAGGAGTTTATGCCGGTTATTATTCCTCGTCCTCCAAAAACTGCTGGGTGAACAGGTCAAACACCTCGTTCAGCTCCTCGTCGGTATCGGGGGTGGCCAGCAGCTCCTCGCCGTTTTCCATCACGGACTTCAGGATCACCAGGCCAAAGTCCTGGGCGCTCTCCGCCTCCTCCTCCGTGTCCGCCGTGGGGAAAAAGGCCATATAGGTCACACCGTTATGCTCCAGGGCGTCCACGTATTCCAGCTCGATGTCGTTGCCGTCCTCGTCGGTAATGGTGATGAAATTGGGGCCAAACTCGTCGCTCATAGGGAAATACCTCCTTACTTGTGGTGGGAAACACTATAATGCATTTTGCCCCGGATTGCAAGGACGGTTTCAGACAAAAAATGGCAAATCAGAAACATTTGAAGTGGAAAAAGTATTTTTCTCATATGATTTTTGCGGATTTCCATATATTTTCAACGAAAAAGTTCTTTTTTTCAGGTTGACAGCCATGGTAAAATGAAATTTATAGTGGGTTCTTATGAAAATGATTCGAATCTGAAGGATATACAGAAATTCCAAAAGAAAGGAAGGTGCCCCGTTATGAGCCAACACAAGCGAAGCGAACATCGCCTGGAAAACGAGCTGAAGCAGAGCGCCGAAAAAATAAAAAAGTCCGCTGAAAATCAGCTGCACAAGATCCAGGGGGAGGGACACCCCAAGAAAAGCCCCCGGGAGGTCCAGGCCCGGCGGCGCAAGGCGTGGTTCATTGTGGGCACCATCTTTGCGGTGCTGCTGCTGACGATGATCTTCTTCTCCATTCTGTTCTCCATGTACATCAACCGCACCATGAAGAACAAGGTGGAGGTGGATTTGGCCGCCTACGACCTGTCCCTGGCCACCGAGATGTACGCCAAGGATCCCGATACAGGGGAATACAAGATGTATCAGACCCTGTATGACGGCGAAAACCGCATCCTTCTCACCAGCGATCAGATCCCCCAGAGCCTGCGGGACGCGGCGGTGGCCATTGAGGACAAGCGCTTTTATAAGCACCATGGCGTGGACTGGAAGGGTACCACCCGGGCCGTGCTCAGCACCATCACCGGCGGCGGCGTGCAGGGCGGATCCACCATCACCCAGCAGCTTATCAAGAACATCACCGGCAACGACGAGACCACCGTCAAGCGCAAGGTGACGGAGATCTATCGGGCGCTGCAGCTGGAAAAGAAATACGACAAGGACGTGATCCTGGACACCTATCTTAATACGGTGTATTTCGGCGAATCCTGCTACGGCGCACAGACGGCGGCCCGGATGTATTTCGGCAAGGACGCTCAGGACCTGTCCGTGGCGGAGTGCGCCAGCCTCATCGCCATCACCAACAACCCCTCCCGCTATGACCCCCTCATCAGCGATTGGACCCTGGAGAACAACCGCAATCGCCAGCTGCTGGTGCTGGAAAATATGTACAAGCAGGGCATGATCAAGGAGAAGGCGGACTATGAGGCCGCCTGCAGCGAGGAAGTGACCTTTACCAACGGCTACAACTGCCTGGGCCAGCAGGTGGAGGGCTATGTGGCGCCTGCCACCGAGGAGGAGACCGGCGAAGTTGTGACCAAGGCCAACAACTCCTACTTCACCGACCAGGTGATCGAGGACGTGGCAAAGAAATTCGTGGAGATCTACGACCTGCAGGACAGCAAGCCCGACAGCGAGGGCAAGGTCATCAGCGCCTATGAGCGGGCCGTGGGCATGGTATACAGCGGCGGCTACAAGATCTATACCACCCAGAACCTGGCGTATCAGAAGATCGCCGAGGAGGAATTCGAGACCACGGAGTACCAGCAGCAGACCGACTCCTATGACCAGCCTCTGCAGATCGCCATGACGGTGATGGACCCCTACACCGGCGATGTGGTGGCTATGGTGGGCGGCACAGGTGTTAAGACGGCGGACCGGTCTTGGAACTGGGCCACGGAGGTGCGGCCCTGCGGCTCGGCGGCGAAGCCCATCAGCACCTATGCGCCGGCTATGGATAACGGCACCATCACCGCCGCGTCTATCATTGACGACTATCCCATCGATCTCAACGGCAGCGCGTGGCCCCGGAATACTACCCGGATTTACAGCGGCCTGACCAGTGTCCGCGAGGCTATCGTGCAGTCGCTGAACACCTGCGCCGTGCGCACGAATATCCTGTACGGCACCTACAACTCCTACAAGTTTATGACCGAGAAGCTGGGCTTTACCACCCTGACGGAGACAGACTCTACCCAGGCGGGTAACATGGCCCTGGGCGGATTTGAGCACGGCGTGACCACCCTGGAAATGGCCGCAGCTTACAGCGCCTTTGTAAACGACGGCGTCTACACCACACCCAGAACGTATTCCAGGGTGGAGGATTCCAAGGGCAATGTCATCATCGACAACAATACGGAGTCCCACGTGGCCATGAAGAAGACCACGGCCTATCTGATGCGCAGCATCCTGCAGGATGTTGTGACCCGCGGCTCCGGCGGCGGCGCGTACTTCTCCGGCATGTCCATCGGCGGCAAGACCGGTACCACCGATGACGCAAGAGACCGCTACTTCGCGGGCTTCACGCCCTACTACTGCGCGGCGGCCTGGAGCGGATATAAATCCAATGAAGTGGTGTATTCCGACACCAACCCCTGCTCGGCCATGTTCAAGCGAGTCATGAGCCGGATCCATGAGGGGCTGGAGGATCCCGGCTTCCACAGCTGTGACGGCCTGGTGGATGTGACGGTGTGTGCCGACAGCGGCCTGCTGGCTACAGAGGCCTGCGCGGCGGACTTCCGGGGCAGCCGGGTCAAGACGGTGCAGGTGGCGGCGGATACCGCGCCTACCCAGAGCTGCCCCATGCACAAGATGGTGTCCTACTGCAAGGACGGAAAGCACATTGCCACCGCCAGCTGCCCGGCATCCTCTGTGATGCAGGTGGCTGCCCTGGACTATGACCGGGAGACGGTGTTCGATGTTAAGGTGCCGGATGACGCTTACCGGCTGCAGGTGCTGTCGGAGGGGGATTGCCCCGTCCACGGCGGTGCCGCGCAAAAGCCGAATGAAAAGCCGACACAGGATCCGGTGAAGGATCCGAATGAGGATCCGGATGAGGGCTCGGATCTGCAGGAGGATGACGAGATTTTCGGCGTGTGGGGAGAAAGAAATCTGTTCACCCGGTGAAGCAACAAGATCAAATGGGAGAGAGCCGCGGGAGCGGCTCTTTCTTTTGCTGCGCACCGGGTAAAAATGATTGACAGAACAGCGCGGATATGGGATAATATTCGAATAACATTCTGCCGGGGCGCAGCTGCATCCCGGCGCGACAGTGGGGGAGAACAATGGGATTTATTGAGTTGCTGCTCATCGCGGTGGGCCTGTCCATGGACGCCTTCGCGGTGGCTATCTGCAAGGGTTTGTCCGTGCAGAAGCTGGGGTGGAAGCACTATCTGACGGTGGGCCTTTGGTTCGGCGGATTTCAGGCGCTGATGCCCTCGATAGGGTATCTGCTGGGCACCACCTTTGAAAAGTACATCACCTCGGTGGACCACTGGGTGGCCTTTGTGCTGCTGTGCCTCATCGGCGGGAATATGCTCAAGGAGGGCCTGTCCCGGGATGAGGAGAAGGAGGAGCAGGCGGAAAACACATCCTTCGGCTTCAAGGCGATGCTCATGCTGGCGGTGGCCACCAGCATTGACGCCCTGGCGGTGGGCATCACCTTTGCCCTGCTGCCGGATGTGAATATTTTCAGCGCCGTGGGACTTATCGGCCTCACGACCTTCTGCCTGTCGGCCCTGGGGCTGAAGGTGGGCAACGTATTTGGCCTGAAGTATAAGAATAAGGCGGAAGTGGCCGGAGGTATCATCCTGATCCTCATTGGCCTGAAGATCCTGCTGGAGCATCTGGGCGTTATCAATTTCTGAAACAATTTCTGACGGAGGAGACGGGCATGGCGGATATTCGGGAGATCACGGATTTTTCGGCGCCGGAACTGGATATTTTTGCCCGGCTTCGGGAGAATCAGCTGGCGAACTGGGAGTGCGCGGAAAAGGGGATCTTCATTGCCGAGAGCCCCAAGGTCATCGGCCGGGCGCTGATGGCCGGGTACGAGCCCATTTCGTTCCTGATGGAGCGCCGCCATGTGGAGAGCCAGGGGAAGGACCTGCTGCAGCGGTGCGGCGAGGTGCCGGTTTTCACGGCGGAGGAAGCCGTGCTGGCGCAGATGACGGGCTTTCATCTGACCCGGGGCATGCTGTGCGCTATGAAGCGCCGGGAGCTGCCTGACATAGCGCAGGTATGCGCCGGCGCCCGGCGGGTGGCGGTGCTGGAGCGGGTGATGAACCCCACTAACGTGGGGGCGATCTTCCGCTCGGCGGCGGCGCTGGGCATGGACGCGGTACTCCTGACGCCGGAGTGCAGCGACCCGCTGTACCGGCGCTGCACCCGGGTGAGCATGGGCACGGTGTTCCAGATCCCCTGGACCTATCTGCCGGAGGGAAGCTGGACGGAGAAAATGCACCAGCTGGGCTTTAAAACGGCGGCCAT
Source organism: uncultured Eubacteriales bacterium (assembly GCA_902388735.1). Taxonomy (GTDB): domain Bacteria; phylum Bacillota; class Clostridia; order Oscillospirales; family Oscillospiraceae; genus Vescimonas. Next base: position 1,145 of record CABMQL010000020.1, on the reverse strand, counting down.
GGCCCTAAGGGAGGATTCCCTGCGGCTGGACGACCCGCGCCTGGCGGCGGCGGAACGGCTGGCCATTGCCCTGGGCACCGAGGGGGACGGGCTGGCAGACGGCAGCATCGAGAGCTGCGACTTCACGGTGTGTATCCCCATGTCCCATGGAGTGGACTCGCTGAACGTGGCGGCGGCCAGCGCCGTGGCGTTTTACCAGCTGGGCCGGGTGGAAAAATAAAAAAACAGAGAATTTGCAGAAAAAAGTGTTGACAAATGCGCCGGAGTATACTATACTAAGCAAGTCGGCAGCCGAGGGGCTGCAAAGTGAATAAGACTTGGGGGTATAGCTCAGCTGGGAGAGCAAGTCACCAGTAAAGCAACCCGCAATCGTAACACGGCATCTAAAAAGTTAATATCCCGGAAGTCCAGTAAAATCAAGGACTTCCGGTTCCATGGGGGTATAGCTCAGCTGGGAGAGCGCTTGAATGGCATTCAAGAGGTCAGCGGTTCGATCCCGCTTATCTCCACCACGAAAAAGTCCTGTAATCTCAATGGTTACAGGGCTTTTTCTTTTTCTGAATTTCGAGCGGGAAATCAAAAGTGTCAACAGAAAGTGTCAACAAATCGGTTTTTGACAACAAAAAAAGCACAGAAAAACCGCCCAGCAGATAACTGGACGGCTTTCCCGAAAGGAGAAACTTATGTGCCGAATGCACTATGTAAATATCTTTTTTAGGTCTCCAATTCCTCCGAATCGTTTACCCTCGATTCAACCCACGCAATGATCTCTTTCAATTCTTCCGGGGTTGGTTTCTCAATGTCATGCAGAATAAAATGGAGGTCACCCACAGCGGTTAGCATGATATGTTCCATCACGGCTCTGTCAATGCCGACATACTCACAGTAAAGGTCACGCCATGAATCCTCCGGCAATTCGTCATAGAATAGTGATCTGCGGATTGCAACATGGACAGGTGCAAACTTTGTCAGCATATCCGCCTTGTGTTCGATTGCCCTCATTCGTGCATCAAGTGTCTTTTTCATCGGTTTGCCCCTTTTCCTTTTGGCATAACTTTTTCATTTCACGGAAACATTGCGCCGATCCGTTGGGGCTGTCCCAAATTCTGTGTAAAAACCGCAGGGCAGTGTAAAATAGAGCAAAA
>CABMQL010000019.1 GCA_902388735.1 uncultured Eubacteriales bacterium | reverse complement strand
TCTTTCGGAAGGAGTATCTCCTTAGGCGGCAATCGGAAGCGCCGGCGTTTTTTGTGGGCACCCATGGCGGATGGGCTGCGTATACTGCCAATAGAGGAGGGTTATTATGAGACGGTGGAATTGCGGGCGCGGCATCGGGATCTGCGCGCTGGCTCTGGGCTTGGGAATCCTCGTCGCCGCCATATTTCCGGTGGGCTGCCTGATGTTTATTGTGGCGTTTCTGCTCATTGCCTGCGGTGTATGCTGCCTGCGGCGCTGAAAGGAGGGAGAGAAGTGAAGATCATTGTTTGGAAAGCTCCGGCATTTTTGCGCGGGATCTTACGGTGCTTATTCTGCCCGAAGGAATAGGAGACCATCCCTTCTCATACAATGAGGCAGGTTACATTATGAGAGGGTGATAGAAGTGGACACAGAACTGAAATTTGAGCAGATCCCATGCTATGATTTGCTGACAAAAGCGGTTACGACCCACGAGGAGACCACAGAGACGACCCTGCCGGACTACTGCGCCACGGCATCGAGGATCCTGGATGCCAGCGGACTGCTGTTGGTGCGGGAAAAGCAGCCGGCAGAGGGCCTGATACGGGGGGAGGTGCGGGTAAGCATACTGTACCTCTCCGAGGAGACGGAGGGTCTGCAAAGCGTTACGGTGATGGTACCGTTTTCCTGCGAACTCAGCGACCCCAAGCTGCGGGAATGCCAGATGCTGCAGGTACATAGCAGGCTGCTTCTGTGCGAGGCAAAGCCCATCACGGGGCGAAAACTGTATCTGCGGGTGATCCCGGAGCTGACGGTGCTGGGCTTTGGCAGAAAGACGCTGCGCCTGTGCTGCGGGGCAGAGGGAAAAGGTTTGCAGATCCGGCGTAAAAAGCAGCAGCTGTCACTGCTGGCGGTGCTGGAGGAGCGATTCTGCACCACGGCGCAGGAATTTGACATCGGACCGGCTGGCGCGGAGGAGATCCTGCTGAGCCAGGTGCTGCCCCGGGTCACCAGCAGCCAGCAGATCGGCAGCAAGCTGGTCATCAAGGGGGAAATTGACATTTCCGCCCTGATCCGAACGGCGGATCGCAAGCTCCAGGGGATCGTACAGATGGTGCCGTTCTCCCAAATTTTGGATGGCATTACCGTGCCTGCCGAGAGCGCCATCCAGGTGGAGGCCGCCCCGGCGGAGTGGGATCTGCGCCTGGTGCGCGGGGAGGGCAGCTGCCGCATGGGCCTTACAGCCCGGATCACGCTGCAGGTGTTTGCCTATCAGCGGCGGGAGGTCTGTTATATTACTGACCTTTACAGTACCTGCTGCACAATGAAAACTCAGGCGGAAACGGTATCCGTCACCCGGCGCAGCAGACCTGTATGCGTCCGGGAATGGGCGGAGGAACTGCTGGATTCCGGACGGGGGTCACTGTTTGCCTACGTCACTTCTTTTGACTGCGGCAGCGCCATCACGCGCTGCGAGGGGGGGCAGGCGGAGCTCTCCACCACGGTGCGGATGAAGATCCTCTATCAGGACGAAAACGAGGCGCCTGTCACCGCGGAGCGAAGCCGGGAAATCAGCGCCGGCATGGAGGGCTGTCCGGATACCGTTTGGCTGAGCAGCGGGCTGCCGGAGCTGCGGGGCAATGCCGGAAAATGCCAGGTGCGTGTTCCGGTATGCTTCAACGGAAGTATGGGCGAGACGGTGGAAGTGCAGACAGTGTGTGCTGTGGAGGAGGTCACAGAGGGGGAGCCGCAGGCCAGGCCGTCCATTGTGCTGCGCAGACCCCGGGCCGGGGAGTGCCTGTGGGACATCGCCAAGCAGCACGGCAGCAGCGAGGAGGCCATCCGCCAGTGCAACCATCTGGAGGAGGACACCCTGCCGGAGGGGATGCTGCTGATCCCGGTACTGAAAACATGAAAAACCCGCCCGACGAAACCGTCGGGCGGGTTTTACTGCTTACTGTTAGTGTTGGGCGAAGCGGGAGAGGAACTGCCGGGTACGCTCCTCCTTGGGGTTGGAGATGACCTCCTTGGGGTCGCCCTGCTCCACGATGACGCCGCCATCCATAAAGATGACGCGGTCCGCCACATCCCGGGCGAAGCTCATCTCGTGGGTGACGATGACCATGGTCATGTGCTCCTCGGCCAGCTGACGGATGACCTTGAGAATTTCGCCCGTCAGCTCCGGATCCAGGGCGGAGGTGGGCTCATCAAAGAACAGGATCTCCGGCTCCATCGCCAGGGCCCGTGCAATGGCCACACGCTGCTGCTGACCGCCGGAGAGCTGGCAGGGGTAGGCGTCCGCCTTATCTGCAAGGCCCATTTTCTCCAGCAGGGACATGGCCTTTTTCTCCGCTTCCTCTTTGCTGCGGCCCAGGACGTGAATGGGCGCGTCCGTGAGATTCTTCAGCACGGAGAAGTGGGGGAAAAGGTTGAAATTCTGAAACACCAGGCCAAAGCGGCCGCGGATCTTCTTCAGCTGCTGCTTATCGGCGTACACGGACACGCCCTGGTCGTTATTCCGGGCAGCATAGTCACCGGAATAAAGCAGGTCGCCGCTGTCCATCTGCGTCAACAGTGTGGCACAGCGCAGGAGAGTGGACTTGCCGCTGCCGGAGGGGCCGATGATAGCCACCACCTCGCCCTGGGCCACGGTGAGACTGATGTCCTTGAGGACGTGGAGCTGGGAGTTGTTGAAGCTCTTTTTTACATTTTTGATTTCCAGTACGTTCATTTCTCACAGCCCCCTTATTGATAATAATCCATCCGCTTTTCGATGCGGCCCATGACCACATCCACGATGCCGTTGAACAGGAAGTAGAAAATGCCAGCAATGAGGAAGGGCATGAAGCTGGTTTGGGAGTTAGCGATCTGCTTGCCGATGGTGAACAGCTCCTCGTAGGACACGCAGAAGGCAATGGAGGTGTCCTTTACAAGGGTGACCACCTCATTGGTGATGCTGGGCATAATGCGCTTGACCACCTGGGGCAGAATGATACGCATAAAGGTCTGGATCTTGGTATAGCCCAGGACGCCGGCGGCCTCATACTGGCCCATGGGCATGGATTCGATGCCGCCGCGATAAATTTCGGCAAAGTAAGCGGCGTAGTTAATGGCAAAGGCGATGACCACGGGAATGAGCTTATTCCGGGCTACGCCCAGGTCATTGATCAGATAGTGCGGACCATAGGTGACCGCCAGGAGCTGCAGCATCAGGGGGGTGCCGCGCAGAACGGAGATGATAAAGCGCATCACGGAGGACACAACCTTGTTCTTGCTCATGCGCAGCAGGGCGAAAATCATACCCAGCGGCAAAGAAAACAGCAGGGTCAGGAAGAAAATGGCGCAGGTATTGCCCAGGCCCTCGCTCATTTTCAGGATCATGGTGGATAATGTCATAGTCTCTCCTCAACTCTATAGTAGGCACACGAGCCCGGAAGCCCCGCAGGGAGGGGCTTCCGGGAGGTGCGTTGGTTACTTTTTATACTTCGGATCGATTAGTTCAGGAACAGGAGGTTATTAACGATGTCGGGATACTTCTCGGCGATCTTGGCATAGGTGCCGTTATCCACCAGGGTCTTGACGGCGCCCTCAATGGAGGCGCACAGCTCCTTGTCATCGGCGCGGAAAGCGATGCCATACTGCTCGGCGCCCAGCTCCTCGCTCAGGACGGTGAAGCCGCCGTTCTTATCAGCATAAGAGGTGGCAACGGGCTTATCCACGATCACAGCATCCACGGCGCCGCCGCTGAGCTCAGTGAAGCACTTGAGGAAGCTGTCGCAGCGAACCAGGGACTGGAAAGTAGCGGTCAGAGAGGCCAGGTCGCCGTCCTCGCTGAGGAGAGCGTCGCCGGAGGTGCCTTGCTGCACGGCCACGACCTTGCCGGCCAGGTCAGCGGAGGACTTGATGTCGCTGCCTTCCTTGACCATGATGACCTGGGTGTTGTCATAGTAGGGGGTGGAGAGGGTATAGCCGGCTTCCTTCATGCTGTCGAGGATGGTCATGCCGGACCAGATGCAGTCACACTCTTTGCCGTCCAGCTGCACCAGCTTCTGATCCCAGTTGACGGGGAAGACCTTCATCTCCCAGCCCAGCTGATCGCAGGCTGCCTGAGCGATCTCAATGTCAAAGCCGGTGTAGTTGCCGTCGTCGCCCAGATAGCTGAAGGGGGGATACTCGGCGTCGATGCCGACCGTAAAGACTTTCTTGCCATCTTTGTTGTCGCTATCCTTGCTGCCGCAGCCGGCCAGCAGGGAAACGGTCATCAGCACTGCCAGCAGCAGGCACAGGGTGTTCTTCAAATTCTTCATAGCTGTTTGCTCCTTTTCTCCGGCCGGTCATTTGCGTCGGCCAATTTCTTATTGCACTATCATACTACCACTTTAGCGCGATAATGTAAAGAAGTAAAAATTACAAAACATGCACAAATTTGGAGAACCGTATTGTGGGATATATACAAATGGGGTGAAAGATGGGGACGTTACGCGGTGACCGGAGGGGAGAAGCAGCATATGAAAAGGGCAGAAACGGGCGGCGCAGAAGTGAAACGGCGAAGCAGAGAATGGAGGATCGGGGAAAAAAGAAGGGCCGCCGCCTGCGGTTTGGCGCAGGCAGCGGCCTCAGCGTGTCAAAAAAGCCTCGCAGAGTTTGCCGCCCGCAGGCGGCAAAAAAATGAGATCATTTTCTCTCGCGACATGTGCGTGAGAGAAAATACCGCCCAGGCTGCCAGTGTGGAATTTCGGCGCATCACGCCGAAATTATGCGCGCAGCAGGCTGCGAGCCTTTTGTCGGAAAAAACCGGAGGTTTTTTCGACAGTTTCAAGCCGCCGCCTGCGTTTTGGCGCAGGCAGCGGCATATATGAGCAGATCTATAAGCCGGGTTCTGTTATCATACGGTCATCTATCTAGGCGTACCGTTGCCGGCACGCTCCAGCCACCTCGGGAGCGGCCGGGCCAACCTATTGCTCCCATACCGGTGTTGCTCCGGATAGAGTTTACAGCGGCGGACGCTTTCACACGCCGCCGGGTGAGCTCTTACCTCGCCTTTCCACCCTTACCGGCTGCACCACAATCGCCGCAGCCGGCGGTATATCTCTGTTGCACTTTTCCTGAAGTCGCCTTCGGCGGGCGTTACCCGTTATCCTTGCCCTGTGGAGCCCGGACTTTCCTCATGGACAGGCTTTCGCCTTTGTCCCCGCGACCGTCTGATCTGCTCATCTATTATAATAAGGGAATAGCTCCGGAAAGTCAACCTCGCTTTTCTGCGGAAAAAGGAATTGAACTGCACCATAAAATGGGATATAATAAGTAAATATAAAATCGGCGTCTATGGAGGCACTGCATATGACACTGCGTCAGTATTTGGATACACTGAAAAATAAGACCGTTGCCGTCGTCGGCATCGGTGTGAGCAACACCCCCTGGCTGCGGCGGCTGCTGCAGGAGGGGATCCGCGTTACCGCCTGCGATAAGCGCAGCCCCGAAGCTCTGGGTGCCCTGGCGGAGGAGCTGGAAAAGGCGGGCTGCCGCCTGCAGCTGGGGGAGAACTATCTGCAGGGGCTAAACCAGGATGTGATCTTCCGCACCCCGGGTCTGCGGCCCGATGTGCCGGAGCTGCTGGCGGCTAAGGCCCAGGGCAGTGAGATCACCTCGGAGATGGAAGTGTTTTTTGAGGTTTGCCCCTGCACGCTCCTGGCTGTGACCGGGTCGGACGGCAAGACCACCACTACGACCATTATTGCAGAGCTCCTGAAGGCCGCCGGGAAAACCGTTCATGTGGGCGGCAACATTGGAAATCCCCTCCTGTGCCAGGCGGACGAAATGCACCCGGAGGACTATGCGGTGCTGGAGCTTTCCAGCTTCCAACTGATGACCATGACCCATAGCCCCCACATCGCCGTGGTGACGAATCTGGCCCCCAACCACCTGGACATGCACAAGAGCATGGAGGAATATGTGGCGGCCAAGGAGAATATCTTCCGCTATCAGTCCGCCGGGGATGTGGCCGTGTTCAACCTGGACAACGCCATCACCCGGGAGCAGGGGACCAAGGCCCCGGGGCGCGTGCGCTATTTCAGCCGACGGGAGGAGCCGACGGACGGCGTGTTCCTGCGGGGGGAGGAGATCCTCTGCCGCCATGATGGCCGGGAGCAGGTCATTATGTCCACGGAGGATATCCGTCTGCCGGGCGTTCACAACGTGGAGAACTACATGGCTGCCATTGCCGCCGTGGACGGCCTGGTGCCCTATGAGGTGATCCGGGCGTTTGCCCGGAGCTTTAACGGCGTGGAGCACCGCATTGAGCTGGTGCGCACCTACCACGGCGTGCGGTTTTATAACGATTCCATTGCCAGCAGTCCCTCCCGGACCATTGCCGGGCTGCGCTCGTTCAAGGAAAAGGTGATCCTCATCGCCGGCGGCTATGACAAGCACATTCCCTTTGACGTGCTGGGACCGGAGGTGGTGGAGCATGTGAAGCTGCTGGTGCTGTGCGGCGCCACGGCAGGGAAGATCCGCTCCGCCGTGGAGCAGGCGCCGGAGTACAGACCGGGCCACCCTGAGATCGTGGAGATCACGCCCTTTGAAAAGGCAGTCGAGTACGCCCGGGACAAGGCGCAGAGCGGAGACGTTGTGACACTGTCGCCGGCTTGCGCGGCCTTTGACCAGTTCAAGAACTTCATGGAGCGGGGCAAGACCTTCAAGGCCATTGTGAACGGCTGGGCGGAGTAACGGCGGACACGCACCGCGCATACACTGTATGCAGGGGGTGTGTGTCATGCGCAGGCTTCGGTATATCCGCTTATCCGGAAAGCAGAAATTTGCGGTATGGGTTTCCATCATTTTGATTTTGCTGCTGGTGGGCGCGGCGCTGATCGTGGTGCGCCTGCGGCCCATGGTCACCCGGCTCACGGAGTCGCGGACCACCAACCGGGTCAACCGCATTGTGGCCGATGCCGTCAGTGACGCCGTGGCCAGTGGGCAGGTGGACTGCTCGGCGCTCATCACCTTCGAGAAGGACAGCAGCGGCAAGGTGTCAGCTCTGCGGAGCAACATGCCGGAATTTAACCGGCTGCAGTCCCTGATTTCCGATGCGGTGCTGGATCGGCTGTCGGAGATGACATCGTCGGACTTGGCTATCCCCCTGGGATCACTGACGGGCTCTAACCTGCTGGCAGGCCGGGGACCCTATATCCACGTGCGCACCCAGTCGGTGGGCTCGGCCACGGCCAAGCTGCGCAATGCCCTGACAGCAGCGGGGATCAACCAGACCAAGCACCAGGTGCTGCTGGATGTGGAAGTATATGTGACGGTCCTGCTGCCGGGGTTTGCCACCTCGGTGAAGGTGAACAACGAGCTGTGCGTGGCGGAAACCGTCATCGTGGGCAATGTGCCCCAGACCTATACCTATTTTAGCACCACCGAGGATAAGATCGAAGACTACGCGGACGAATACATCATGAACAATGGATAAGGGGAGAGACAACATGGATTACCGTGCGGAGATGAAGCATCTGCGGGATACGCTGAACGAAAACGCCCGGCTATACTATACGCTGGATGCTTCCACCATGTCCGACTATGAATATGACCGGCTGTACCGGCGGCTGCAGGACCTGGAAAAGGAGCATCCGGAGGAGATCACGCCGGATTCCCCTACCCAGCGGGTAGGGGACGCAGTGCTGAATGATTTTGCGGCGGTGGCGCACCCCGTTCCGCTGGAGAGTTTGGAGGATGTGTTCGACAGCAATGAAGTAAAGGAATTTTTGACCAAGGTGCTGGATACGCTGCCCCAGGCGGAATACAGCGTAGAACCCAAGGTAGACGGCCTTTCTGTGGCGCTGGAGTATCGGGACGGTGTGTTCTTCCAGGGCGCCACCCGGGGCGACGGCCGGGTAGGGGAGGATGTAACGGGCAATCTGCGCACCATCCGCTCTATCCCCATGGTGCTGCCGGAGAAGCTGCCCCGGCTCATCGTCCGGGGCGAGGTGTATATGGCCCGGTCGGTTTTTGAGGAGATCAATGAGCAGTTGGAGTTGGAGGGGAAGTCTCTCATGGCCAATCCCCGGAACGCGGCGGCGGGCTCCCTGCGGCAGAAGGATCCAAGGATCTGTGCCCGGCGGCGGCTGGATATTGCGGTATTCAACCTGCAGCTGGCGGAGGGCCGGCGCTTTACGACCCACGCCGAGACCATAGACTATCTTGCCGACCAGGGGTTTCCGGTGATCCCCCATGCAACGCTATCCGATGCGGAGGAGATCCTGCGGCAGATCGAAAAACTGGGCGATGATCGGATGGAATTTCCCTTCGATATTGACGGAGCAGTTGTAAAGCTGAACGGCTTGTCAGACCGTGAAATACTGGGGAGCACGGCCAAATGCCCCAAGTGGGCGGTGGCGTATAAGTATCCGCCGGAGCAGAAGGAGTCTCGGGTGGTGGACATCGTGGTGCAGGTGGGACGCACAGGGGTACTGACACCCAAGGCTGTGCTGGAGCCGGTGCGCCTGGCAGGCACCACCGTGACCAATGCCACCCTGCACAACCAAGATTACATCACGGAAAAGGACATCCGCATCGGCGACACGGTGGTGGTGCAGAAAGCGGGGGAGATCATCCCGGAGATCGTGTCGGTGGTCAGGGAGAAGCGGCCCGAGGGCACCGCGCCATATCATCTGCCTGAGACATGCCCGGTGTGCGGCGCGCCGGTGGAGCGGGACCCGGACGGAGCGGCCACCCGCTGCACGGGTGCTGAATGCCCGGCCCAGCTGCTGCGCAACCTGATCCACTTTGCCTCCCGGGACGCCATGGATATTGACGGCGTAGGTCCGGCGGTGATGCGGCAGCTCATTGAGAGCGGGCTGGTGTCCAACCCGGCGGATCTGTACGATCTGCGGGCGGAGCAGCTGGCCGATTTGGAGCGCATGGGCGCGAAATCGGCGCAAAACGCTGTGGACGCCATCGCCAAATCTAAGGAAAACGACCTGTGGCGGTTGATTTTTGCCCTGGGCATCCGGCAGGTGGGTGCCAAGGCTGCCAAGATCCTGGCGGCGCACTTTGGCAGCATGGAGGCTCTGCGCCGGGCTACGGCGGAGGAGCTGACACAGATCGACGATGTGGGCGCGGTGACGGCGGATTATATCATCCGCTGGATGAGCAGCGACCAGGCAGCGGATCTGCTGGAGCGGCTGAAGGCGGCCGGCGTGAACATGGAGAGCCGCCAGGAGCTGGTGGACCGGCGCTTTGCGGGGATGACCTTCGTGCTCACCGGGGCCCTGTCCCGCTTTACCCGGGAGGAAGCCGGGGAGATGATCGAGCAGCGGGGCGGCAAGTCGGCCTCCTCCGTGTCCAAAAAAACCACCTATGTGGTGGCGGGTGAAAACGCCGGATCCAAGCTGAAAAAGGCCCAGGATCTGGGTATTCCGGTGCTGAGTGAGGAGGAATTTTTAACACTGTTATAATTTGTTATAATCGATAATTACCGTGCCGTTTTGGCACGGTAATTTTGTTGTTTTTTTATACAAAAATGGGTTGTGATGTTAGGAATAATTCCAAAATTTATCGCTTCACATTGACGCGGGGAAAGAAAGTGATAAAATAAAGAATGTATTGTTACGAAACAGATTCGGGCAAAGGGCTGACCGGGTCTGCACCCTAAAAAGCCCAAGAGGAGGAAGTATAATGAGTAAGATCATGAAGATCTGCGACGGTAACGAAGCGGCGGCCTATGTGGCATACGCGTTCTCCGAAGTCGCAGCAATTTACCCCATTACGCCGTCTTCGCCTATGGCGGAGCATACGGATGAATGGTCCGCAAAAGGGAAGAAGAATATCTTCAATCAGCCTGTCCGCCTGGTAGAAATGCAGTCTGAGGCCGGCGCCTGCGGCGCTTGCCACGGCGCATTGGAGGCCGGCGCACTGGCCACCAGCTTCACCGCCTCCCAGGGCCTGATGCTGATGATCCCCACCATGCACCGTATCTCCGGTGAGCGTCTGCCCGGCGTGCTGCATGTAGCATCCCGTACTGTGGGTACCCACGCGTTCTCTATTTTCGGCGATCATTCCGACGTGATGAACTGCCGTCAGACCGGCTTTGCCATGCTGAACTCCGGCAGCGTGCAGGAGATCATGGACCTGGCCGGCGTGGCACACCTGTCCGCCATCAAGGCCCGGATCCCGTTCCTGCATTTCTTTGACGGTTTCCGCACCAGCCATGAGATTCAGAAGGTAGAGGCCCTGGAATACAGCGACTTTGCCAAGCTGGTGGACTATGACGCCCTGGCTCGGTTCCGCGCCAATGCTCTGAATCCCGAGGATCCCCGGATGCGCTCCCTGGTGGATAACCCCGACATTTACTTCCAGCTCCGCGAAGCCAACAACAGCGACTATAACAAGCTGCCCGACATCGTGGAGGACTACATGGCTCAGATCTCCAAGCTGACGGGCCGGGAGTATCACCTATTTAATTATTATGGCGCACCCGATGCCGAGCGCGTCATCGTGGCCATGGGCTCCGTCACCGGCTGCGTCCAGGAGACCGTGAAGTACCTGAACGACCGGGGCGAGAAGGTGGGCTTCCTGCAGGTACACCTGTTCCGCCCGTTCTCCAAGAAGCACCTGCTGGCGGCCATGCCCAAGACCGTGAAGAAGGTCGCTGTGCTGGACCGCGTGAAGGAGATCGGCTCCATCGGCGAGCCTCTGTACGAGGACATCTGCGCCGCTTACATCAACGACAAGAACCGGCCTGAAATTTTTGCCGGCCGTTACGGCCTGTCCAGCAAGGACACCACCCCCGCTCAGATCAAGGCCGTGTACGACAACCTCCTGCTGGATGAGCCCAAGAACCACTTCACCATCGGCATCGTGGACGATGTGACCAACCTGTCCCTGCCCCTGGGCCCGGCTCTGAACTGCGAGCCGGAGGGCACCATCTCCTGCAAGTTCTGGGGCCTGGGCTCCGACGGTACCGTGGGCGCCAACAAGAACTCCATCAAGATCATCGGTGAGACCACCGATATGTACTGCCAGGCGTACTTTGAGTACGACACCAAGAAGTCCTTCGGCATCACCAAGAGCCACCTGCGCTTCGGCAAGAAGCCCATCAGCTCCACCTATTATGTGAGCCATGCCGACTTCGTGGCCTGCCACAACCAGACCTATCTGACCAAATACGATATCATCTCCGAGCTGAAGCCCCATGGCAGCTTCCTGCTCAACTGCGAGTGGAGCGAGGATGAGCTGGAGCAGAAGATGCCCGGCGACATCCTGAAGTACATCGCCGAAAACGACATCAAGTTCTACATCATCGATGCCAACAAGGAATCTCAGGCCCTGGGTCTGGGCAACCGCTCCAACATGGTGCTGCAGGCCGCTTTCTTCAAGCTGGCCAATGTCATCCCCGTGGAGGATGCCGTGGAGCACATGAAGGCCGCCGTGAAGAAGACCTACGGCCTCAAGGGCGAGAAGATCGTGAATATGAACATCGCCGCCGTGGACGCCGGCATCAATGCCGTGAAGCAGGTGCAGGTGAAGGAGAGCTGGAAGAACCTCTCCGGCGCCGCCATCCAGCCCGCTCCCGCCGATGTACCCGACATCATCAAGAACATCCTGGTGCCCATCAATGCACAGAAGGGCGACCTGCTGCCCGTCTCCGCCTTTAAGGGTATGGAGGACGGCACCATGCCTCTGGGCACCTCCCAGTATGAAAAGCGCGGCATTGCCACGCATCTGCCGGTGTGGAATCAGGACGAGTGCATCCAGTGCAATATGTGCTCTTTCGTGTGCCCCCACGCCGTAATCCGGCCCTATCTGCTGGACGAGAAGGAAGCCGCCAACGCTCCCGCCGGGATGATCCTGGTGGATGCCAAGGGTCCCAAGATGGACGGCCTCAAGTACACCATGGGTGTGTCCACTTTGGACTGCACCAGCTGCGGCAGCTGCGTGTCCTCCTGCCCCAAGAGCGGCAAGGCCCTGAAGATGGTGCCTACCCACGAGGTGTCGCTGGATCAGACCAACTGGAAGTATCTGCAGACTCTGCCCGAGAAGAACGACCGCATCGACAAGTTCACCCTCAAGGGCAGCCAGCTGCGCCAGCCCCTGGTGGAGTTCAACGGCGCCTGCGCCGGCTGCGGCGAGACGCCCTACATCAAGCTCCTGACCCAGCTCTACGGCGACAAGATGTACCTGGCCAACGCCACCGGCTGCACCCAGGCCTGGGGCGCCGCTATGCCCTGCGTGCCTTACTGCAAGAATAAGGAAGGCAAGGGCGTGGCATGGTCCAACTCCCTGTTTGAAAACAACGCCGAGTTCTCCTACGGCATGTGCCTGGCTGTGAAGCAGCTGCGCGCCGCCGTGACGGAGTTCGTCAAGCAGCTGGACGGCATGACAAAGGATGCCGCCGTGAAGGCTGCCATCGCCAAGTGGCTGGAGACCTATGACGACCTGGATGCCTCCTCCGTGGCTACCGACGAGCTGCTGGCCGTGCTGGAGAGCACCAAGTTCAGCCCCGAGGAGCAGGCCGTGGTGGCCGAGATCCTCAAGCGCCGCAAGGATATGTCCAAGAAGACCATGTGGATGTACGGCGGCGACGGCTGGGCCTACGATATCGGCTACGGCGGTCTGGATCATGTGTTCGCCATGGGCGAGGATGTGAACGTGCTGCTGGTGGATACCGAGGTGTACTCCAACACCGGCGGACAGTCCTCCAAGGCCACTCCTGTGGGCGCCGTGGCCCAGTTCCAGGCCAGCGGCAAGAAGACCCGCAAGAAGGACCTGGGTCTGCTGCTGATGACCTACGACAACGTCTATGTGGCCCAGTGCTCCATGGGCGCCAATCCCAACCAGCTCATCAAGTCCATCAAGGAGGCAGAGGCCCACAAGGGTCCGTCCATCGTCATCTGCTATGCCCCCTGCATCAACCACGGCATCAAGAAGGGCATGAGCAATGTCCAGCAGGAGATGAAGGACGCTGTGAACTCCGGTTACTGGAACCTGTATCGCTACAGCCCCGAGACCAAGAAGTTCACCTTGGACTCCAAGGAGCCGTCCATGCCGCTGTACGACTTCATGAAGGGCGAGGTGCGCTATGCATCCCTGGAGCTGAGCTTCCCCGAGAACGCCAAGGTCCTGTTCGCCGATGCCGAAGAGGCCGCCAAGGAGAAGTACGAGTACTACAAGCGCAAGTCCGAAGACTGATCGCCTGATCTCTGCAAAACTGCTGCGGGCGGGGCATCAATCCCCGCCCGCATTTTCTGTATATTTCCTGTTAATCCATTGACAAACTATCAGGAAAGTGATAAAATTAACAAAGTATAGAAAATAAAAAGAGAGGCGAGGAGCTATGGCCATTCCGTTCGACTATTCATCCGAATATAAACGCAAACTCTGCACACCCGATGAGGCCGCAAGGGTCATCAAGAGCGGTGACTGGATCGATGTTTCCATGGGCGGCGCTTTTCCGTCTCTGATGGATGACGCCATTGCCCGGCGTAAGGACGAGCTGCGCGGCGTGAAGGTGAGAGGATATCTGATCTCTCAACCCATTCAGATGGTTGAGTGCGATCCCACCCGGGAACATTTCATTTACAACAGTTGGCACCTGTCCGGCTATGAGCGCAAGCTCTGCGATAAAGGCCTGTGCAATTTTATCCCCATGGTGTTCCGCAATCTGGGCTGGTATTACACCCAGTTCCTCACGGTCAACGTGGCCATGATGTGCGTTACGCCCATGAATGAGCACGGATATTTCAATTTCTCCGTCAGCAATGCCTCCGCCCGTGCGGTACTGGACAAGGCGGATATTGTGATCCTGGAGGTAAATGAGAACCTGCCGTGGGTCTACGGCGGCCTGGACGAGTGCATCCACATCAGTGATGTGAACATGATCGTTGAGGGCGAGCACGGCCCGCTGCCCAATGTGAAGTCCCCGGCGGCATCCGAAGCGGAGATGAAGATCGCCGAGTTTGTGGTGCAGAACATGGCGGACGGCTCGACCCTGCAGTTGGGTATCGGTTCGCTGCCCAACGCCGTGGGGCAGATGATCGCCAAGAGCGACTTGAGAGACCTGGGCATCCACACGGAAATGCTGTGCGACTCCTACCTGGATATGTATAAGGCAGGAAAGATCACCAACAACAAGAAGACCCTGGACCGGTATAAGAGCGTTTTCGGCCTGGCACTGGGCTCCCAGGATCTGTATGACTGGATACGGGAGAACCCGGGAGTGGTCACCTATCCCATTTCTTACTGCAATGACCCGGCAAATGTGGGACAGCTGGACAACTTTGTCTCTATCAACAACTGTATCTCCGTGGATCTGTATGGTCAGATCTGCGCCGAAAGCTCCGGCACCCGCCAAATCAGCGGTACCGGCGGCCAGCTGGACTTTTTGGAGGGTGCTGCGGTATCCAAAGGAGGAAAGGCGTTCATTTGCCTGACCTCGTCCTTTACCAATAAGCAGGGCGAGATGGTCTCCCGCATCAATCCCACTCTGGTCACCGGCGACGTGGTCACCGACCCGCGCAGCCTGGCCTACTACATCGTCACCGAGTATGGCGGCGTGAATTTGGTGGGCTGCAGCACCTGGGAGCGGGCGGAACGGCTGATCTCCGTGGCGCACCCGGCCTTCCGGGAGGAACTGATCGCCGCGGCGGAAAAGCAGGGCATTTGGATCCGCTCCAACAGACGGTAATACGCGCTTACATAAAAAACTGCGGCATCTGTGCCGCAGTTTTTTATGGTTTGCATCGTTGAAAAAAGTATGGTACAATACGGGTGGAAAGATAAAGAGGGAGAGGATATTCCTATGGCAATCAAGAGAAGGTTTCCCGTCCGTGTGGCGACAGTATACTGCAATGGCGGCTGCCGCGCCAAGCGCGATGAGAAGGGCATCATGCTCTGCCGGTACGGCTGCGTTGCCTGCGGCGCCTGCATGAACGCCTGCAAATTCGGCGCCATTTGTATGAACGAATACGGCGTGGCGGAGGTAGACGAGGAGAAGTGCATCGGCTGCGGTGCCTGTGCCAAGGCATGCCCTAAGAAACTGATCCGCATTCGCCTGCAGGATAACAGCATCCTGCCCCTGTGCTCCAACAAGGACAAGGGGTATGATCCGGCCACCAAGACCGGCGCGCGCACCCAATGTGACGCGAGCTGCATCGCCTGCGGTCTTTGCGTGCGCAGCTGCCCGTCCAATGCCATCCAAATTCAGGAGCAGCATGCGGTGATCGATCAAAACACCTGTCTTAACTGCGGCATGTGTGCCACCGTTTGCCCCCGGCATGTCATCGTGGACAGGCGGGGCATCGTGGCAAATTACAGATAAGAGCATGTACCAGATAAAAATCCGGCCTGAACACGATGTGTTCAGGCCGGATTCGTTTTATGTATTACTTTTTTGCCTCGGCGTTCTCCAGGTCATAAACCAGCACGCGCCGGAGATTGGCACTTTGGAAGCGATTCAGACCCACATAGTAGTCAAACAGGTCTAAAACCTCCCGCTTTGTGAAGTCGGGCATCATTTCCCGGAGATGCCGGGCTTTGGGATCGACCTTAAAAACGTGCCCGGTCTCCAGCTCATAGGCGCAGGGAGCGCCCCGGGTCTCGGCGTAGCTGCCCATACCCTCAGACCACATGTAGCTGGCGATCTTACGCTGGATGCGGCCATCCTTCAGGATCTTGAAGTAGCCGCCGGGGCCATCGGAGGCAAACACATAGCTGGTGACGCCGGGGAATTTTCGCTGCAGGTTGAGAAACAGGTCCGAGCGGTGGTGGTTGGTAAAAACGAAGCTGCCCAGGCCATTGACCTCCAGGATCATACAGCGGCCGGCCTTCAGCTGTTTTTTGCAGCGGTAGGGAGCCAGGGGGTCCGTGTACGTCTCCCGCAGGGTGCAGAAATAGGTCTGATCGCTGTAATATCCGGGCACGCAGACCCGCTCCTCAGCGGGAAAAAGCGGCAGCAGCGGCAGAAGCATAACGTGAAAATCGCCGCTGAACAGGCCGGGCAGGTCGCTGGCTGTGCGCCGAAAATCAAGAAACAGGGAGGACAGGGAAGACATATCAGTTTAGGAAGTCCTTCAGCTTCTTGCTGCGGGAGGGATGGCGAAGCTTACGCAGGGCCTTGGCCTCGATCTGACGGATACGCTCCCGGGTGACATTGAATTCCTTGCCCACCTCCTCCAGGGTGCGGGTGCGGCCGTCCTCGATACCGAAGCGGAGCTTCAGCACCTTCTCCTCCCGGGGGGTGAGGGTGCTCAGCACATCCACCAGCTGCTCCTTCAGCAGGGTAAAGCTGGCGGCCTCAGACGGCTCGGATGCGCCCTCGTCGGGGATGAAGTCGCCCAAATGGGAATCTTCCTCCTCACCGATGGGGGTCTCCAAGGAAACCGGCTCCTGGGCGATCTTCAGGATCTCCCGGACCTTATCCACGGGCATATTCATCTGCGCGGCGATCTCCTCCGGGGAGGGGTCGTGGCCCAGCTCCTGCAGCAGCTGGCGGGAGACGCGGATGACCTTGTTGATGGTCTCCACCATGTGGACGGGAATGCGGATGGTGCGGGCCTGGTCGGCAATGGCCCGGGTGATGGCCTGGCGGATCCACCAGGTGGCGTAGGTGGAGAACTTATAGCCCTTGGTGTAGTCGAATTTCTCCACGGCCTTGATGAGGCCCAGGTTGCCCTCCTGGATCAGGTCCAAAAACAGCATACCGCGGCCGGCATAGCGCTTGGCGATGGAAACCACCAGGCGCAGGTTGGCCTCGGCCAGCTTCTGCTTGGCCACATCACCGTCCTTCACCAGCTTGCGCAGGTGGGCCAGGTCCTCCTCGGACAGATTTTGGATCTCCTCATCGGAAACCTCGATCTCGCCCACGGGATCCTCAGCATCCAGCACCTGCTCCACGGCCTGTCCGTTGGCCCGCTCCCAGGCCATGAGCTTCGCCTTGGCCCTGTTTCCCTCGGCAATAGCGGAGGCCAGTTCCACCTCGCCCTCGGCCGAGAGCAGGGAGACCTTACCGATCTCCTTGAGGTACATGCGGACCGGATCGTCAATATTGAAGCTGTCCACCAGGGTGTTGGGGTCGACCAGCTCCTCCTCCTCAATCTCGGCGATCTCCTCCAGGGGAGGATCGATCTCCGCATTGACATCCGGCAAAAATGCTTCGGTGGTTACCTCAATGGAAAGCTTCTCCAGGGAGTCATAGATCATATCCAGCTTGTCGCTGTCCAGATCCATGGCATCGAGTACCTCGGACAGTTCGCTGCCCTCCAGCTTGCCGTGGCGCTTGCCCTTGATGAAAAGCTCTTTCAGCCGCTCGTTATTCTGAATGAGCTGGGCGGCGGGCAGGGAGGCGATGGTTTTCTCATCCAGCTGCCCCTTATTGCTCTTGATGACTTCTTCTTCGATCTCGTGCTGCTGCGCATCGGCCTCCTTCAGAAGCGCGTCCGCCATTTCCTGCAGCTGCTTTTCAGTGTATTTTGTTTCGGTCATGGATTCTTTCCTCCGTATCCCTTTTTGAATTTGAATTTATCTTTTGCGGCCAGCAGCGGATCTATATCTTCCTCGCCGCTGCGCCGTGACGATTCCTCTCGGATGATGCGCACATAGTCCTCCAGCGCCTGCTTGGCCCCGGACACGGACTCGGGTTTCTGCAAAATGTCCACGAAATGGCTCATTTCCTCCGGCGACAGCTCTCCGGCTAAAACGTCCATGCTGTGTCTGCGTCCGGCAGCCCTGTCCGCCGACAGGAGGGCATATATTTTTCCCAGCACCGGCGAGGAGAATTCCTCCGGCTGCAGGGAAACGCCGTCCAGCAGATCATCGTCCCGCATCATCAGACGCAGGATGCCCTCCTCCGCCAGCGCACTGCGGAGATTGGCATAGCGGAGTTCCCGCCGCTCGGGCTGCAGAGTGGCCGATGGATTCAGCTCCCGGCGGATCTGGGCGTTTTTCTCTTTGTATCTGCGGCGCTTGCAGGCGCGTTCCACCTCGCTGCGCAAAGCTTCCGGCGTGAGGCCGGCGGTCTGCGCTGCCCGAACGGTGTAGACCTCCCGCTCCACGGCATTTTGCAGCGTGGAGAGGACCTGGCTGATCTCGGAGGCGTAGGCGATGCGGTCGTCGTCCTTGGTCAGGTCATATTTGCCCGCCACCTGAGCCATGCGGAATTCAATGCCGTTTTCGCTGCCGGAGAGCAGGTTTTCAAAGGCCTGGGGCCCCTGGAATTTGATGAAATCATCTGCATCCTGCTTTATGTATTGCCCGTCCACCAGGCGGCGGGGCAGCTGCAGCACCCGGACGTTGAACTCGGAATTTTTCAGGATGTCCAGGGCCCGCTGGGTGGCCAGCTGCCCGGCGTTATCATTATCGTAGCAGAGGACAAGCTCTTTGGTATACCGGCTCAGAAGTCGGGTCTGCTCCACCGTCAGCGCCGTGCCCATGGACGCCACCGCGTTGTCAAACCCCGCCTGATGCAGGGTGACCACATCCAGGTTGCCCTCGCAGAGGATAATGTTGGGCCGCTTGGTCTTCTTGGCCAGATTCAGCCCATACAGCACCCGGCGCTTGCTGTAAACCGGAGTTTCGCTGGTGTTCATGTATTTCGGCTCGGATTTGTCGATGACGCGGCTGCCAAAGCCCACCACATCGCCCCGCACATCCACCACCGGCAGGATGAGGCGATTGCGGAACTTATCATAGAAGCCGCCCTTTTTATTTTCAACGATGAGGCCGGCCTGCAAAAGCTCCCGCTTGGTGTAACCCTTGGCGGTCATGGCCCGCAGCAGGTGATCCCAGCCGTCCTGGGCGGCCCCCATGCCGAACCGGGTGGCCACGCCCCGGCGGATCTGCCGGCGGTCCAGATAGGCCTGCACCGCCGCGCCCTCCGGCTTTTGCAGGATGTCGTAATAGTACCGGGCGGCATCCCGGTTCAGATCCAGCAGGCGCCTGCGCAGTCGATCCGCACCCTCCGATTCCCGATCCTCCGGCACGGGGATATTGGCCCGCTTGGCCAGGAAACGCACCGCATCCGGGTAGGAGAGATTTTCAATCTCCATAATGAAGTTGATAACGCCGCCGCCTTTTTTGCAGCCGAAGCAGTGATAATACTGCCGGTCCGGAAGCACATGGAAGGAGGGGGTCTTTTCGTTGTGGAAAGGGCAGCAGCCCCAATAGCTCCCGCCCTTGGGCTGCAGAGACACATAGCTGCCTACCACATCCAAAATATCATTCCGTGCAGCCAGCTCGTCCAAAAAGCTTTGGGGAAACGCCATGGACCATCCTCCTTTCCCGGCTGTTGCACAGGTCCGTGCAACAAGAATCTAAAATCTTATACGAGAAGAAATTGTCTTTTCCTCTTTTTTTGAAAAAAATTTACCCCGCAGGTATTTCTGCGGGGTAAATTTACAGAAATCACAGGTCCACGATCACCGGCGTAACGCCGATATGCGGTAGGAACACATGGAGCAGGTCTGCGGTCTTCAGCCGCAGGGAGCTGGTGTTGCGGCAGGGATGGCAGCCGAACCATTCCGCCTCGGCCACCCGCCGCTCCAGCGCCAGGGTGACGCGGTGCTCGGTATCATTCATCAGCCCCAGCACCGAGGCTGAACCCGGCTGCACGCCCAGCAGGGCCTGCAGGTCCTCCCCGGTGGCAAAGCTCAGGCGGGAGGAGCCGATGATCTTGGAAAAGTCCGCCGTGCGGAAGGGCAGGTCCTCCGGCATGGCCAGCAGGTAAAAGGTACTGCGATTCCGGGGCGTCAGGAGCAGGTTCTTGCAGATATGTACCCCCAGTGCCTGGCTGATGCCGGCGCAGGCATCCATGTCGTAGGCCGGGTCGTGGTCCACGCGCTGATAGGGGATCTGCAGCTCATCCAGCAGGTCATAGACCCGCTGCTCCACAGGCTCCCGGGTCTCCTGGGGGCGTCCGGTATAAACAGGTGAGATGGTCATTGGTCAATTCTCCTTTGCCAGCAATTTTTCTCCCGCGCGGAAAATATCTCCCGCGCCTACGGTGAGGATCAGGTCTCCCGGCTGGGCCATCTGCGCCAGCGTGTCCGCCACCTGGTCCAGGGTGGAGCAATAGATGGCACCGGGGATCTCGGCAGCCAGTTGGCTGGAGGAAATGCCGATGTCATTGGTCTCCCGGGCGGCGTATATCTCCGCCAGCACGGCGATGTCCGCCAGCTTCAGCTCTCGCACAAAGTCATCAAACAGCGCCTGGGTGCGGGTGTAGGTGTGGGGCTGGAAAGCACAGATGATCCGCTTATAGGGCATGGAGCGGGCGGTGGTCAGCAGCGCGTGGAGCTCACCGGGGTGGTGGGCATAGTCGTCAAAAACATCGGCGCCGTGATAGGTACCCTTGAACTCAAACCGGCGGCCGGCGCCGTGGAAGCTGCGCAGGCCTTCCTCCACGGCCTTGCCGCCAATGCCAAGCACATAGGCGGCAGCGGCGGCGGCCAGGGCGTTGGAAACGTTGTGCCTGCCGGCCACGGCCAGGGCGACATGGGCGTAGAACTTGCCGTGGATCATAACGTCAAATTCGCCGCAGCCGTCATGGAACGCCACATTTTCCGCCTTGCAGTCGGCGCCGTCATCCCGGACGGAGAAGGTGAACACCGGGTGGGTCAGGCCTTTTACTGCCGCCATGGCGCCGCTGTCATCGGCGTTGGCAATGACGAAGCCCCGCTGGGGCACCAGATCCGCAAAGGCGTGGAAGGAATGCTCCACATCCGCCAGATCCTTGAAGAAATCCAGATGATCCGCCTCCACATTCAGGATCACGGCCACCGTGGGGAAGAAGTTCAGAAACGAGTTGCAGTATTCGCAGGATTCCAGAATAATGGTGTCGCCCTTACCCACCCGATAACCGGAATGCAGCATGGGCAGCGTGCCGCCGATCATCACCGTGGGATCAGCCTGAGCCGCCATAAAAATATGGGTGGACATGGAGGTGGTAGTGGTTTTGCCATGGGTGCCGGAGATGCACAGGGCGTTGCGGTATTGCTGCATAATTGCCCCCCATGCCTGGGCACGCTCATAGACGGGGATGCCCCGGGTCACTGCGCCGGAGATCTCCGGATTATCATCATGGATGGCAGCCGTGCGGATGACCAGCTGTGCGTTTTGCAGGTTCTCTGCCGAATGGCCCACAGCAACGGGGATACCCAGTGAACGCAGGTGCTTCACGGTGTCGCTGTCGGACATATCCGATCCCTGCACGCACAGGCCCATGCCATGCAGCACCTCGGCCAGCGGGCACATGGACACGCCGCCGATACCGGACAGGTGGACCCGAACGCCGGGCTTGAGAAAGTTTTTGAAATCCACAGTGGGATGCATCATATCAAATTGCCTCCTAAAGACAGAATCGCTCGGAAATTGCTTTTTTCCATAAAGTATATTATAATACGGATCAGCGGGAAGTGCAACACCCAATGCCCACGCCGGAGGATAGATTATGAGCCGTGAACAAGCGCAAAGCATCCTGAAAATCATCGAGAGCCGGGGCTATCGCGCCTATTTGGTGGGCGGCTGCGTCCGGGATCTGCTGTTGGGCCGCGAGCCGGAGGACTGGGACATTGCCTCCGCCGCCCGGCCCGAGCAGATCATGGAGATCTTCGGCGCGTCTGCCTTTCCCACGGGACTGAAGCACGGCACCGTCACGGTGAAGGCCGCCGCGGACGGGGCTTACGAGATCACCACCTTCCGCACGGACGGCAGCTATTCCGATGGCCGCCATCCGGATGCGGTCAAATTTGCCCAAACCATTGAGGAAGATCTGGCCCGGCGGGACCTGACCATCAATGCCATGGCACTGGACAGCGCCGGGCATATGGTGGACCCTTTTGACGGGGCGGGTGACCTGAAGCGCCGGTTGGTCCGGTGCGTAGGCGATGCCCGGGAGCGCTTCCGGGAGGATGCCCTGCGAATCCTGCGGGCCATGCGCTTTGCCTCGGTGCTGGATTTCTCCGTGGAGGACGCCACCAGCCGGGCCATCCACAGCCAGGCAGAGTTATTGGGGCGGATCGCCGCCGAGCGCATCCTGGCGGAAATGAACAAGCTGCTTTGTGGCCCGGGCTGCAGGGAAGTGCTGCTGGCCTATCCGGATGTGCTGGGCATTTTTATCCCGGAGCTGCTGCCGTGTGTCGATTTTGAGCAGCAAAATGTCCACCACTGCTACGATATTTATACGCACGCTGTTTATGCCGCAGACGCCATCCGGCCGGAGCCGATCCTGCGCTGGACCATGCTGCTGCATGATATTGGAAAGGTGAATACCTTTACAGTGGATTCCAAGGGCCAGGGCCACTTTTACGGCCACCCCAAGGTCAGCGGCGACATGGCGGAGGAGATCTGCGACCGGCTGCGGATGCGCAAAAAGGACCGGGAGGACATCGTGACCCTGATCCGCTGGCACGACAGGAACATCCCCATAACGGAAAAGGGCGTCGGCTCGGCCGTACTGGCCCTGGGGGAGGAGAATTTCCAGCGGCTGCTGGCAGTAAAGCGGGCGGATAACCTGGCCCAGGCGCCGGAATACCAGTGGGTCTCGGAGAAGGTCGATGCAGCGGAGAAGCTGCTGGATGAGATGCTGCGGCGGGAGCCATGCCTGCAGCTGAAGGATCTGGCCGTCAACGGAAATGACTTGCTGGCCCTGGGCTATTCCGGCCGTGAGATCGGGCTGGCCCTGCAGCGGCTTCTGCAGGCGGTAGTCGCCGGGGAGATCGAGAATCGGCGGGAGGTTCTGCTGGCGGCTCTGAAACGCTGAAGGGATCATTTCCACAGGTGCAGGTAGCCTGCATCCCGCAGCTGCTTGAGGAACAGGAGTGCAACGGGGAATAGGACCATTCCCGCCACTCCCAGGGTGCAAAAGCCGATATACATGGCCATCAGTGCCGCCAATGGCGGGAGATTGACCTGAGCGGCCATGACCTTTGGCTCCAGGAAGCTGCGCACCAGGGTAATCACAGCATAGATCGCGCCCAGGGCTATGGCCTTGGGCGTTTGCTGCAGCAGCAGGCATATGACGGCCCATGGCAGGAGCACGGTTCCCGTGCCGAACACAGGCAGCGCATCGATGACGGCGATGACCGCAGCCAGCAGCAGAGCATAGGGCTGCCGGATGAGCAGCAGCCCCAGCAGCAGCTCAGCAAATGTAACGCTCAGCAGGATACACTGGGCTTTGAACCACTTGGCCAGGGTGGACAGTAGATTTTCTTTTACTCCGCCGGCCTGCCGCAGCTTTTGGGGCGGGAGCTGCCGGCGCAGAAAGTCCATGATGCGGGGAAACTGCGCCGCTGTAAAGAATATCGCCAGTACAGTGGTAGCGGCAAAAAGAAACACAGAAGGCAGCTCCATCACCGCCTCTGCGGCGGCGCTGACACACCGGGCAGAGAAGCGGGTGAACCAGGCTGTCAGCTGCTGGGAGCCATCCGACAGCGCCCGTTCCAGCCAGGACTGCAGGCTCTTGGGACAGGCGGCACAGAACTGCTCCAGCTGCAGCTGCAGGGCCGCAAAATAAGCCGGCAGCTCCGCCAGGTACTCCGGCAGCGCCTTAAAAAGCCGGACAGACTGCTGCAGCAGGTTCAGGCACAGCACCGTCAGGACTGCCAAAAGCAGCGCAAGCAGGAGCAGCGAGAGTACGGCCGACACAAATCCCCGCCGCAGGCGCAGCTTTTCGCGGAGAAAGCACACGGACGGCTCCATGAGATAGGCCAGGCCCAGTGCAATGAGAAATGGCAGCAGCCACAGCAGCACATACCGCACGCCGACCCAGCACAGGACCAGAACAATGCCCCAGTACAGAACGAAACCTATGAATTTTCGGTGTTTATCGGACATAACGGCCTCCGTTTTCGCGATCACGCTTGCATATAGACTTATTGTATGTTATCATGATACTATCGATTAACAAGTGACCTTGTTTTGTTCGGGAGAGAAATATGAGCAAGAAAAAGTACTATATCGTGTCTGAGGACGCCCTGCCTGATATTTTCATCAAGGTCGCCGAGGCCAAGCGGATGCTGCAGGTGGGGGAGGCGCAGACGGTGGGCGAAGCCGCCCGACTTATGAATATCAGCCGCAGCGCTTTCTATAAATACAAGGATGCCGTGCAGCCCTTTCAGGATATGAAGGCGGGCCGCATCATCACATTCTACGCCCTGCTGAAGGACAACCCGGGCGTGCTGAGCAACTACCTGTCTATTTTTGCCAATTCCGGCGCAAATATTCTGACCATCAACCAAACCATCCCCACCAACGGCTGCGCCGGCGTGACTATTTCCGCCGAGACCAGCGACATGAAGGAAGGGCTCGACGAGATGATGGCCGGCATATCCGCCGCCTTTGGTGTGCTGAAATTTGAAGTGCTGGCGGGATAAAAAAATACCGAGAGGATGAACCTCTCGGTATTTTTTTACTTGACAGGGAAGTGTTTCAGCGGTATCGCCCGGTCCCGGGCGATCTGCTTTGCATATCGGTCCTCCTCGCTGAACACGCAGCCGCAGTATTTCTGCATATACAGTCCCAGCTCCCGGGCCTGCTGCTGGCCGGCGCGGAATCCGGGCCGAAAGTCACGGTACAGGAACTCCACGCCCCACTTTTCACCGGCCCGGGCGGCGATCTCCGCCATGCGTTCATGCTGCTGATAGGGACTGACGAACAGGGTGGAGGTAAAGGAGGAAAAGCCGTTTTCCGCCGCGAACCGGGCTGCCTGCTCCAGGCGCATTTCGTAGCATTTTCCGCAGCGGTGGTCAATATCCTCCGCCACGGCGCAGACAAATTCCCGCAGGCCGTAGTCCTCCTGCACGATCAGCTCCATACCGATCTGTCCGGCGTAGCCAATGAGCGTATCCCGCCGGGCCTTGTACTCCTGGTAGGGGTGGATGTTGGGATTGAACCAGTAGGAGACCGGCTCGATCCCCTCCGTGCGCAGCTGCTCCACACAGGAAACGGAGCAGGGGGCACAGCAGGTGTGCAGCAGTGTTTTGGTCATGTTTCGTCCTTCTTTCCGGATCTGATGCGGCGGATGAAATTGCGCAGTTTCCCTTCATTGGCCACCCGATAGGACCAATCGGATATGGAGAAAAAGCGCTGATAAACCTTGTGGAAAGGCTGGCTGACATAGGCGTCGAAAAACGCAGCCCGCTCCTTGGGCGATGCCGGGGCGCAAGAAAGCGCCGGGTTGTTCTCTGCCGCCTCCTGCAGTGTGCGTTTTTCCCGCTGCAGCGGGACCATATCAAAGAAGTGCGCGCCTTTCACTGTGTTAATAAGCAGCATGGAGACGCCTTTTTTCTGCTGCTCCGGCATGAAATCCGCCGGCAGCTCGCGGAACGTGCCCAACGTCAGGTCCGCTGCCCGGTTCGTACTGCAGTAGGTGCAGTGGTAGCAGGCGGGCCGCAGAAACAGACCCCGGAACAGGCCCCGGCCATAGTCGGATTTTGTCAGCGGCGCGTCATACTGGCCTCCGCCCTCAAAATCCACCACGAAGCGGGTGTCCGAACCTGTCACTTTTTTGCAGAACTGCACGGTTTTCACGCGGCGCTGCTTGATGTAGTGCATGGCTTCCACCATCTTGCTCCACACGCCCGGGGACGGAACGCCGCTGCACAGAACATCGGCAGTGAGAAGCCGCTCCGGGGATTCGCCCAAAAATCTATAAAGTCCATCTACTTGACAGGGCGTGCCCGTAAAGAAAACGTCCATACCCCGGTCCAGATAATAGCGCACCTGCTGGAAGCATTCGCCCATATCGCTTTGCACCAGCTTGGCGCCCGTGAGTCGGGGCAGGTCTGCCTTTGACTGAATGGCCGTGTGGACCACACGCATGTCGCTGTCCATAGCGGCGCCGAAAACAACACCGCCGGACTCCAGCACAAAGGAGGCGATGGCCGCAAAGGCACCGCCCGAGGTGGAAAGGCCGCGCATCTCGTCATCCTCGTTCCACACGGCGAAAGCCGTGGGATCGGGCCGCTGCTCCCGGTGCTTCAGTGCAGGGCAGATGTGCGTGCAGTGACCGCAGTGGACGCAGGCGTCCGTGACCTCAGGGTATAAAAAACCCTCCTTATCGGCCACCATTTTTATGGCGCCCCGGGGGCAGCCGCTGGCGCAGGCACCGCAGCCGGTGCAGTGCTCCCTGGGAGCGAGATGAGGCGACGCAGAAGAAATCATGCCCATACCTCCAAATTTTTTTGCTATTATACCACTTTATGCCCCGCTTGGCAACCGGCTTTGCGCCAAGCTCGGGGGACTTGCTATTTTCCCGGGGTTCTGTTATAATGTGAAAAGTTATTTGGTGGAGGTTTGCTATGCGAATTTTGGGCATTGATCCGGGCGTCGCCATTGTGGGCTTCGGGCTTATCGAGTCCGACCGTGGCAGCCTGCGGATGCTGCAGTATGGCGCCATCACCACCCCCGCCGGGCAGCCCCTGGCCGCCCGTCTTTTGCAGATCAGCCGGGATATGGAGGAGCTGATCGATGCCTTTCAGCCCGATGAAATGTCCATTGAGGAGTTGTTTTTCTCCAAGAATATTACCACCGGCATCGCCGTGGCCCACGCCCGGGGAGTGATCCTCTGCGCGGCGGAAAAAAAGCAGCTGCCTATCTATGAATATACCCCCATGCAGGTGAAACAGGCTGTGGTGGGCTATGGCCTGGCGGAAAAAAAGCAGGTCATGGACATGACGAAACGGCTGCTGAAGCTAAAGGCCGTTCCCCGGCCGGACGATGCCGCCGATGCCCTGGCCATAGCCCTGTGCCATGCCCGCAGCGCCACCAGTCTCCTGCGGCGGGCAACCCCCGGCGTGAAGGAAACCGTGTGAGAGGAAGAATTGCATGTATTACTATGTGAACGGAACCGTGGCGGAAATTGGTCCCAACCTGGCCGTCATCGACTGCGGCGGGGTGGGCTACGCCTGCGCCACCACCAACTATACCCTGGCCCAGCTGAAAAAAGGGGAGAAAGCCAAGCTCTATACCTATCTCCATGTGCGGGAGGAGATCTTCGACCTGTACGGTTTTGTCTCCCAGGCGGAACTGAGCAGCTTCAAGATGCTCATCGGGGTCTCCGGCGTGGGACCCAAGGCGGCCCTGGCGATCCTTTCCTCCGGCACGCCGGATCAGCTGGCCCTGAGCATTGTCACGGGCGACGAAAAGGCCCTCACCGGCGTACCGGGCATCGGCAAAAAGATCGCCCAGCGCATCATCCTGGAACTGAAGGACAAGCTGGCCAAGGAGCAGGGGAGCTTTGACACTCGGGGCGGCACCCTATCGCCGGTCCCCACCGGCGGCAAGACCCAGGAGGCGGCCTCCGCCCTGGCGGTGCTGGGATATTCGTCCCAGGAGATCTCCGCCGCTCTCAAGGGCGTGGATACGGCGCTGCCCGTGGAGGAGATGATCCGCATCGCCCTGAAAAAAATGGTGCGCTGAGACGCGGCACACAAAGGAGAATAAAGCGTGAGTATTGATTTCGGCAACGATATATTTGACGATTCCCTGGTGTCCACCACCTTTCAGCCGGAGGACAGCGGGGAGCTTTCCCTGCGCCCGCATACCTTAAAGGAGTACATCGGCCAAAGCAAGGCCAAGGAAAATCTCTCTATTTTCATTGAGGCTGCCCGCCGCCGCACGGAGTCGCTGGACCATGTGCTGCTCCACGGCCCTCCGGGCCTGGGCAAGACCACCCTGGCGGGCATTATCGCCGCGGAGATGGGCGTGAATATCCGCATCACCTCGGGGCCCGCCATCGAAAAGCCCGGCGACCTGGCGGCGCTGCTGACCAATCTGCAGGAAAACGACATCCTGTTCGTGGATGAGATCCACCGGCTGAACCGCTCCGTGGAGGAAATTCTCTATCCCGCCATGGAGGATTACGCCATCGACATCATCATTGGTAAGGGGCCGTCGGCCAACTCCATCCGGCTGGACCTGCCCCATTTCACACTCATCGGCGCCACCACCCGGGCCGGACAGCTCTCTGCGCCCCTGCGGGACCGTTTCGGCGTGACACTGCGGCTGGAGCTGTATACGCCCCAGGAGCTGGCGCAGATCGTCACCCGCAGCGCTGGCATCCTGCATGTGCCCATCGAGCCCTCCGGGGCTATGGAGATCGCCCGGCGCTCCCGGGGCACACCCCGTATCGCCAACCGGATGCTCCGGCGGGTGCGGGACTTTGCCGAGGTAAAAGCGGACGGCACCATCACCGATACCGTAGCGGACCAGGCGCTGCAGGCCCTGGAGATCGACCACCTGGGCCTGGACCCGGTGGATCGGCGGATGCTCCGGGCCATCATCGAGAACTACGGCGGCGGCCCGGTGGGGCTGGAGACCCTGGCGGCCACCATCGGAGAAGAATCCGTCACCTTGGAGGATGTATACGAGCCGTACCTGATGCAGCTGGGCTTTTTGACCCGGACGCCCCGGGGCCGCTGCGTCACCAAAAAAGCATATGACCATCTGCACCTGGCCTATCTTGGTCAGGAGCAGCTGACACTGTAAAATTAACGGAGGAAGATTGAAAATGGGTAAACTTTTCGGAACCGACGGTATCCGCGGCGTAGTCGGGGAGACCTTGACAGCAGAGCTGGCCTACCGGGTAGGCCAGGCCATCACCATCGTTCTGACGGAGCAGAAGGGCAGCGCTCCCACCATCACCATTGGCAAGGACACCCGCATTTCATCGGATATGCTGGAGTCGGCGCTCATGGCCGGCATTTGCTCCATGGGCGGCAGCGTCATGCCCTTCGGCACCATCCCCACCCCGGCGGTGGCATTCCTTACGGTGCAGGAGGAGGCTGACGCCGGTATTGTTATTTCCGCCTCTCACAATCCCTACGAGCACAACGGCATCAAGATTTTCGGCGCGCAGGGCTATAAGCTTTCCGACGAGATGGAGGAAAAGGTGGAGGACATCGTCCTTTCCGAGGAGTCGCTGCCCGTCAAGACCCACGATCAGATCGGCATGCGCCTGCACGGCATGCGCCAGATGAAGTCTGACTACATTGACCATCTTCTCTCCACGGTGGACTGCGATATGCGCGGCCTGCGTGTGCTGGTGGACTGCGCCAACGGCGCCGCCTCAGCCACGGCGCCGGACCTGTTCGGCAAGCTGCCGCTGCATGCGGACTTCATCTTCGATAAGCCCGACGGCATCAATATCAATAACGGCTGCGGCTCTACCCATATGGAGACCCTGTGCCAGGACGTGGTGGCAGGGAAGTATGACCTGGGCATCGCCTTTGACGGCGACGCTGACCGCTGCCTGCTGGTGGATGAAAAGGGCCATATCATCGACGGCGACAAGGTGCTGGCTGTGTGCGGAAAATCTATGCGGCGCAAGGGCAGCCTCAACGGGAACGCCATCGTGGCCACGGTCATGTCCAACCTGGGCCTGCACGAGTTCTGCCGCAAGGGGGATTTCCTGCTGGTCTGCACCGATGTGGGTGACCGCCATGTGCTGGAGAAGATGATCGAGTGCGGCTATATGATCGGCGGCGAGCAGTCAGGTCACACCATTTTCCGGGAGTATGCCACCACCGGTGACGGCGAGCTGACGGCCCTGCAGTTTATCCAGGCCTACTGCGAAGCCGGCGTTCCCGCCTCGGAGCTGGTGTCCTGCTGCGCCCAGTATCCCCAGGAGCTGATCAATGTGCCGGTCTCCGCCGTAGGCGGCGCCAAGGAGCGCATTATGTCCGATGACCGTCTGTGGGAGCAGGTGCGCAAGCAGGAGGAAGCTCTGAACGGGGAAGGCCGTATTTTGGTCCGTCCCTCCGGCACGGAAGCGCTCATTCGGGTCATGGTGGAGGCGAAAACCGTCGAAACCGCTCACAATGTGGCCAAGACTTTGGCTGATTTCATAAAAACCCTGTAACATTTTGCATAGTATTAACAAAGTTTTGCAGATTGCTTGACAAATAATTCATAGAAAAGGTATAATAACGGATGGACGGATATATGCAGACGCAATATAGTGAGCTGGAGCAGATGTCGGACGAGGCGCTTTGTATGGCGCTGCAGAACGGCACCTCTGCCGCCGGCGATATCCTGGCCCACCGGTACCGCAAGCTGGTTCGCTGCTGTGCGCACCCCTACTTTTTGGCGGGGGGCGACAGTGAGGATCTGCTGCAGGAGGGAATGTTTGGCCTCATCAAGGCCATGCGTGAGTTCCGGCCGGATCGGGAGGCCAGCTTTCAGACCTTTGCAGAGGTGTGTATCCGCAGCCGCCTGTGCTCGGTGATCCGGGCGTCCCGGGCAGGCAAGCATAGCCCATTAAATGAATCCGTACCCCTGAATGCATTTTTGCTTGATGCGCAGCCACAGTACAGTCAGCTCGATCCGGAGGATCTGCTTATTGACCGGGAAAAGGCTGCGGCACTGCTGAATCAGGTACGCAGTCAGCTTTCTGATCTGGAGGTCCGTGTGCTGGACCTGTATTTGGACGGCTGCAGCTGCGGAGAGATCGCAGCCACGGTTGGCAAACCCTATAAATCCGTGGACAATGCCGTTCAGCGTATCCGTCGCAAAATTGGGCGACAAATTTCTTCCGGCGAGATCAGCAATGGCTGAGCGCAATATATTTCTCAAAAGAGAGGGTAAAATCATGTACGAAGATAAGACTTTAGTTTGCAAAGAATGCGGCAAGGAGTTCGTTTTCACCGCCGGTGAGCAGGAGTTCTATGCTGAGCGCGGCTTCCAGAATGAGCCCCAGCGCTGCAAGGCCTGCCGTGACGCCCGCAAGAACGCTGCCCGCGGTCCCCGGGAGTATTTCACCGCTACCTGCGCTGCCTGCGGCGGCGAGGCCAAGGTGCCCTTCGAGCCCAAGAGCGATCGTCCTGTTTACTGCAGCGACTGCTTCGCCAAGATGAGAGAGAACGGCTGATTCTTTGCTGAATTGATATAAAACCGGCGCAGAAATTCTGCGCCGGTTTTTTCTTAAAAATACTGTTGAAAATTGCAGAGAAACGGGGTATAATACCTGCATAAACGAACTAACGGAGGATCTCAATATGATCGAAATCACGAAAGACACCATTATCGGTGATATTCTGGACGTCGCCCCCCAGACGGCTCCTATTTTCCTGTCCATCGGCATGCATTGCCTGGGCTGCCCCTCTTCCCGCGGTGAGACGGTGGAGGAAGCCTGCATGGTGCACGGTGTGGACTGCGAAAAGCTGCTGGCCATTGTGAACGAGGAAGCCAACAAGTAACAGCGGAAACGGCAAGCGCATACGGCTCTGTCCGTATGCGCTTTTCCCTGCCTGGAAGGAGGTAGAGTAATGACGGAACAGTTGCATCTGCAGCCCCGGCTGCGGCTTTTGGCCGATTTGGTGCCCCAGGGTGCCAGGTTGGCAGATATCGGAACGGACCACGGCTACCTGCCGGTATATCTGCTGCAAAAAGGCCGGATCATCTCCGCCATTGCCGCCGACATCGGCCAGGCGCCTTTGGACCACGCCCGGCGCACAGCGCAGCAATACGGCGTAACGGATGGGCTGCGTTTTCTCTGCTGTGACGGGCTCCAGGGCATCGGCCCGGAGGACGCGGATACGGTAGTCATTGCGGGCATGGGCGGTGAGACTATTCGTCATATCCTTTCTCAAGCCCCCTGGACCAAGGCGGGAAACACGCTTCTGCTGCTCCAACCTATGACCAAGCAGGAGGACCTGCGCCGCTGGCTCAATGAAAACGGCTATGCACAGAGCGCCGAGCGCCTGGTGCGGGACAAGGACTACTTATACCCGGTCTTCACGGTTTTCGGCGGAGAGCAGCCGCCCCTTTCCGCGGGCGAGATTTACGGCGGCGTAGACATTGAAGTGGACCCGCTGGCAGGGGAGTATCTGGATCAGCGCATCCGCCGCCTGTCCCAGGCGGAGGCAGGGCTGCTGAAGGGCAGCGGCAGTGAAAACCGGCAGCGGGCCGAGGAACTGGGTAAAATCAGGAAGATCCTGATGGAGAGGAGGGCGGACCTATGATCACCGTTCGGGAAGTGGAAAATTTCCTTTATAGCTGGGCCCCGTCCCACCTGGCCGCCGGGTGGGACAACGTGGGTCTGCTGGTGGGCAGCCCGGACCGGGCGGTAACAAAGATCCTCACAGCCCTGGATATTACCGAGTCCGTGGTGGAGGAAGCCGTGCAGATCGGAGCCGACCTCATCGTAGCCCATCACCCGGTGATGAACTGCACCTGGCACCCGGTGCAGACCCTGCGCACGGATGACCGCCAGGGCCGCATCCTCACGGGGCTGGTGGAAAACCATATCTCCGCCATCTGCATGCACACCAATCTGGACGCAGCCGAGGGCGGCGTCAACGATGTTTTGGCGGAAAAACTGGGTCTTTTGCAGACAGAATACCTGACAGATGAAAAAATTGGCCGGGTAGGCACATTAAAATGTGAAATACCCCTTGTGGAGTTCACCCGGTTTGTGGTAAAATCATTAGGATGCAATGGATTACGCTATACCGACTGCGGCAGACCCGTGCACCGCGTGGCGGTGGGCGGCGGCGCCTGCGGCGACTATATTGCGCAGGCTATTGCATTGGGCTGCGATACTTTTGTCACGTCCGATCTTCGCTACCACGATTTTTTGGACACAAAAGAGCTGAACCTCATCGACGCCGGGCATTTCCCCACGGAGCAGGTCATTGTTCCGGAGCTGTGCCGGCGGCTGCAGGCGGCGTTTCCCGCAGTTTCCGTTTCTACTTCGATCTCGCATCAAAGCGAGGTCATCCAATACTGCATTTGAAGGAGAGAGTAAACTATGTCCGGACATTCCAAGTGGCACAATATTCAGAAAACCAAGGGCGCGGCTGACGCCAAGCGCAGCGCCGCCTTTACCAAGATCGCCAAGGAGATCATCGTGGCGGTGAAGCAGGGCGGCAGCGGCGACCCCGCCAATAACTCCCGCCTGGCCACCGTTATCGCCAAGGCCAAGGCCGCCAATATGCCCAATGACAACATCAAGCGCACCATCGACAAGGCGCTGGGCGCCGGCAATACCGATAACTACGAGTCCGTTACTTACGAGGGCTACGGCCCCTGCGGCGTGGCCGTCATCGTGGAGGCTCTTACCGACAACCGCCAGCGCACCGCTCCGGAGATCCGCCATTACTTCGATAAGTACGGCAAGGGCATGGGCGCCCAGGGCTGCGTCAGCTGGAGCTTTGACCGCAAGGGCGTCATCGTCATCAGCAACGAGGATGAGGAGCTGGACGAGGATACCGTGATGATGGACGCGCTGGATTCCGGCGCGGAGGATTTCTCCGCCGACGGCCCTGTGTTCGAGATCACCACCGCCCCCGATTCCTTCAATGACGTGGTAGCCGCCCTGGAGCAGAAGGGCTACACCTTCGAGAGCGCCGAGCTGGAGATGGTCCCCCAGAACTACGTCACCATGACCGGCGAAGACGACGTGAAGAACATGGAGAAGCTGCTGGACATGCTGGATGACAACGAGGATGTGCAGAACGTGTGGCACAACTGGCAGCAGGACTGATATTGAACGCTTAAAAACGCACCCTATGGGGCGGTGACTTAGGAAAACATTGAAGCAAGGAACGGTGTAGCTTAACGGCTATGCCGTTCTTTGCTCTTTTTTACTTGTGTTGCGGGCATTTTCGATTGCCCGTGTGAAGTCAAATGCACTGATGAAGTTATAGACGATGGTGATTTCCCGCGTTCTGGATTTCTTGTCAACATGGGAAACTTCGATCCTGTCAATGAAAGCACGGAGAACAGCCGCGTCAAGCTCCTGCAAATCCGTGTACTTCTTCACGGCAGCGATAAACGCCTTAACATTGGTTTTCTGCTGCTCCTGCTGCTTCAGATCCTTGCGCAGGACATCTGCCATTGATTTCAGGTTGCTTTGTTCCAGCTCGTAGTCATGGGACATTTTAATAAACCGTTCGTCTGACAGTTTTCCAATCACGTTGTCCTCATACAGTCGGGAGATAATGCGGTCAAGCTCGGCAATCCGCGTGTCTGCCTTTGCCAGCGTTTCACGCTTCCGAACAAACTCTGCATCTCTGTCCCGCATATCGCTCTCGGCTGCGTCCT
>CABMQL010000018.1 GCA_902388735.1 uncultured Eubacteriales bacterium | reverse complement strand
CGTTGTTTAATTTACAAGGTACACGCTCCATGCGGAACATTTGTTATTATACTGCCCAGTTGCCCTTTTGTCAATCCTTTTTTTGAATTTTTTTACTGTTTTTTCTTTTCGCCCAAGATGACAATTTTAGAAGGCTGTGTTATAATGTCCATACCTTATTATAGTATCGTGGAGGTGTACCGTTTTGCAGCTCTTGCACGCAAATGCCACCTACGGAAAACTGAATCAGGCGCAGCTGGACCTGCGGCCGGGGCTGAACGTGATCTGTGCCCCCAACGAGGGCGGCAAGTCCACCTGGTCCCGGTTTCTGCTGACCATGTTCTACGGGCTGAACACCCGGCAGCGGGGCGACCTGGCGGACAAGAACCGCTTTCAGCCCTGGAACGGCAGCCCCATGCAGGGCAGGCTGGAGCTGTCGGTGGGCGAGGATCTGCTGACCCTCAGCCGCCGGACCCAGCGCGCCGACGCGCCCATGGGTGTTTTTTCCTGTACCTACACCGGGACAGACACTCCTGTCCCCGGCCTGGATGCCGCCCACTGCGGCGAGGCTCTCCTGGGGGTGCCGCAGTCGGTGTATCAGCGCTGCGCCTTCATCCCCTCCGGCAGCATGGCCATTGACGCCGACGCTGACCTGGAGCGGCGCATCAACGCCCTCATCTCCACCGGTGAGGAGAAGGTCTCCTTTTCCCAGGCGGAAAGCCGCCTGAAAAAGCAGCTGCATCAGCGCAGGTATAACCGCACCGGCGCCATCCCCCAGCTGGAGACGGAGATCGGCGAGCTTATGGCCGCCCAGGCCGAGGTCAGGTCCCTGGCCGAGCAGGAGACTTTCCTACACGAGCAACTGCTGCAGGCGCGGCGGGAGCAGGAGCAGCGCCTGCTGGCCCGGCAGCAGGAAGCCCAGCGGCAGGCCGAGGAAAAGCAGCAGCTGCTGCAGCGGCTGCCGGACAGCGCCGCCCTTCAGGAGATCAATGAGCAGCTGGGCGCCGTGCGCTCCCTGGCGGAGCAGGCACAGCAGGCGGAGAATGCCGCAGCGCAGCAGGAGACGGCCATCCAGGCGCAGCTGCAGGAGCTGACTCGCAGCCCCCTGCATCCCATGACAAAATCCGAATTGGAGGCGCAGCTGCAGATCCAGCCCCCGGCACCGCCCCAGGTGGCGCAGCTGCTCATCTCCCTGGCCCTGGGCCTTTGCAGTGGCGGTTTCCTTTGGTACGAGCTGGACCGGCCGCAGATTTTGTGGCTGTGCATCGCCTGCGCCGCCACGGCGCTGACCGCCGGCAGCTTCTTGTGGCTGCTGGTCAAGCGGCTGCGGCTGCAGCAGCAGCGCCGCCGGGAGCTGGAGCGGCAGGAGGAGCTGCGAAAGCTGGCCGAGAGCTATCTGCCCCTGCTGGAGGAGGTGGAGCGCCAGCGCGGTCTCCTGCAGCAGCAGCGCCAGGCAGCGGCAGACGGCAGCGCGCGGGTGCGGTCCATGCTGGCCCAGCTTTTGGGGCAGATACGGCAGTGGGAGCCCAACGCCTGCTCCGCCGCAGACATACGGCGCTTTGTACAGCAGACCGCCCAGCGGCGGGAGGACCTGGCCCAGGAGATCCGGCAGGCCCAAAGCGGGGCCCTGCAGGCACAGCCTGATGATGCCGACGGTGCCTGCGCCCGGCTGCAGCAGCAGATTGCGCAGATCCAGGGCCGCCTGGCAGCCATGGGGCAGCCTGATGATTTGGAGCGGCAGCTCCGGGCCAAACAGGAGCATCTGGCGCAGCTCCAGGGGGAATACGACGCCCTGGCCCTGGCTTTGGACAGCCTGCGCGCAGCCAACACCGCCCTGCAGAATCGTTTTTCCCCGGAACTGGGCCGCCGGGCTGCGGAGATCTTTGCCGATATGACCGGCAGCGGCTGGAGCAGCATCCTGCTGGATCGGGAGTTTCACCTCTCCGCCGAGGCGGGCAGCGATCCCACCCGCCGCAGCGTGCAGCTTCTGAGCGCC
The DNA here is from genome assembly GCA_902388735.1 of uncultured Eubacteriales bacterium. Taxonomy (GTDB): domain Bacteria; phylum Bacillota; class Clostridia; order Oscillospirales; family Oscillospiraceae; genus Vescimonas. Next base: position 32,263 of record CABMQL010000018.1, on the reverse strand, counting down.
GGCACTGCCGACCAGCTCTACCTGGCCGTGCGGCTGGCCATCTGCGAGATGATCCTTCCAACCGAGCAAAACCCGCCGCTGATCCTGGACGACGCCCTTCTCACCTTCGACGACAGGCGCCTGGGCAAAACTCTGGACTATCTGGCGCGGCTGGGGGAAAAGCGGCAGATCCTGCTGTTTACCTGTCAGAGCCGGGAGGCGACCTATCTCTCCGGGCGGACAGGGGTACACATTATTAATATGGAATAATTTGAAACGTGAGGTCACTATGTTTCCACTGAATACTTTCAGCAATCTCTGCATATTCTTTCTTCTGCTCATGATTTACAGCGCCGCCGGCTGGGTAGGTGAGATGATCTACTGCTCCGTAGGCAAGGGCCACATCTGCGAAAAACGCGGCTTTTTGAACGGATTTATCTGCCCCATCTATGGACACGGCGCCCTTTTGGTGCTATATGTATTACACGGGGGCTTCAAAAACCCCATTCTCACCTTCCTGGGCGGCATGGTGCTCACCACCGCGCTGGAATATTTCACCAGCTGGTTTATGGAAAAGCTCTTCCACATGCGCTGGTGGGATTACAGCAAGAAGAAGATCCAGATCAACGGCCGGGTATGCCTGCTCAACAGCGTGCTCTTTGGCCTGGCCTGCGTGCTGCTGTGCCATGTGGTGAATCCGCCGGTCATGGCGTGGCTGTTCCGGGTGGGCGACACCTACACCATTCCGGTAGCGTCGTTCCTGTTTGGCATTTACCTGATGGACAACGTCCTCTCCGTCCGCAGCGCCATCCAGCTCTCCAGCCGCGCCGAGAAGCTCCACGAGGTCCAGCAGAAGGTGCGCCAGCACCTGGCCGCTGCCGCCCAGAGCCTGGAGGACAAGGCCGCCGAGAGCCGGGAGCGCTATCTCCAGTCCGTGGACAATATGACCCGGGACTTTATGGAGGGCTCCCGCACCCAGCAGCTGATGGAGCACTATGACGAGTTCTTGGCCGAGCAGCGCCGGCAGCTGCAAATGCTGCGCAGCGGCCAGGATATGTTTGAGCGGCGTTTGCTGCGGAGCCATCCGGGCCTGCACTCCCGCCACGACGAGCAGCTGGATCAGCTGCGCCGCCGGCTGGACCGCATCAAGGCTGAGGCCAAGGCCCGCCGCGCCAGCAAAAAATAAAACCCTGCCGAAAATTCCTTCGGAATTTTCCGGCACGCTATATGTTATGAAAAACAAGTTTGAGAATTCAGCAAAGGAGTTGTACCTATGAGCGAATGTACACATGACTGCAGCACCTGCGGCGAGAGCTGCGGGGAGCGCAAGGAAGCAAACGTATTTGAGAAAAAGCCTCTGCACGAGGGCTGCCGGGTGGGCAAGGTCTATGGCGTGGTCTCCGGCAAGGGCGGCGTAGGCAAGTCCATGGTCACCAGCCAGCTGGCCGTCACCATGCAGCGCAAGGGCTATCGCACCGCTGTGCTGGACGCCGACATCACCGGTCCCTCCATCCCCAAGGCCTTCGGCATCCACGGCCGGGCTGTGGGCACGGAGGACGCTATTGTCCCCGTGCAGACCCGCACGGGCATCCAGCTCATGAGTGTGAACCTGCTGCTGGACAACGAGACCGATCCCGTCATCTGGCGCGGCCCGGTCATCGGCGGCGTGGTGCAGCAGTTTTGGTCCGACGTACTGTGGCAGGATGTGGACTATATGTTCGTGGATATGCCTCCCGGAACCGGCGATGTGGCGCTGAACGTGTTCCAGTCCCTGCCGGTGGACGGGGTCATCATCGTCACCAGCCCCCAGGAGTTGGTGAGCATGGTGGTGGAAAAGGCCGTGAAAATGGCGCAGATGATGGATATTCCCGTCCTGGGCCTGGTGGAGAACATGAGCTATCTCCCCTGCCCCGACTGCGGCAAGAAGATCTATCTCTTTGGCCAGGGCAAGACCGACGAGGCCGCCGCCCGGTATGGCCTGCCGGTACTGGCCAAAATGCCGCTGGATCCCACTCTGGCGGAACTGGTGGACCAGGGCGAGATCGAGAGCTTCCAGGGCCACTGGCTGGACGGCGTGGCGGAGAAAATTGTGGAGTAAAAATATCTCTATAATAAAGAACCAGGCGGCTTTTACAAGCCGCCTGGTTCTTTACTGTGTTCACCTTATCCCGCTTGATTGATCTGATATATAAACATTTCCTGTTTGTCACTCGTGCAGTCGCTCTCGTCAATTTTACCGGGCGCAGGAATCCTTACGACCAGTTCAAACGGATCATTCAAGTCTGCATCTACCGGAACAGTCAGGCAGCCCCGCAGAGCATGCACCTCCCCCGCTTTCATAATTTCATTGGAACTGGAATTTATATCAAACACACCAGAGCTATCCGGTTCAGCGTAATCAGCATCAGTCGCCTTGTATTCCTTTCCCTTGTATCGGAAGGTGACGATCGGATCGCCCCATCCGTCATCGTAGCGAAACCCAAGGCTCCCCCGATCCAAATTCTTTACCGTGCAGCTGAATGTCACCAAAACGCTTCCCGTCGGTGCTACAAAAGGATTCTTTTGATCTGCCTCCGCGTCATACTCTTTTGGTAGAAGTATATTTCCCCCACTATATGAGTTGTCTGCCGCAATGGCCAATTCCGCCCGCTCCAGCGTAAACTCAAATATCTCTGTAGAAACCGTTTCCCCCAACACATGTGCGTCTCCTCCGCCCACACCGCAGGCACACAAACTCACGCAGGTACAAAAAAACAGCAGCCACGCTCCCAGTCTTTTCATGCCGATCCTCCTCTAAAATTTATACGATACAATAATTATATATAAATAATTTTCATTTGTCAATTATAATTATCATTATGATAATGTAATATCGCACAGATTACTTTACCATATCCCCAGGGAGGTGGTAGCATGGTCGCAGACCGAATCAAAGCCTTACGAGAAGAAACCCGTATGACCCAATCCGACCTGGCCCGAAAACTGAGCATCACCCGCGCCAGTGTCAACGCCTGGGAAATGGGCATTTCCGTCCCGTCCACCCAATATATCGTGGAGCTGGCCGGGATATTTAATGTATCCACGGATTACCTGTTGGATGTGGCCCCGTCCGCCTCCATCAACATTTCCGGCCTCACCGAAGCCGATGTCCGCATCGTCTACGCCCTGATAGAGCACCTCCGCAAATCCCATATAAGCTAAAAAAACCGAGAGGGGCAGCCCCTCTCGGTTTTTATTTTACGCTGTTTTTACTTGCCGAAGTAGCGCTTCAGCAGGCCCTCGAAGGCCTTGCCGTGACGGGCCTCGTCGCGGGCCATCTCATGGACGGTATCGTGGATGGCGTCCAGGTTGTACTTCTTGGCCAGCTTAGCCAGCTCAAACTTGCCCATGGTGGCGCCGTTCTCGGCATCCACGCGCATCTGCAGGTTCTTCTCGGTGGAGTCGGTGATGACCTCACCCAGGAGCTCGGCAAACTTGGCAGCGTGCTCAGCCTCCTCCAGGCCGGCCTTCTCCCAGTACAGGCCGATCTCGGGATAGCCCTCGCGATGGGCCACACGGGCCATGGCCAGGTACATACCCACTTCGCTGCACTCGCCCTCGAAGTTGGCGCGCAGGCCATCGATGATCTCCTTCTGCACCTCGGCAGGAACGTCATTGCCGAAAGCCTTGCCTACGCCCACTACATGCTCGGCAGCCCAGGACTTCTCCTCCTTCTGCTCGATGAACTTATCGGCGCCCACATGGCACACGGGGCACTCGGCGGGAGGGGTGTCGCCCTCATGAACATAACCGCAAACAGAACATACCCATTTCTTCATTGTAATATCCTCCTTATTATGATTTGGACCGAAGTCCGTTTTTCTCTTGCTGTGACTGTAGTATACCACAAGAAGCCGGGTCTCAAAAGTTGCTTTTGCAACTTTTTGGAAAATTTTTTGTAAATCCGGGAAATATTACCCGCACCGGCACCGGTCCCTCCGCAGGACAGCGTCTCCGATGCCTGTCACCCACCGCATCATCGCGGCGGGACATATGGGGACCGCCCCCGCAGCAAATATTTCAGGTCAAGGAGGCCGCATCACGTCCTGCTGCAAAAACTTCCGGCCCGCCGATTTCTCGGCGGGCCGGATCGTTATGTGATTTCTTTATTCTGCCTCTGCCATGGCCTTGGCCTCGGCAATGGCCTTCTCCTGGGCGGCAGCGGGGCAATCCTCATAGCGCACGAAGGAGAACACAAATGTACCTCTGGACTGCGTCATGGAGCGCAGGTCGATGGCGTAGGACATCATCTCCGCCATGGGAACCTCGGCCTCCAGCACGGTCTCACCGTCGCCGGTGGGGTTCATGCCCATGACGCGGCCCCGACGCTTATTCAGGTCGCCCATGACATCGCCCACATAGTTATCGGGCACGGTGACCTTCAGCTCGCCAATGGGCTCCATCAGCACGGGCTTGGCCTCGGGCAGGGCCTCCTTGAAGGCCAGGCCGGCCGCCAGCTGGAAGGCGATATCGGAGGAGTCCACGGGGTGGTAGGAGCCATCGGTGAGGGTGGCCTTCAGGAACACCACGGGGTAGCCCGCCAGGACGCCATTGAGGCAGCACTTGCGCAGGCCCTTTTCCACGGCGGGGAAGTAGTTCTTGGGCACGGAGCCGCCGAACACGGCCTCCTCAAAGATCATATCCTCCTGCTCGTTCTGAGGCTCGAAGGTGATGACAACATCGCCGAACTGGCCGCTGCCGCCGGTCTGCTTCTTATAGCGGCCGCGCTTTTCCACCTTGGAGCGGATCTTTTCGCGGTAAGCCACGCGCGGGGTGGACAGCTCGGTCTCCACGCCGAAGCGGCTCTTGAGCTTGGCGCACAGGACATCGATCTGAATGTCGCCGGTGCCGGAGATGACGGTCTGGTGGGTCTCGGCATTATTGGAGACGTGGAAGGTGGGATCCTCCTCATTGAGCTTGTTGAGGCCGGTGCCCATCTTCTCCACTTCCTGCTTGACCTTGGGGGCAATGGCCCGCTCATAGCAGGGGGTGGGATACTCGATGCCTTCCAGCACCACAACGTTCTTGGCGTCGCACAGGGTGTTGCCGGTCTTGACACGGTCCATCTTGCCGATGGCGCCGATGTCGCCGCAGCAGATCTCCTTGACTTCCTCGCCCTTCTTGCCCTTCATGGTGTACAGGCGGCCCAGCTTCTCGGTGTTGCCGGTGGCGGGGTTATACAGGGACATATCGCCGGTGACCTTGCCCCGGACGACCTTGATCATGGAGAACTTGCCATACTGGTCGGAAATAGTCTTGAAGACGATGGCGGCGGTGGGGCCATTGGGGTCAAAGGCCACTTCCACATCGCTGCCGCTCTCATCCTTGGCGCTCTCGGCGGGCATATCGGTGGCCACGGGCACCAGCTCCACGATGGTCTTCATGAGCATATCCACGCCCATGCCGGTGACGGCGGAGCCGCACAGCACGGGGCAGACGCTGCCGTCCCGCACGCCGATCTTCAGGCCCTTGGCCATGTCGGCGGCAGACAGCTCCATGTTCTCGAAGAACTTCTCCATCAGCTCCTCGTCGGCACCGGCGGCGGCTTCCATCAGCTCGGCACGCAGGGTCTCCACCTCGTCGGCCATATCGTCGGGAATGGCGCACTCGCCCTTGGCGTCGTAGGCCTTGTTGTGCAGCAGGTCCACGATGACAGTGACGGCCTTGTTGTTATCGGCCTTGGTGGCCACGATGGGGGCGATGGCGGTGCCGAACTTGGCCTTGATGGCGTCCACACAGGCGGCGTAGTCAGCATTGGCCTCCTCCACGCGGTTGATGAACATCATGCGGGGCTTCTTGCCCAGCATCTTCCAGGTACGCTCCATGCCGACAGACAGGCCGTCCTTGGCATTGCCCACGATGACGGCGCACTCGGCGGCGCGGATGGCGCACAGAGCCTCGCCGGAGAAATCGAAGTTGCCGGGGGCGTCCATGACGTTGATCTTGACGTTATTATACTTCACCGGAGCAAAGGCCAGGGAAATGGAAATCTGGCGCTTGATCTCCTCGGCATCATAGTCGCAGGTGGTGTTGCCGTCCACGGTCTTGCCGAAACGGTCGGTCCCCTTGGTCATAAAGAGCATCTGCTCAGCCAGGGTGGTCTTGCCGGATCCGCCGTGGCCCAACAGGCAAATATTGCGAATTTCATTGGCAGTCATAGTTCAGTTTTCTCCCTTCGTTTTTGGAAAATGTGCGGGCGCGCACATAGTCACTCAATAAGGGAATTATATAATATTTTTCAAGGGTTGACAAATACAATTTTCTGCCCGTTTTTTGTGAAAAGTGCCAGTTTATGCCCTCATTTTCGGTTAAATCGACCCAAGGAGCGGAATTATCCCCGGTTTCTCACCCCACCAGCCATAAAATCAGCCCGTACAGGGCGCTGGCCACCGTGCCGAACACGATCACCGGCCCCGCTACCAGGAACATTTTCGCCGCCATGCCGGTAACAAAGCCCTCGGCCCGGAAGTCAATGGCCGGAGAGACCACGGCGTTGGCAAAGCCGGTGATGGGCACCAGGGTGCCGGCGCCGCCGTAGCGGGCGATGCGGTGATAGAGATTCAGACCCGTGAGCAGCGCGGACAGGAACACCAGGCTGATGGAGGTGGCAGCGGCGGCGTCCTCCGGCTCCAGGCCCGCCGCCGCGTACCCGTCCTGGATCAGCTGACCGATGACGCAGATGAGCCCTCCGATGACAAACGCCAGGGTCAGATCCTTGGCCAGGGGGGATTTTTTCTGTTTTTGCCGCACATACTGCTGATACTTCTGCGGTGTTGTTTCCATAGGCCACACATCCTTTCCCGGGTAGCTTTTCCCCGGGCGGGGAAAATATGCGTTTTCCTTGCCAAACGGCGTGAAAAAGGGTATACTCATGGAAGATATTTGGGACTATGGCGTCCTTTTGATTGAAAAGGTGGTTGAACTATGGCTGTGATGATCCATCCCTTCGGGCCCAAGCCCCATGCCCTGGCCCTGATCGACCCGGTCAGCTGCACCGGCTGCGGCATATGCGCCATGTGGTGCCTGATGCACTGCATCGACCAGCAGCCCGACGGCATCTACAAGGTGCGCAGCGAGGACTGCATCGGCTGCCGGTCCTGCAAGGTGAACTGCCCCAACGAGGCCGTGACCATGCTGCCGCCGAAACGGGAGGTGTGAGCTATGAAGAAAACAACACCGGTGAAAAACCTGCCGCTGGGGCTGTATGTCCACATCCCTTTCTGCCGGTCCAAATGCGCCTACTGTGACTTTTACTCCCTGCCGGACAGCGAGAAATTCATGGATGACTACTGCCGAGCCCTGGAGCGGCACCTGGCCGAGGTGGCGCCCCAGGCGGGTGGCCACCTGGTGGACACCGTCTACTTCGGCGGCGGCACCCCCAGCTATCTGGGTACGGACCGCCTGTGCCGCCTGCTGGGGAGCATCAAAAAGCTCTACAAGGTAGACAAGCACGCAGAGATCACCCTGGAGGCCAACCCCGACTCCGCCGGGGACAAAAAGGCCCTGAAGCGCCTGCGCCGGGCGGGCTTCAACCGCATCTCCCTGGGGGTACAGGCCACGGACGACGAGACGCTGCGGGCCATCGGCCGCATCCACACCTGGCAGCAGGCCCAGGACGCCGTGGCGGCCGCCCGGAAGGCAGGCTTCAAGAACCTCAGCCTGGACCTCATCTACGGGCTGCCGGGGCAGACCATGGAGCAATGGGAGAAGACCCTGTCCGACGCAGTGGGCCTGCTGCCGGAGCACCTGTCCTGCTACGGGCTGAAGCTGGAGGAGGGCACGCCCCTCTACGAGCGCCGGGGAGAGCTGACCCTCCCCGATGAGGAGCAGCAGGCGGACATGTACTTATATGCGGTGGAGTTTTTAAAGCAGTGCGGCTATGAGCAATACGAGATCTCCAACTTTGCCCGGCCCGGCTTTGCCTCCCGGCACAACATGAAATACTGGCTTCTGCAGGAATATGCCGGGTTCGGGCCCGGGGCCTACTCCGATTTCGGCAACGTGCGCTACGGCTACGCCCGGGATCTGGAGAGCTATCTCCGGGGCGAGCTGGTGCTGCAGGAGTCGGAGACGCTGGACGCGGACGAGCGGGAACGGGAATACCTTATGCTGCGGCTGCGCACCGTCCGGGGCATTGACCCGAAAGAATTTGAGTACCGCTTCCGGCAGCGGTTTGAGCCCCTGGCCGCCCTGCTGCGCCAATGCGCCGGGCAGGGCCTGGCGGAGGAGGATGAGCACGGCTGGCACTTAACGCCCAAAGGCTTCTTGGTAAGTAACCGCATCATCGGTATGCTACAGGATGAGCTGGCCCGGGAGAAAAATCGCCGGCTGCAGGCCGCCGCCCGGGGCGATTATCGGATGGTATAAGCTAAAAAATGGCCTCAATGAAATAAAAAAGCCCTTGGCCCGCTCCGCGGTGGAGCAGGCCAAGGGCTGAATTTTATGTATGCGCTTTTTAGCTGTCGGTGCGGTGGCGCCACTCCAGCTCCTGATCCAGGTCGTACTTGAGCTTCTGATTCTCCTCCACCAGTTCGTCATAATGGCGGGACTGAACATAGTACTTCACGAAGGTGAAGGTGGCTTCGTTGAACTCCTCGTCGGTATACTCCGGCAGGAGAGAGCCGCCCTTGCGGCGCAGGCCCTGGACATTGATGACCACCAGGCGGCGGTGCTGCTCGGACAGCTGGAACAGCTTCAGCTCCTGGGGCACCTCCAGCCCCAGGTCAAAGGTCTCGTTCACGATCTGCAGCAGGCGCTGCTGCTCAGGCTTGGCCGAGACGATGACGCCGTACTTGGCGAACAGCTTCTTCAGATAATCCACCGAGACTTCCTCCCGGGTGATGGTGCCCTTGCCAATGCCGGTGAGCATGGTGTTGGACAGGTTCAGGCTGACATAGACCTCCTGGCCGGTCTTGGGATAGCTCATACAGGTACCTCCTCAAAATGATATAGCCGCTTTTCTGCCGCCGGGTGCGGCAGTGGTATCGTCTGTCTTTACCCTACCACATTCTCTGCCGGATTGCAACATAAATTTATACCAAGTACATTTATTTTATGCAAAAAACGGCCTGTTTTGGTAAAAACAAGCCGTTTTATAGTTCTAAATGTACCAAACAATTCGTACAACCCCATCCTCTCACACCCCGGTCAGGTCGAAGGACGGGATGTACTCCTCCCGGGCTGACGTGCGCTCCTGGAGGAAGCCGCCGGTGATGCCGCAGTTTTCCATATACTGTGCGGCGGCGCGGTATTCCGCCGCCGTCACATGTCGGGCAAGGGTGCCCTCCGCCCCGGGCTGGGGCGTATACTGGCTCATGAGGGACACCAGCACCTCCCCGGGCCGAAAGGCCCCGGCGATCCAGTCCAGGCAGCGGCGGGTGTTTTCCATCTGCCCCGGCAGCACCAGGTGACGGATGAGGACGCCGCGCTTGAGGAGGCCATTCTCCACCACGCAGGGGCCGGTCTGGCGGAACATCTCCCGGATGGCCGCTGTGGCCACGGAAAAATAATCCGGCGCGGCGGAGAGGTTCCGGGCCAGGTCCGCATCGGCGTATTTCAGATCCGGCAGGTACACCTGGACCTTGCCGTCTAAAAGTCCCAGGGTCTCCACGCTCTCGTAGCCGCCGCAGTTATACACCACCGGCACGGGCAGCGGCGGATCCAACGCCGGCAGGAGAAACGGCACAAAGTGGGTGGGCGTCACCAGGTCGATGGTGGCGGCGCCCTGGACAATGAGATCCAGGAAGATCTCCCGCAGGTGCGCCGGCGTCACGGGTCTGCCGAAGTTTTCCCAGGAAATGGAGTGGTTCTGGCAGTAAATGCAGCCCAGGTTGCAGCCGGAGAAGAACACCGTTCCGGCGCCGTGGCTGCCGCAGAGCACCGGCTCCTCCCAGGGGTGCAGGGCCGCCCGGGCCACCACCGGGGCGGCGGGCATGCGGCAGAAGCCGTGCCCCTCCGTTTCTGTTCGTTCGGCCCCGCAGCGGCGGGGACAAATGCTGCAGATCATCCCTTCAGGGGCTTGAAGTCAGGCCCCAGGTCCCCGGCCACCCAGTGGCGGCGGCAGAGGCCGATATACTTGTCATTGGCTCCCAGCACCACCTGCTCGCCCTCCTTGACCACGTGGCCGTGCTCATCAAACCGGGCGTTGAAGGCGGCTTTCTTGCCGCACCAGCAGATGGTCTTGACCTCCTCCAGCTTGTCCGCCAGGACCAGGAGCTGATAGCTGCCGGGAAACAGCTCACCCTTGAAGTCGGCCTTGAGGCCGTAGCAGATGACGGGGATACCGCAGTCGTCCACCAGGTGGACCAGGTAATAAACCTCGTCCTTGGTGAGGAACTGGGCCTCGTCCACGATGATGCAGGCGTATTTCTGCAGCTCGGCGTCCGGCATCTGCTGCATCTCGTGAAAATAGATGCACGGGTGCTCCAGCCCGATGCGGGAGCGGACCATATGGTCGCCGTCCCGGGTGTCCAGCTGGGGCTTGACCAGGAGCGTCTCCTGCCCCCGCTCCTCATAGTTGAACCGGGCCATGAGGGCGTTGGCCGATTTGCTGGAGCCCATGGCCCCGTATTTGAAGTAAAGCTGTGCCATTTTTATTCTCCTTCCAATTCTCCCAAAACGCGGGTAGCTCTCTCGAAAGCGGAGGGGATGGCCATCTGCCGGCGCTGCTCCTCCGTATACCACTCCAGTTCGCCGTCTCCGGTCACCGTTACGGCGTAGCCCTGCATGTCCCAGCGCACATGGGTGAACACATGCTTGGCCTGCCAGGATTTCTCCCACCGCCGGGCCGTTAAGCCCCAGTTGGCCAGCTGCCGGGCGGCCTGGGCCTCCGTCAGCAGGCCGGGGGTATTGGGATACTCCCACAGCCCCGCCAGCAGGCCCGTTGGGGGGCGCCGGCGCAAAGCCACGGCACCGTCCGGGCGGCGCAGGAGGAACACGGTCAGCTCCTCCGGCCGCTTGGCCTTTTGGGGGGCGCGGACAGGCAGCAGCGCCTGTTTCCCCTCCTGCCGGGCGGCGCACAAATGGGCCAGGGGGCAGTCCCCGCACCGGGGCGAGGGGCCCGGCAGGCATATGGCCGAGCCCAGGTCCATGAGGGCCTGGTTGAACGCGCCGGGCCGGTCCGCCGGGAGAGCCGCCTCCGCCCAGGTGCGGTAGGTCTTCTTGTTTTTGGCGTCCAGTATATCCAGGTTGGAGCCGGTGACCCGGCTCAGAATGCGCAGGACATTGCCGTCCACCGCCGGTGCAGGCACACCAAAGGCAATGGACAAAATGGCCCCGGCGGTGTAGTCACCGATGCCGGGTAAGGCCATGAGGGCTTTATGATCCGTCGGGAACTGACCGCCGTACTCCTGCGCGATCACCCGGGCGGCCTTTTGCAGGTTCCGGGCACGGCTGTAGTAGCCCAGACCCTCCCAGAGCTTCAGCAGCTCCTGCTCGTCCCCTGCGGCCAGGGCCTCCGCTGTGGGGTAGCGCTCCATGAACCGCTGGAAGTAGGGCAGCACCGCCGCCACCCGGGTCTGCTGCAGCATGATCTCCGACACCCAGGTGCGGTAGGGCGAAACCTCCTCCCGCCAGGGCAGAATGCGGCGGTTCTCGTCGTACCAGGCCAGCAGGGGCCGGGCCAGCTCTTTCAGTTTTTCCGTATATTGCTCCATTTATTTCACAAATCGCCGGGCGTAGCCGCACCGGCGGCATAGCTCCTCCGATGGTTTTCGGGCAGCAAAGCCCGCCGCCATAGCGGCGGCCCGGGGGCTCTGCAGAATTTCCGGAAGAGACTGGGTGAATAGGTTCCCCAGGGCAATGGTGCCCTCGCCATCCAGGCAGCAGGGGGTCACGGTGCCGTCGCACAGCACCGCCAGCTGGCGCGTCAGTCCGTGGCAGAAGTTGGCTCCGCTCTCCGGGGCAGCAAGATCCGGCCAATCAAACCGGGCCGCCCGCTCCAAAAACAGGTTGGGCCCCAGGGTCCGGTTGTCCCGGGCATCCCGGGGAAGTTTTTCCACATCCCGGCCGATCTTTTCAGACAGGAAGGCCTGCACCCGGCCATTGCAGCGCTGGGCGGCGCCGTCGTTCCACAGCCGCAGGGCGCACAGGACGCCTTTCTGCGACAGGGGCAGACAAGCATCCCAAACCTGCTGCAGATATTCCTCCAAATTCCCTGCGCCGCCGTTGCCCTCATAGCTATGGAGGGAAACGCTGACCTTGTGCAGCGCGTCCGCCCCCAGCAGGGCATCCCTCTGCCGGGAGAGCAGGGTGCCGTTGGTCACCAGGCACACCCGAAAGCCCAGCTCCCCGGCTATGGCCAGCAGCTCCGGCAGCTGCGGGTGCAGCAGCGGTTCCCCCAGCACATGGAGGTAGAGATAGCCCGTCTCTCCCCGGAGCTTCTGCGCCAGGGCGCGGAACTCCGCCGGAGTCATAGTGCGCGGCGGGCGGCGTGTGCCGGGGCAGAAATCGCAGGAGAGATTGCAGCGATTGGTGATCTCGATATAGATGCGGCTGCGCATAGGCCTGTTCCCTCCCCTGAGTTTTTTGCGGGATTTATTTTATCATATTTTCGGGCAGATGAAAAGAGGAAAGACGCGGGGTTAGGGGGCGGATTGGCGCACAGCAAGGAGGCACATTGAAACGGGACGATGTAGGCATCGACCCCAACGGAAGCACAACAGGAAGTATGTGCGCGCCGGGTGCAAAAAGGAACCGCATTCCAAAAGAATGCGGCTCCCCATATATCATGTTTACTCAATCGTGAATAAGGATGTAGCTGCCGGATGCAGGGGCGGCGGTGACCAGCTGCACCAGCTGGCTCTCACGCTGGAAGTCAGCAGGAAGGGACGACGCCAACGCGTTCAGGTCGACCTCCTCCGGGTCGGCATAGATCCGGTCGAACTGGGCCAGTACATCACTTGTCAAACCGCTGTTTTCCGGGGCATTGCGGCTAAGCAGCACGGACAGGGCCGTGGTCTTGGGCAGCTCCTCCCGGAGGGCTTTCAGGAAATCGGTGATGACTGCGGGCTTATCCGTCCCCGTCGGCACTACCATGGCGGACATGTTGCCCACCGCCGGCCAGCCAAAGTTTTCCAGCAAGATCTCGTCCACGCCCAGGTCTGTCAGGTCCTTGCACACCTGCTTGACATAGCTTTGGGTCAGGGGTTTGGTCAGATCCAGCCAGCACTCGCTGCTGTAGTCATACCACAGCCACTGATCCCAGGTGCGCAGCAGGCCTGCATCGTCCACATGAGCTTTGGCATAGGCCGTGTCCCCCAAAGCGCTGACGCGAGCGATGACGTATTGATCCGAGGCGGTGAGCTTCTTCAGATTCTCCGTGCTCACGGCGGAACCGACGGTGCCTGCCGCCTGGAACGAGGGCTTATAAGTATAGGTGCCGTCTGCCAGCTTCACATCCACCACAACGGTCTTTTCATCCGCCGGCAGGGTGGCGGAAACATCCGTCTCTAGGGCGTTTGCCGCCAGCTCCTTGGCCGCGATGGTCTCAATGACCGGGCCCTGGGGCTCCTCCCGGGTGAAGTCGATGTCATTGGGATCCTGCTCCCCTTCGGAGGGCTGGGGCTCCTTTTTGCTGACAAACGGCAGCTCCAGGCGCACCTGTCCGTTTTCGTCATACACCAGGTGGTTCTGGCAATACAGGAACGCACCGCCGCCCAAAAGCAGCAGCACAAGAACCACGATCAGAATCTTTTTCCATAGCGGCGTCCGGCCATGATAGCTGTTATACCCCTTGGTAGCCATGCGGCACCTCCCCTGTCTTTTTCTTTACGGCTTGATGGCGTCCACCAGGCCCACGCGGCGGGCGTGTCTGCCGCCCTCAAACTCGGTGTTCAGGAAAATCTCCACCATGCGCTTGGCCAGGTTGGGACCCGTTACGCCGGCGCCCAAGGCGATGACGTTGGCGTTGTTGTGGCGGCGGGTCATCTCTGCCTGGAAGCTATCGGTACACAGGGCGCAGCGGATGCCCCCTACCTTGTTGGCGGCCATGGACACGCCGATGCCCGTGGTGCAGATGACGATGCCCCTGTCACATTCGCCGCCGGCCACCAGCCGGGCCACCTTTTCCGCGTAAATGGGATAATCCACGCTGTCGGTATTGTAGCAGCCCACGTCCTCGAAATCAATGTCGTTCTCCTCCAGCCAAATAAGGATGTCCTGCTTGAGCAGGTATCCGCCGTGGTCGCAGCCAATGGCAATTTTCATGGTGTTCTCTCCTGTGTTTTTATAGTTTTCTGAATTCCGGCCTGCCGCCGGTGAAAGTGGTGAAGTACCTGAATCCGCAGTCCCGGAGCAGCTGCTGCCGCTCCCGGATCACGCAGCCCACGTCCTTGGTCTCGTGGGCGTCGGACCCCAGGGTGATGACCTCGCCGCCCATCTGCCGGTACAGGCGGAGAATATCCGCATCCGGCAGGGGCTGGTTTCCGCGGTTGGTGTTGCACTCGATGCCGATGCCCTGGGGGATGATGACGGAGAAGATCTCCTCCACCCGGTCCATCCAGGGGGCAAAGCTCCAGTCCAGGTCCAGGTGCTCCTTCATATATCGCAGAGGCAGGGTCAGGTGACCCAGGACGTTGAAGCGGCCCCACCGGGAAATGGACAGCACACTGTCCAGATAATCCTCGATCACCGCGCGGTAGTAGTCCGGGCTCTGTCCTTTTTCCAGGAAGTACAGATCCAGGCAATCATACTTTTCACTACAAGTATGCACCGAACCGATGCAAAAGTCCAGCTTTTCTGCACTATTCAGCAAAATTTCTGCCCGGTCATAGCCTAGGTATGCTTCTCCCAGTTCAGCACCCAGCTTGATAGACAGTTTATCGCCAAATTTTTCCAGTGCCTCCCGGTACTGGGCCCGGGACGATGCCCAGTCGAAGCTGTCCCGGGGGGCGTTGGTGCCCCAGTAGATGGTGTCCACATGGTCGGTGATGCATATCTCATCTAGCCCGGCCCGGATGGCGGCCTCCGCCGCCTGGGACATGGTCATCTTGCCATCGGGGGAACAGGTGCTGTGTACATGGTAATCCGCTGTATACATGGATGGGCCTCACTTCTTCTTAAAAAAGCTCTTGCGCTTTTCATAGTTGCTCTCGCCCAGGGTCTCGCTGAACTTGCGCAGAGCTTCCTTCTGCTCCTTGTTCAGGTTCCGGGGTGTCTCGATGGTCACGGTGACATACTGGTCGCCCCGGCCACGGCCGTTGAGCACAGGGATGCCCTTGCCCTTGAGCCGGAAGACGGTGCCGGTCTGGGTGCCCTCGGGGATGGAATATTTTACCTTGCCGTCAATGGTGGGGATCTCCAGCTCCGCGCCCAGCACCGCCTGGGTGAAGGTGATGGGTGCCTCGCAGAATACATCCACACCGTCCCGGCGGAACAGCTCATGGGGCTGCACCATAACGGTGATGAGCAGGTCGCCGGCGGGGCCGCCGTTGCGCCCGGCGTTGCCCTGGCCCCGCAGGGAGATGGTCTGGCCGTGGTCGATGCCGGCGGGGATATTGACCTTGATGGTCTTGCGCTTGCGCACCGCACCGGTGCCGCGGCAATCGGGACAGGGCTGGTGAATGAGCCGGCCGGTGCCGCCGCACTTGCGGCAGGGGCCGTTGGAGGCAAAGACGCCCATGGGGGTCTGACGGCGGGTCTGCACTGTGCCGGTGCCGTGGCAGTCCGGGCAGATCTCCGGTGTGGTGCCGGGGGCGCAGCCATTGCCCTTACAGGTGGGGCACTGCTCGCTGCGCTCCAGGGTGACGGATTTCTCGCAGCCGAAGGCCGCCTCCGTAAAGCTGACGGAGACGCTGGCCCGGATGCTTTCGCCCCGCTGGGGGGCGTTGGGGTTGCGGCGCTGACCGCCGCCGAAGCCGCCGCCGAAAAAGCTGCCGAAAATATCGCCCAGGTCGCCGAAGTCGAAGCCGCCGCCGTAAGCGCCGCCCCCGGCGCCCGCGCCGTAGTTGGGATCCACCCCGGCAAAGCCGAACTGGTCGTACCGGGCCTTCTTCTCGGGGTCGGACAGGACCTCGTTGGCCTCGTTGACCTCCTTGAACTTCTCCTCGGCCTCTTTGTCGCCGGGGTTCATGTCCGGGTGGTATTTTCGGGCCAGCTTCTTATATGCTTTTTTGATTTCATCCTCCGAGGCGCCCTTCTGAATGCCCAGCACCTCGTAATAATCTCTTTTTTCAGCCATAAACGGTTTCTCCCTTCTGGGGATTCCTCCTCTTTCCTAACGCCGCAAGGAGGGGCAGGAATCCTGCCCCTCTGCGGTAAAACGGAACATTACTTATTGTTCTGGTCGTCGTCATCGACTACCTTGTAGTCGGCGTCGTAGTACTGGCCGCCCTGGGCGCCGGCGTCGGCGCCGGGCTGCTGGGCAGCGGCGTCACCCTGGGGCGCCTGCTGGTACAGCTTCTCACTCATCTTGTAGAACAGCTGGGTCAGCTCCTCGGTGGCGGCCTTAATGGCATCGGTATCCTCGCCCTTGAGGGTCTCCTTCAGCTTATCGATGCCGGCCTGGATGGGTGCCTTCTCGCTCTCGGGAACCTTGTCGCCCACTTCGTTGAGGGTCTTTTCGGCCTGGTAGACCATCTGGTCGGCCTGGTTGCGGACCTCTACCTTCTCCTTGATCTTGGCATCCTCGGCGGCATACTGCTCGGCTTCCTTCACGGCCTTCTCAATATCCTCCTTGCTCATGTTGGAGGAAGAAGTGATGGTGATGTGCTGAGCGTTGCCGGTGCCCAGGTCCTTGGCGGAGACGTTCACGATGCCGTTGGCATCGATATCGAAGGTGACCTCGATCTGCGGCACGCCGCGGCGGGCCGGGGCGATGCCGTCCAAATGGAAGCGGCCCAGGCTCTTGTTGGCGGCAGCCATCTCGCGCTCGCCCTGGAGGACGTTCACCTCCACAGAGGTCTGATTATCGGCGGCGGTGGAGAAGATCTGGCTCTTCTTTACAGGGATGGTGGTGTTGCGCTCGATCAAACGGGTGCACACGCCGCCCATGGTCTCAATGCCCAGGGACAGGGGGGTGACATCCAGCAGCAGCAGGCCCTTGACATCGCCGGTGAGCACGCCGGCCTGAAGGGCGGCGCCCATGGCCACGCACTCATCGGGGTTGATGCCCTTGAAGGGCTCGCTGCCGGTGAAGTTCTTCACAGCCTCCACCACGGCGGGGATACGGCTGGAGCCGCCCACCATCAGGACCTTGGCCAGGTCAGAGGGCTTCAGTCCCGCGTCGGACATAGCCTGGCGCACGGGGCCCATGGTGGCATCCACCAGGTGGCCGGTGAGCTCATTGAACTTAGCCCGGGTCAGGGTGACATCCAGGTGCTTGGGGCCGGTGGCGTCAGCGGTGATATAGGGCAGGTTAATATTGCTGCTGGTGACGCCGGAGAGCTCGATCTTGGCCTTCTCGGCGGCCTCCTTCAGGCGCTGCATGGCAACTTTATCCGTGGACAGGTCGATGCCATCGGTACGCTTGAACTCGCTGACCAGGTACTTCATGATGCACTGGTCGAAGTCGTCGCCGCCCAGGCGGTTGTTGCCGGCGGTGGCCAGGACCTCGATAACGCCGTCGTCGATCTCCAGGATGGAGACATCGAAGGTGCCGCCGCCCAGGTCGTAGACCATGATCTTCTGAGCCTGCTCTTTATCCACGCCATAGGCCAGGGCCGCGGCGGTGGGCTCGTTGATGATACGCTTGACCTCGAGACCCGCGATCTTGCCGGCATCCTTGGTGGCCTGGCGCTGGGCATCGGTGAAGTAGGCGGGGACGGTGATGACCGCCTCGGTGACGGGCTGGCCCAGGTAGGCCTCGGCGTCGCTCTTCAGCTTCTGCAGGATCATGGCGCTGATCTCCTGGGGGGTGTAGGACTTGCCGTCGATGTTCACCTTGTGGTCGGAGCCCATCTCACGCTTGATGGAGGAGATGGTGCGGTCGGGATTGGTGATGGCCTGACGCTTTGCCACCTGGCCCACCATACGCTCGCCGGTCTTGGAAAATGCCACCACAGAGGGAGTGGTGCGGTTGCCCTCAGCGTTGGCGATGACAACTGCCTCGCCGCCTTCCATAACGGCTACGCAGGAATTGGTTGTACCCAGATCGATACCGATAACTTTAGACATAATGATTGCCTCCTAAATCTATATACGTTTTATTGGTTAACTATTTCATGCGGGCCTGTGCCCGGGATATACTTTCTTAATTGGCCACCTTCACCATGGCGAAGCGGACCACCTTGTCGCCCATCTGATAGCCCTTCTGAAATACCTCGGCCACGGTGTTCTCGCCGAAAGCTTCATCGTCGATATGCATGACGGCGTTGTGCTTTGCCGGGTCAAAGGGCTGGCCCAGGGCCTCAATTTCGGTGACGCCCAGCTTCTCCAGCACGGCGGCAAACTGCTTGCATATCAGCTCCATGCCCTGGCGGTGGGGATCGCCCTCCTCAAACTGAGCCACGGCCCGGTCCAGGTTATCCGCCACATCCAGGAAGGGCTTCACCGTGTCCAGCTTGGCATCGGCGTAAATGCCCTCCTTTTCCTTGGTAGTACGCTTGCGGTAGTTATCGTACTCGGCGGCCAGGCGGAGATACTTGTCATTTCCGTCGCTGACGAGCTTCGCCAGGCTTTCAAACTGCTCCATCTGCTGCCGGGTGACGGTGAAGGTCTCCTCCACCTCCGGCACCTCGGGGGTCTCCTCCACGGGGGTCTCCGGGGTGGTCTCCTCCGGCTTCGGCTGCTCTTGGGGCATATCTTTTTTCTTCTTTTCGCTCATGTTTTCCTCTCCTCTCCCGGAGGTAACTCCTGGGGTTTTCCAAACATACGGCTCAGGCTCTCGGCAAAGTAGCTGAGCCGGGCCGCTACCGTGGCATAATCCATACGGGTGGGGCCCACCACGCCCACAAGACCGCGCATATTCTCGCCGATGTCATAGCTGGCGATGACCACGCTGCTGTCTTTCAGCGCGTCGCTGACATTCTCCGGCCCGATGAGGATCTGCATGGACGCACCGCCCGTGGGCATGGGCAGGTTCTCCTTGCTGTCGGAGATGAAGCTCATCAGCTCGTGGGCCTTGTCGGCATCCCGGTACTCGGGGAATTTCAGGATCTGACTGGTGCCGCCGGTGAACACCTCCTGTGTCTGGGCCTGGGTGAGCAGGTCCCCGGCGTACTCCACCACCTGGTTCAGCAGCAGGAACCACTGCCCCTCCACCTGGTCGCTCAGGTTCATCAGGTGGCCGTTCATCTCCGGTGCGGAGATGCCGGTGAAGTGGGTGTTGAGCAGGTTGCTGATCTGGCGCAGATGCTCCGCCTCCACCTGCAGCTGCAGGTGCATCAGCTGGCTTTTCACCCGGCTGTCAGACAGCATCACCACGGCGATGAAGCTGTCCTCGCTGACGGCGATGAGCTCAAAGCGCTGCACCGTCACGGCCTGCTTGTGATCCGCCACGGCGTAGGCCGGATAGCCCATAAGGCTGGAGGCCATCTGCCCCGCCTGGGCCACCACCTGGTCCAGCTGCTTCATCTGCCCGCCCAGGGCGGAGGTGATCTTCTCCGCTTCCTCGCCGGTGACGGTCTTGTGCTCCATGAGCTCGTTGACGTATAACCGGTAGCCCTTGGCCGACGGCACGCGCCCGGCCGACGTGTGAGGCTGCTCCAAATAGCCCATCTCCACCAGGTCCGCCAGTTCATTGCGGATGGTAGCGGAGCTGATCTTGCCGGGCATGCGCTGGGCAATGGCCTTGGAGCCGATGGGCTCGGCGGACTGGATGTACTCCTCCGTGACGATCTTCAGTATTTGCTTTTTTCGATCCGTCAATTCCATAATATTCTCCGTTTTAGCACTCCGTTTCCCTGAGTGCTAAACGCAGTTTACCACCAGCACCCACGATTGTCAAGGGCTGGCAATGTTAAACTATTGTGAACAAACCAACGCACCTCTTGCGAAAAAAGAAACGTCCCGGGGCATCCCTGCAAATGGGATGTCCCGGGGCGTTTTGACTTGGTTTGGCGGCTGTTCCGCCGGCTTCAGGCCCGGGCGGCGGAAAATTTGCGGTACTGCTTTTGATTCCTGCGGAAAAAGCCGCCCAGCTGTGCAGCTTTTTTCGCCCGGTCAGCAAAATCATGGGGACCGCGAAGTAGGCAACGGTGGAAAACTCCACCGGGAGCATCACCACGCCCTTGACGAAGGGATACACCACGCAATAGCGCAGCAGATTGCCGCACAGCAGCACCGCGCACAAGGTGCGGACCGTCTTCCTGCGCCTGCCCTCCGGGCGTTTGCAGAGCTGATAGGCCGCCACATAGATGCAGCCGAAAAACACCAGCGCCACCGCGTTCAGGCCAAGCATGGAACCCTCACCTCAATTCCCAAACCAGCCCCAGGCATGCCAAAATTCAAGGCTTCCGGCCGTCAGGGCACACACGATATAAGACAGCACAAAGCAAGCGGCGAACAGCGCCAGGGACACCAGGGCCGCCGTGCGCAGACGGCGCTTTGCCTTAGCGGAGAACTGTGGGCTGATGGGCAGCGGCGGGAGTACGGTCTCACCGGAGGCACCCGCCAGCGCGTTGTGCTGGAATCGGCCGAAGGATCGCATCATCTGCCGCAGGAACGATGCGTAGTAAACGCAGCCCACGGCAAACAGCACCGCCAGCGCCGCAAGGGACAGCGCCAGGATCGCGCCGCACCAATAGGGCATGGCGGGGAGCAGGCCCTGGATGCTCACCCCGCCCAGCAGGCAGACCGCGGCGGCAGCAAAAGCCAGCGCCGCTGCCGCCAGCACAATGCCAAATCCTGCCAGCAGCAGGAAAAACAGGGCCGCAAACACATCGGCAATGCTCAGTCCCGCCACAACCAGCCGGCGGCTGCCGGTTTTCTGCTTCGGGGTGTCCCCCGCCTCGTCAAACTGCGCTGCCAGGGCGGCGGGGTTCCCCAGCCGGGCGGCGATCTCCTCCTCGATATAACCATCTGCCATTTTCATGGCAAAATGTTCCTCATACTCCTGCAGGATCTCCTCCGCATCGGCTATATTTTTCTTTTGCAGCTCCTGGGCAAGCCGATCCATAAACTCACTTTTCTTCATGCTCGTCATCCTCCTTTAATAGTTCCCGGACGGCGCCGGCAAAACGCAGATACTCCGCCCGGTCCATGGTGTACACGTCCTCCCCCAGCTGTGTCAGCTTGTAGTATTTCCGGGGCGGGCCGCCGCTCTCCTCCTGCAGGTAGGTGGTCACCAGGCCGTCGGCCTTCAGCTTGCGCAGCAGCGGGTACACCGTGCCGTCGGCAATGTCGATGCGCTGGGATAGATACTCGGATATTTCGTAGCCATACCGGTCCCCCTTGCGCAGCAGCGACAGCACGCACAGCTCCAGTACGCCTTTTTTATATTGTGGGTTCATAACGGGCCTCCTTTGTGTCGTCCTTACACTACTGTATTATATTCAGTAGTGGCCCAAATGTCAAGCGTGATTTTCATTTTTTATTACATGTTATGAAACGCGCCAAATTTGGTTGGCGGACAGCAGCATAAAGGCGCGCCGTTCGGCGCGCCTTTATGGGGCATCGATGATATTGTTACGACCGCGCCCTGCTGTGCCGCTCCTCCGCTCCCGCGCGTCCGGTTTACCAGGGAATGCGGCCCTCGGGCAGCTGGTTGGGCAGCTTGCCCTGCCGGCCCAGCACCGGCAGCAGCGCCTGGAACAAAAAGCCCAGCATCAGGATCTGCAGCGGCAGATACAGGGCGTTTTTCACGGCGCTGGTGGCCATATAATATAAGTATCCCTTGCTGTAGAGAATGGCACTCCAAAGGGAGCCCAGGAGGACATTCTGAATATTGGTGAGGAGCTTTGCCAGGATGATGCGCCGCCAGGTGATCCGGGCCCGATAGAAAAACAAGGCGTAGATCATGCAGCCCAGGATAGTGGTGAGCATGTAGCCGGGGAAGTAGGGATAGCCCCCGGAGGACAGAAAAAAGCTCAACGTATCCTCCGCCGCGCCGAACAGGATCCCCATCACCGGGCCACACACCAGGGAGCACAGGGCACGGGCCAAAAAAGTGACGCTGATGGACAGCCCCTCCCCCACCCGGATGGAACAGTGGCTGAGGACGATGCAGGCGGCGATCATCAGCGCCGAAAACACTATGGAGCGGTAGTTTTTTACTTCCAGGGCCGCGGTGCGCCAGTAGGCAGCGGAAAATGGAGTCTTAAAAATGGGCATAAAAATCCTCCTCTGTTTCATCGGCAGTCCGGAAATCACCGGATCAGCCGCACAGAGGAGCAGGGCGGCACAAAGCCGCCGGGCAGAGCGCTATGCGGCAGCGGGATGCGGAAAACGCAATGCAGGTGACCCGGTCACCTTTCCTCCGGCGGACAACTCCCCGTTCCGTCGGCACTTGAACACGCGCTTTCCTACTCTGCCTGATGTTGCTGGGGATAGTATACGACTTTTTGGAGGGATTTGCAAGGGGGATGCGTAGGGGCGGGGCTCTGCCCCGTCCGCGGGTAACCGCAAGGGTCGCCCCCTACGGGTAGGTTACAAGGCGCGTGGTGCAAGTCCGGGCGGGCGGGGTAGAACCCCGCCCCTACAAAGGGTTACAGGTCGTGCGGTTAGGGCAGGCCGATGTGGGCATCGGCCCCTACGGGTGCAGTGCAAGGGGTACGGGGCGAGTACGAGGGTCGCCCCCGCGGCGGGCCTGGGCGCAGGGAGATACGGATTACCACAACCTGTGTGCGCACTGGTCTCGCAATGACAGTGCTTTTGCGGGGATGGGCAAAGGCAAAAAACGACCGCCCGGGATCGGGCGGTCGTTTTGGGTGGGTGTTTTGCTTATTCAGCCTTGGGCGCTTCCGCAGCCTTGGCAGCCTCAGCGGCGGCCTTGGCGGCAGCAGCCTTGCGCTCGGCGGCAGCCTTCTGCGCGGCCTTGAACTTCTCCTTCTCCTCGGGCGTGGGGATAGGCTCAATGGCGTTGCGGGGGCAAGCCTTGGCGCACATGGTGCAGTTCTTGCACTTGCTGTAGTCGATGACGGCCACATTGTTCACAACGTGGATGGCATCGAACTTGCAGGTACGCTCGCACATGCCGCAGGCGATGCAGGAATCGGCGCAGACCTTGGTGACAGCGGGACCCTTATCCTTGTTGGAGCAGTTGACAAACACCTTCTGCTTATAGGGGACCTCCACGATCAGGTGGTGGGGGCAAGCCTCACGGCAGGCGCCGCAGTTGGTGCACTTTTCCTTGTCCACCACGGCCACACCGTCCACCACATGGATGGCATCGAACTTGCAGGCGGCCACGCAGGAGCCGAAGCCGAAGCAGCCGTAGCGGCAGGCCTTGGAGTTGCCGCCGCAGACCTTGGTAGCGGCCAGGCAGTCGGTCACGCCGCGATACTCAAAGTTATCCTTGGCGTTGCAGCCGCCATTGCAGAGCACATGGGCGACCATCTTGTCGCCGGAGGGAGCCTCCATGCCCATGATGGCAGCAATCTTGGCAGCGCCCTCAGCACCTGCGGGAGCGCAGGCAGTGACAGGGGCCTTGCCGGCCAGAATGGCCTCGGCGCAGCCGCCGCAGCCGGGATAGCCGCAGCCGCCGCAGTTGGCGCCGGCCAGGGCTGCCTGGATCTCAGGCAGGCGGGGATCCACTTCCACTTCAAAGACCTTTGCGGCCACGGCCAGGATCAGACCGAACACGATAGCCAGTACACCCAGAACGAGTACTGCATACAAAATATTCATACTATCTTTTCCTCCTTACCAGACCTTCAGGCCGCTGAAGCCCATGAATGCCAGGGCCATCAGACCGGCGGTGACCAGCGCGATGGGGAAGCCATCGAAGGCCTTGGGGTTTTCGCTGGAAACTTCCAGCTGCTCACGCACGGCGGCAAACAGGAAGATGGCCAGCAGGAAGCCCAGACCGCCGGTGATGCCGTACACCACGGAGCCGATGAAGCTGTAGTCATTCTGCACGTTCAGCAGAGCAACACCCAGCACGGCGCAGTTGGTGGTGATCAGGGGCAGGTACACGCCCAGGGCGGTGTACAGGGTGGGGATGTTCTTCTTGAGGAACATTTCCACGAACTGCACCAGGCCGGCGATGACCAGGATGAAGGCCACGGTCTGCATATAGCCCAGGCCCATAGCAACCAGGATCTTGTTGACGCCGAAGCACACGGCGGAGGCCAGACCCATAACGAAGGTCACGGCGGCGCCCATGCCGACGGCGGTGTCGATCTTCTTAGACACGCCCAGGAAGGGGCAGATGCCCAGGAACTGTGCGAAGATAAAGTTATTTGTAAGAATGGCACCCAAAGAAATGGCGAGCAAAGCTGTAACACTCATAACTTACTTACCCTCCTTTTTCTTAGCGCTCTTGGTCAGGGCCCACTGCATAAGAGCAATGAGGCAGCCCAGGGTCAGGAAGCCGCCCACAGGCAGCGTGAGGACTTTGATGCCGAACTCCTCGGGGATGATGGTCACGCCGGGAGCGCTGCCCAAAGCGCCGCCGCCCAGGAGGCCGCCGCCGAACTTGCCGCTGCCCAGGAACTCACGGACAACGCACATGACGATCAGCACCAGGGTGTAACCGATGCCCTGGCAGATGCCGTCCACAGCGGAGGCGCCGATGCCGTTCTTGGAGGCAAAGCCTTCCGCACGGCCCAGGATGATGCAGTTCACCACGATCAGGGGGATGAACACGCCCAGGGAGCTGGACAGCGCGGGCACGAATGCCTTCAGCAGCAGATCCACGCAGGTCACGAAGCCGGCGATGACCACGATGTAGCAGGCGATACGCACTTCATTGGGAATGATCTTACGCAGCAGGGAAATAAAGATGTTGGACAGGGTCAGGATGATGAGCACGCTGACGCCCATGCCCAGGCCGTTAAAGAACGAGGTGGTGATGGCCATGGTGGAGCACATGCCAAGCACCTGCACCAGCACGGGGTTCTGTGTAATCAGGCCTTCCTTGAGTTGCTTACCAAAATTCATAATTCAGCTCCTCCTTTCTTAGCCCAGGACATCGGCAACAGCCAGAGCCGCGTTGGCGCCCATGGTGATGCCCTTGGTGGAAACGGTGGCGCCGGAGATGGCGGTGATATTGCTGCCAACGACCAGGGAGCCGGCACCGCTGAGACCCACAAACTGATCCAGCACGGGCACGCCGGCGGAGTTAGGCTTATTCTCCACCACCTTGGTGCCGATACCGGAGGTCTCGGAATGGCTGACAACGGAGATGCCGGTGATGGCCTTATTGGCGTCCACGCCCACCATCATCACGATGGTGCCCTGGGAGCCGGAGGCGGAGATCTTCATCACATAGCCGGCCTCGGCGCCGCCGTTGGTCACGGGGTACAGCTCCAGGATCTTGCCGCTCTGGGTGGCGGCAGCGGTGACCATCTCATCGGTCACGTCCATCTTGTCGCCGAACTCGCTGCCCTCGGGGGCAACGGCGCTCATGGCGATGCGGGTATTTTCAGCGTCGATGGCGGCGATCTTGTCCTCGGTGATGCTGTTGACAACGCCCAGCAGGGCGGCAACCACCAGGGAGATAACGGTCAGAGTGCCGGCGACTTTCAGAATAAACTTACCGGAGATCTTCATTACTTCGTCGCCTCCTTCTTTTCTTTCTTCAGCGCACCATAGATGGTGGGACGAATATACTTATCCAGCAGCCAGGTGGTGCAGTTCATGATCATAATGGAGTAGCACACGCCCTCGGGATAGGAGCCGAAACGGCGGATGAACACGGTCAGCAGACCGCAGCCGATGCCGAAGATGGCCTGCCCCAGCTTGGTGACGGGGGAGGTGGCATAGTCGGTCGCCATGAAGATGGCGCCCAGCATCAGGCCGCCGCCGAAGACGTTATAAGCCATGTACTCCACGCCGCTTACGCCGGCAGGAGCGGAAATGAGGCAGATGACAGCCACGGTGGCGATGTAAGCCACGGGGGTCTGCCAGGAGATGACCTTGCGCAGCAGCAGATAGATGCCGCCCAGCAGGAGCATCAGGGAGGAAACCTCACCCAGGGAGCCGCCGATGCGGCCGATGAACATATCGCCCAGGGTGTATGTATTGGTCAGGGTCTCCCAACCGGCGGCGTCCACGCCCTTCATGAGCATCATGGGGGTGGCGGCGGTGACGATGTCGGCATTGCTGCCAACCACCAGAGCCTTCTCACCCACCTTGACCCAGTTGCCTGCCATGACGGAGGCATAGCTGGCCAGCAGGATCGCGCGGCCCGCCAGGGCGGGGTTGATGAAGTTGCAGCCGATGCCGCCGTAGAGCTGCTTGACCAGCACGATGGAGAAAAATGCGCCAATAATAATCATCCAGTAGGGAATCTGCACGGGGCAGACAAAGGCCAGCAGGATACCGGTGACCACAGCGGACAGGTCGCCGATGGAGTTGGTCTTCTTCATGACCTTGCGGTACAGCCACTCCCAAACCACGCAGGCCGCCACGGACACCAGGGTGACCGTCAGCGCGCGCCAGCCGAACACATAGATGCCCATGATCAGGGCGGGCATGAGGGCGATGATCACATCCAGCATGATGGAACGGGTGTCCTCATTGCTGCGGATATGGGGGGAGGAGGATGCGATCAGCTTCAAGCTTTTATAATCCGTCATTGCTTACGCCTCCTTCTTCTCTTCGGCTGCCTTCTTCTCGGCCTCAGCCTTTGCCTTGGCAGCCATTCTTGCGTTATTGACCTTCTGCTTGCCCATGCGGAACATATGAGTCAGGGGCAGACGGGCGGGGCAGGTGTAGGCGCAGGCGCCGCACTCGATGCAGTCCATGCCGTGCAGAACGTTCTGCCAGGTGTCCACATCGCCCTTTTCCAGATACTTATACATGAAGACGGGCTCCAGGCGCATGGGGCACACGCCCACGCACTTGCCGCAGCGGATGCACTGAGGCTCGGCCACATACTTCTCCTCGTCGCCGGCGAAGGCCAGCATAGCGCCGGTACCCTTACCCACGGTGACATCCACATCGTACTGAGCCAGACCCATCATGGGGCCGCCCATGATCAGCTTATAGGTATCCTCCCGCAGGCCGCCGCAGGCGTCAAACAGGTCAGTGATGGGGGTGCCGATGGGGCACTCGATGTTCTTGGGCTCGATAACGCCGGAGCCGGAGACGGTGACGATCTTGCTCACCACGGGCATGCCGGTGTAAACAGCCTTGTAAATAGAACAGGTGGTGTTCAGGTTGAAAATGCAGCAGCCGGCGTCAGCGGGCAGCTTGCCGGAGGGAACCTGCCGGCCGGAGATGGCCTGGCAGAGCTGCTTTTCAGCGCCCTGGGGGTAACGGGTGTGCAGCACCTCTACCACCACGGGAGCCTTCAGCTCGGCGATGGTCTTGTTCAGCACGTCCGCCGCGTTCTGCTTGTTGGCCTCGATGCCGATGTAGACCTTGTCCACGCCGAAGCACTTGGCCAGCAGGGTCGCGCCCTTGATGACCTGCTCAGGCCGCTCCAGCATGGTGCGGTGGTCGCCGGTGATGTAGGGCTCGCACTCGGCCGCGTTAATGAGGACATAGTCCACCTTGCCCAGGCCGGAGCTGATCTTCACATGGGTGGGGAAGGTCGCGCCGCCCTGGCCGACGATGCCGGCGTTCTTGACGATCTCCACCAGCTGCTCGGGAGTCAGGCTGTCGGGATCCTCAACGGGATGAATGTCCGGACACACGGTGTTCTGCTTGTCGTTTTCGATGACCACGCTCATCATGGTGCCGCCCATAGAGAAGGGGCGGGGTTCCACGGCCTTGACAGTGCCGGAAACGCTGGCATGAATGGGTGCGGAAACGAAACCGCCGGGCTCGCCGATTAGCTGGCCCACAGTAACCTTGTCGCCCACGGAGACCACGGGCTTGCAAGGCGCACCGATGTGCATAGACATGGGAATGACCACCTCAGCCGGGGCTGCCAGCTGCTCGATGGCCTTTTCATTGGTTGCGGCCTTCATGTCATTGGGATGAACGCCGCCAAAGAAAGCTTGTGCCATTGTCTTTCACCTCATCTTACTTCATGGGCAGCCCTATGCTACCCCATACTGAAAATTATTCTACAACAAAACAAATTCTTTGTCCACCCCCATCCGATGGGATTTGCGGTAATTTTTGACAAATTATGAATTAAGATACCGTAAAAATCCCCTTCACCCCCCGGGTCCCGCCGGAATTGGTTCTTTCTCTTGTATTTTTTTCGCAGATGTGCTACATTAGCCATATACCATATAAATATGTGATACAGCCAAGGGAGATGAATTTATGCTGAATCGGATCGAACTGAAGTTAAACGCCAAAGCCATTACCAAATCAGCCCGGGTCTCTGCCTACCAAATGACCCTGCTATACCTGGTGATCCGGTTCGTGCTGGGTCTGGCAGACAACTATGTGTCCGCTGACGAGGGCACATGGGTAGAGATCGGGGATATGCAGTTTCAGGTGCAGTCCCTTTTTCACCACGCCGCCTTCCCCACGCCGGTGGTAGTGTTCGTGTCGGTTTTGGTCTGGCTGCTGGGCTGCGTGCTGGCCGCCGGGTATGTCCTGTATCACCAGGGCGTGCGCCGGGGCGAGGAGATGCCCATCTCCTCCCTGTTTGACGGATTCGGCTTTGTGGGCAAGATCGTGCTGCTGAACCTGGTGATAACGGTGTTTGTAGCCCTGTGGAGCATACTGTTCATCATCCCCGGCATCATCGCCGGCTACCGCTACCGCTTTGCCCTGTATAACCTGTGCGAAAACCCGGAGCTGGGCGTGATGGATGCGCTGAACATGAGCAAGGCGCAAACCAAGGGCTACAAGCTGGACCTGTTCGTGCTGGACCTGACGTTCATCGGCTGGAGCCTCCTCTGCGGCCTGACTCTGGGCATCCTCTCCATTTGGATCGCCCCCTACATCCAGCAGACCGACCTGGGCTACTTTGAGGCCATCAAGGCTGAAAAGGGCATCGGCCGGATACCCGGGCAGGACCCCGGCGAGGACGATACCTTCCGCCCCGACGACAGATTCTAAGTTGCCAAAAGGACGCCGCAGCGCGGCGTCCTTTTTCTTGAAATGGGGCAAAATATACGGTATAATGAATCCACAAAATTCACGGAGGTGTGACTATGGAGCGCATCAGCAAGGAGAACTACTACCTGGACATCGCTCAGACCGTTCTGGAGCGGGCCACCTGTCTGCGCCGCATTTACGGCGCCATCATCGTGAAAAACGACGAGATCATCTCCACCGGCTACAACGGCGCGCCCCGGGGCCGGCGCAACTGCGTGGACATGGGCTACTGCACCCGGGAGGCCCTGCGGGTGCCCCGGGGGGAGCGGTACGAGCTGTGCCGCAGCGTCCATGCCGAGGCCAACGCCATCATCTCCGCCTCCCGCCGGGACATGGTGGGCGGCACCCTGTACCTGGTGGGCAAAAACGCCCAGACCGGGGAAATTTTAGGCGACGCCACCAGCTGCGCCATGTGCCGGCGGATGGTCATCAACGCCGGCATCGTCCGGGTGGTGATCCGCAAGACCCCCACGGAATTTGAGGTGGTGGATGTGGCGGACTGGATCGCCGGGGACGACCTGCCGTTTGTGGAGAACATCGGCGGATAAAAACCTGGCGAAAATTCCTGCGGAATTTTCTGCCAAAAGGTTTGCAGCCTGCCGCGCGCATAATTTTGCCGCAAAGCGACAAAATTCCACACTTGCAGTCTGAGAGGTATTTTCCCCCACGCACATGTCGCGGGGAAAAATGATTTGAATTTTTTGCCGCCTGCGGGCGGCAAACTCTGCGAGGCTTTTTGAGAGCGTTTCCCCGGAGGGCCGGGGTGCTATACAAATTAATATATTACATAAGGAGTGCGGTAAGAATGTTGAACGAAAGGAAAACGGAAGCCTACTGCGCCATTTTGGCGGAGGAGCTTCGCCTGGCCACCGGGTGTACAGAGCCCATCGCCGTTGCGTATTGTGCTGCAAAGCTGCGCGAGGTGTTGGGCGGTAAACCGGAAAAAGTGCTGGCCGAGATCAGCGGAAACATCCTGAAAAACGTGAAATCCGTGGTGGTGCCCAATACCGGCGGGCGCCGGGGCATTGAGGCGGCCATTGCCGTGGGTATCGTGGCCGGAGATGCCGACGCGGAGCTGCAGGTGCTGGCCAAGGTCACCGAGGCGGACGCGGCGCACATCCAGGAATACCTGGACCATACGGACATCACCGTCACCTGCCCGGAGACTCCCTGTCTGCTGGACATCCGGCTCACGGGCTGGCTGGACGGGCACAGGGCCGTGGCCCGGGTGGCCAACAACCACACCAACCTGGTGTACATAGAAAAGGACGGCCAGGTCCTGCTGGAAAAGCCCGAGAGCTCCTCTGCCGAGGCCAATCTCCAGGACAAGAGCGTCCTGAACGTGAAAGACATTCTTACCTTTATTGAAACCGTGGATATAGAGCGGATACGGCCCCATATCAGCCGGCAGCTGGCGTGCAACGGCGCCATCGCCGCCGAGGGGCTCCGGGGCGACTGGGGCGCCAACATCGGCTCCACCCTGCTCTCCACCGACAGCGGCATCGAGACCGAGGCCCGGGCCTGGGGCGCCGCCGGATCCGACGCCCGGATGAACGGGTGCGAGATGCCGGTGGTCATCTGCTCCGGCAGCGGCAACCAGGGCATCACCGCCTCGGTGCCCGTGTGGCGATACGGCCTGTTTATGGGCGCAGACGAGGAGAAGATCCTCCGGGCCGTGGCCCTGTCCGACCTCATCACCATCCACCAAAAAACCGGCATCGGCCGGCTGAGCGCCTACTGCGGCGCGGTGTCCGCCGGGGTGGGCGCAGGCTGCGGCATCGCCTGGCTCCGGGGCGCGGACTATAGCGGCATCAGCCACACCATCTGCAACGCCGTGGCCATGATCTCCGGCTGCATCTGCGACGGGGCCAAGGCCAGCTGCGCCAGCAAGATCGCCATGGCCGTGGGCACGGGCATCCTGGGATACAACATGTACCTGGGCGGCAACAACTTCCGCCCAGGCGACGGCATTGAGGGCGCGGACGTGGAGGAGACCATCCGCAACGTGGGCATCCTGGCCTCCAAGGGCATGCACGAGACGGACCGGGTGATCCTCAACATTATGACCGGGCGGTAAAAATACCCAAAAAGCAGCACTCAGCGGCATGAAATCACACAGGCGGGGCTTTTGCCCCGCCTGTGCGCATAATCTGATGTGGTTTATATGGGCCGGGGCATCAGTCCAGCCGCACAGCGGTGCCGCTGGCGGTGACCATCAGCATGCCGTTATCGGCGCCCAGGACCTCATAGTCGATGTCCACGCCCACCACGGCATCGGCGCCCAGCTGGGCCGCCCGCTGCTCCATTTCGGCCAGGGCCTGCTGGCGGGCGTTGATGAGCTCCTCCTCGTAGGTACCGGAGCGGCCGCCGAAGAAGTTGCTGAGCCCGGCCACAAAGTCCTTGACGAAGTTTACGCCGGCGATGACCTCGCCGAACACAACGCCCTTATATTCCGTGATGCGGCGGCCCTCCACAGAGGGGGTAGTGGTTACGATCATGCGTTCTCCTCCCTGTTATTTATACTCCGGGGCGTCCGGGGTGCGGTGGTAGAGCAGGGGCTTGCCGTCGGCGTCCACCAGGACGGTGAGGCCGCCGGAATTTCCGCTGGAGTGGTACAAATACTGCACACCCGTTTGGGTATCCACCCAAATCTCCGAAGAAGTGATGAATCCGCTCTCCTCCAGCACCTTGACAAAGCGGTCGGTTTCTTTCTTGGCCATAGCGCCTTACGCCTCCGGCTTGTCGTCGGACAGGATGGTCTTGGCGCTGGCAGCCAGGCCCGCCAGACCCTGGATCTCGCTGGGAATGATGAGCTTGGTGGCCTTGCCGTCGGCCACCTTCTCCAGGGCCTCCAGGGCCTTGAGCTTGATGACCTGATCGTTGGGAGCGGCCTCGTTCAGCAGCTTCAGGGAGTCCGCCATGGCCTGCTGCACCTTCAGGATAGCCGCGGCCTCGCCCTCGGCCTGCATGATCCGCGCCTGCTTCTGAGCGTCCGCCTTCAGAATGGCGGACTGCTTCTCGCCCTCGGCCACCAGGATCTTGCTGGCCTTTTCGCCCTCGGCCTGGAGGATGGACTCCCGGCGCTCGCGCTCGGCCTTCATCTGCTTTTCCATGGCGTTCTGAATTTCACGGGGCGGCAGGATGTTCTTCAGCTCCACCCGGTTGACCTTGATGCCCCAGGGGTCCGTGGCCTCGTCCAGAA
>CABMQL010000017.1 GCA_902388735.1 uncultured Eubacteriales bacterium | reverse complement strand
AACAGCAGGTAGACAGAATATGCCTTTGAATTTTTAGCAAACATGAAGTTACATTCTCCTTTACGAATTAGTGGGTTGTTTTGTGAAACAAGCCCGACTGCCGCGCAGGAAGGGCAAACTTCTCAGCCCTTTCTAACAGTGATTTTAGAAAAGGCCTCCTAAAGTGCCCAAAGCGCCGTTAAAAGACTTGTTTCTGTTTTTGCAGTTTGCCATATGAATACCTCCGATACTGAAATTAGAACAACATGGCTGTTCTTCTTCGCGATATTATAGCAAATGGGCTTTGTGTTGTCAATGTAAAGAGAAGCGAGAGCGAGAGCGAGAGCGAGAGCGAGAGCAAGTATCGACCCGTGGCCCAAATTTCGCTCCGCTCATTTGTTCCCCTGGTCTGCTACTTGTTGGGGAGTGCCTTCCCCAAACCCTGCTGACCGGCGCTCCGCGCCGGTGTTGTGGCGCAGCCGCGCCACAAAAATCCGTCAGCCCCGCCTGTTGCGTTCTCGCCTGACCAGGCGGAAATCGGAAGCCGTTTCCGCAATCGCCGCAGAGCGGCGCACCCGCCGGAATAGTACACCCGCTTTGCGTCTGTACTGTTCCATCGGGCCAATTCGACAAAACTAGACCTCAAAACGCATTGACAATACTTTACATTCGCTCTATAATAGTCTTAACGATGAGCGATATAAAAAGTGAATATCAGTAAAATTCTCTGCACCCAGATGGTCTTGACCACCTGGGTGCATTGTGTTTTTCCAAAGCCTGATGTTCCCTTTTCCATCGCGTAACACATCGCCCATGACAACTGAATATGGAAAACTTGAAAGGTGTATAATGGGCGAACTATACCCTATCACGGGGCTTTTGGGCCGTCCTCAATAGGGGAGCTGTGTACTACCATTCCGGGCCTCGAAAATGGCCCTCTAAATGTCCACAACAAAAATTTGAAAGGAGCCGCCTATGACCGACACCCCCAGCAAGACCACCACCCGCCGCCCGGACTGCGTGACTGAAATCCGCATGGGCAACACCGTCCTCACCGTTTCCGGCTACTTCAAGCAGGACACCACCGACACCGCCGCCGACAAAATGGCGAAAGTCCTGGAGGCCGAAAGCCGCTGCCAGATCAGCCCCGGCCCGTGACCTCCTGCCGGTAGTTCCGCGATAATCCTCAGCTTAAAACTTTTTCTTGTAAGGAAGTAAAAAGCACTATACAACCGCCCCGGCCTGTGCTATACTGTTGCCATCGGAATAGCGGGGCCGGGGCTGTCGGATTGGAGGAAACGATGTTAAGACAGCAACCCATGCAAGCCCCCATCACCGCCTTGTACTGCCGCCTCAGCCGCGACGATGAATTGCAGGGCGAGAGCAACTCGATTTCCAATCAAAAGCGCATCCTCGAAAGCTACGCCCGTGAGCATAGCCTGATGCCCTATCAGTTTTTCGTGGATGACGGATGGAGCGGAGCCAACTTCCAGCGGCCCGGCTTCACCGAGATGATGGACGCTGTGGAGAGCGGCGCGGTCAAGACGGTCGTGACGAAAGACCTCTCACGCCTGGGACGGAATTATCTGCAAGTGGGCCTATTTACAGAAATTACCTTCCCAAAGAAAGGCGTCCGCTTTATCGCCATCAATGACGGCGTGGACAGCGCCCAGGGCGACAACGACATGAGCGCCTTGCGGAATTTATTTAATGAATGGATGGTGAGGGACACGAGCAAGAAAATCAAAGCGGTTTTCCGGGCTAAAGGCATGAGCGGAAAACCCATCACCAGCCAGCCGGTCTATGGCTATCTGAAAGGCCCGGACGGACACTTCGTTGTTGACCCGGAGGCCGCACCTGTTGTAAAGCAGATATTCAGTCTGTGCCTTGCCGGGAACGGCCCCACCAAGATTGCCCGGATGCTGACCGAGCAGAACATCCCCACGCCGGGGACGATGGAGTACCGGCGCACCGGCAGCACCCGCCGTTACTACCCGGACTACCCCTGTAAGTGGTCGAGCAACACCGTGGCGCACATCCTGGAGCGCCGGGAGTACCTGGGGCATACCGTCAACTTCAAGACGGAGAAGGTGTCCTACAAGGTCAAGACCAGCGTTGCCAACCCAGAGGACAAGATAATGGTCTTTGAGCATACCCACGAGGCCATCATTGACGAGGCCACCTGGGGGCGAGTGCAGGAGCTTCGCAAACAGCGAAAGCGGCCCAACCGCTACGGCGAGGTTGGCCTGTTCTCCGGTCTGTTGTTCTGCGCCGACTGCGGCAGCGTCATGTACCAGCAGAGGTATGAAACGAACAAGCGGCGGCAGGACTGCTACATCTGCGGCAGCTACAAGAAGCGCACCGCCGATTGTACGGCACATTTCATCCGCACCGACCTTCTGACGGCGGGCGTGACGGAAAATCTGCGGAAAGTCACCAGCTACGCCGCCAAGCATGAGGCCCGGTTTATGAAGCTGCTGATGGCACAGAACGAGGACGGCGGTAAGCGGAAGAACGCCGCCCGCCGCCGCGAGCTGGAGGCGGCGCAGAAGCGTATCGGAGAGTTGAACGGCATCTTCAAGCGTCTGTATGAGGACAGCGTGAGCGGGCGCATTACGGACGAGCGTTTCATGGAGTTGTCCACCGATTATGAGCAGGAGCAGGCCACGCTGAAGGCCCGTGCCGCCGAGTTACAGGCGGAGCTGGGGCAGGCGCAGGAGGCCGCTGTGAACGTGGAGAAGTTCATGGCCGTTGTGCGGAAGTACACCAGCTTTGAGGAGCTGACCCCCACCCTCCTGCGGGAGTTCGTGGAGAAGATCGTGGTGCATGAGTGCTGGAAGGACGAGCAGGGAACGCGCCACCAGGACATCGAGATTTATTATTCTTTTGTTGGCAAGGTGGACTTGCCCGACGATTGAGCCAGACCTATCCGGCGAGGCCCCGCCGGATGGGAACGGCAAAAATTTTTAACCTCTCCTTGCTTCTTTATCCGTAGTGAGCTAAGTCCCAGGGCATGAAGCAGCTCATGGCTGGCGCTGGCGTCGCCGTGGTCGGCATGGTCCTCGTACCCCTGCTCTCCAGCCTGTTCACCGTCTGATCGCTCACGCCGTTAAGCTGTCATAAGAAATCCTTGCCGCCCCTGCCCCCACGCGGGGGCGGCTGAAAGGAGGTTGACACCGTATGGATTTCTTACTGGATGCCCTTACCAACTGGCTCAAGGAAATGCTGGTGGGCGGCATCATGGGAAACTTATCGGGGATGTTCGACAGTGTAAACCAGCAGGTTGCAGACATTGCGACACAGGTGGGTCAGACCCCGCAGGGCTGGAACGGGAGCATTTTCAGCATGATCCAGAATCTCTCCAACTCCATCATGGTGCCGATTGCTGGCGTGATCCTGGCTATCGTGATGACGCTGGAGCTGATTCAGATGATTACCGACCGGAACAACCTGCATGATGTGGATACCTGGATGATCTTCAAATGGGTGTTCAAATCTGCCGCCGCCATTTTGATTGTCACAAACACATGGAATATCGTCATGGGTGTATTCGACATGGCGCAAAGTGTGGTAGCGCAGGCGGCAGGTATCATCGGTTCTGACGCTTCCATCGACATCTCCTCTGTTATGGGCGATATGGAGACCCGGCTGATGGAAATGGATTTATGGCTTAATGAACTGGTAACAGAGATTTCTATAAAGGAGTGATTCACAATGGCTAAGAATAAAATCCAGCGCATTGACCAGGAGATTGCCAAGGTCCGCGAGAAGATTGCGGAGTATCAGGAAAAGCTGAAAACCCTGGAAGCGCAGAAAACCGAGGCAGAGAATCTGGAGATCATCCAGATGGTACGCGCCCTGCGTATGACCCCGGAGCAGCTGAACGCTATGCTCTCCGGCGGTACGGTCCCTGGCATGGCCGCTGCTTCTGCCGACTACGATGAACAGGAGGACACCGACCATGAAGAATAAGAGGATTTTCAAAACCTTTTCGGCCCTGTGTGCGGCTCTGGTGCTGATGGCCAGCTTCTCCGTGACGGCCTTTGCCCAGGGGACAGACCAGCCCCCGGCAGAGGATACCACCAACGACAGCAATGTGGTGGTGGAGGAAACCGAGGACAGTCCGGCCCTGACCCCGGAGGGCAATGCCGCCCTGGTGGATGATTTCGGCGGCAACAAGCAGCTTATCACCGTCACCACCAAGGCGGGCAACTACTTCTACATCCTCATTGACCGTGCCAACGAGGACAAGGAAACCGCCGTTCATTTCTTGAATCAGGTGGACGAGGCGGACCTAATGGCGCTGATGGAGGACGGCCAGACCACCCAGGAGCAGCCCGCCACCTGTACCTGTACGGAGAAATGTGTGGCCGGTGCGGTGAATACGGCCTGCCCGGTGTGTGCCACCAATATGAGCGCCTGCACAGGTAAGGAGCCGGAGCCGGAGACCCCGGAGGAAACCCCGGAGCCGGAGGAACCGGCGCAGAACGCCACAGGGCTGAATCCGGCCATTCTTTTAGTGGTGCTGGCCCTGATGGGTGGCGGCGGTGCTTTTGCCTACTTTAAGCTGGTGAAAAACAAACCCAAGACCAAGGGCAACGACAATTTGGACGATTATGACTACGGCGAGGATGATACCGACCAGGAGGACGAGGACTCCTGGGAGACCGAGGAATCTGACGAGCTGGACGCTGACGGGGGCGGCGACGAGGAAAGCGAGGACAAGACGGTTTGACCCGCTTCACCGACAGCCCCTATGAACGCATGATGACACGCAGGCCGGAGGGCGGGAAGGAAACTTCCCGTCCTCCTTCTTTATCTCCCGGCCACCCCTGTTATGGCTGCGGAAATTACCGTGACGGTCAGCCCTGCGTGGGATTCTGCCACCGGCAGCTGACCACATGGCTGCGGGAAAGGAGGATGAAAAACCATGAAGCTGGTAATCGCTGAGAAACCGTCCGTTGCCCAAAGTCTGGCCGCCGTAATTGGAGCAACAACCCATAAGGACGGTTATTTAGAGGGCAACGGCTGGCGGGTCAGCTGGTGTGTGGGCCACCTGGCTGGACTGGCCGACGCCGATGCTTATAACCCGGAGTACGCCAAGTGGCGCTATGACGATCTACCCATTCTGCCAGAACCCTGGCAGATGGTGGTGAGCAAGGACAAGAAGAAACAGTTTGATGTGCTGAAACAGCTGATGAACGCCCCGGATGTGACCGAGGTGGTGAACGCCTGCGACGCCGGACGCGAAGGTGAGCTGATCTTCCGCGCCGTCTACGAGCTGGCGGGTTGCACCAAACCCATGAAGCGACTCTGGATTTCCTCGATGGAGGATTCCGCCATCCGGGAGGGCTTTGCAAACCTGCGCCCCGGTGCAGATTATGACGGCCTGCGGGATGCGGCCCTCTGCCGCGCCAAGGCGGACTGGCTGGTGGGCATCAACGCCACCCGGCTGTTTTCGGTACTGTACCACCGGACCCTCAACATCGGGCGCGTCATGTCCCCGACGCTGGCCCTTATCGTTCAGCGGGAGGCCGAGATCGACACCTTCAAGCCGGTGCCGTTCTACACGGTCACGCTGGAACTGCCCGGTTTCACCGTTTCCGGGGAGCGCATGGCGGACAAGGCTGCTGCCGAGCAGCTGAAAACTGCCTGTCAGGGTGCGGCTGTGACGGTGAAAAAGGTGGAGCGAAAGGACAAATCCGAGAAGCCGCCCGCTCTCTATGACCTGACCACCCTCCAGCGGGACGCCAACCGGCTGCTGGGGTTCACAGCCCAGCAAACCCTGGACTATTTGCAGAACCTCTATGAAAAGAAGCTCTGCACCTATCCCCGAACGGACAGCCGCTATCTGACGAGCGATATGGCTGAAAGCCTGCCTGTGCTGGTCAATCTGGTTGCCAATGCCATGCCGTTTCGGAAAGGGATTGCCATTTCCTGCGATGCCGGTGCGGTCATCAACGACAAGAAAGTAACCGACCACCATGCGGTGATCCCCACCCGCAACCTCCAGGGCGCGGACCTGACCGGCCTGCCGGTGGGCGAAAAAGCGGTGCTGGAGCTGGTGGCCCTGCGGCTGCTGTGCGCCGTAGCCCAGCCCTATATCTTTGCGGAAACCGCCGTCGTTGTGGAGTGCGCCGGAGCAGAGTTTACCGCCAAGGGCCGCACGGTGAAACAACCTGGCTGGCGGGCGCTGGACGCTGCCTATCGCGCAGGGCTGAAGAATGTGGAGCAGGACAAAGAAACCGAGGACAAGGCGCTGCCGGAGCTGTCTGAAGGTCAGACGCTGCCCCTTTCTGGTGCTGCCGTCAAGGAGGGCAAGACCACCCCGCCCAAACATTTCACCGAAGATACGCTACTCTCCACAATGGAGACTGCCGGGAAGGACGATATGCCGGACGATGCCGAGCGCAAGGGCCTGGGAACTCCGGCCACCCGCGCCGGGATTTTGGAAAAGCTGGTATCCACCGGATTTCTGGAGCGCAAAAAGAGCAAAAAGCAAGTGCAGCTCATGCCCTCCCATGATGCGGTATGCTCGGCTGCTGGAGAAAAAGAAAAAGACCTATGCCGAGTACCGGCGCTCCCGCGAGGAAATGCGGGAGCTGTTGGCAGCAAAGGCCAATGTGGATCGGCTCTTAAACATGGAGGCGGAACACGATGCCGAAAAAGAAAAAGACCGCGACCAGCGGTGAGCTGGTCATGGTCAAAAGCGTCCATCGGACGCGCAGCCGCAGAA
Organism: uncultured Eubacteriales bacterium; assembly: GCA_902388735.1. Classification (GTDB taxonomy): domain Bacteria; phylum Bacillota; class Clostridia; order Oscillospirales; family Oscillospiraceae; genus Vescimonas. The sequence goes on along the minus strand of CABMQL010000017.1, from coordinate 29,434 downwards.
TGAAATTCTGCGTTCATGGGGGCTTGGGGGATTCCCTCAACAAGCAGCGCCGGAAACCAAATGGCTATCCAGGGGCTTTGCTCGCTATCTACTCCATCCCCCATCGAAAGACGGTATTTGTTGCGTGTTCCTTTGATTTTGGACACAAAAAAAGATTGCAGCCGCCACGCGCTGAAATCTCCCGGTTTCCATATTGTGAGGTTACTCCTCTGCTTTTTCGACTTCCGTTATCTCTCTTGCCGTTGCGGTTATACTCCGTATGCCCTTATTGCTCATACCGTCTAGCAGCGCGTCAAACTACCGCCGTGCGGTGGATTTTCCGCGTTGCTGTTCGGAAAGAAAAATTGATCTACCGAAATATGATGCCGGGTCACAAAATCATAGAACACCTGTAAACTCGATTGCTGTCCCTTGTTCTCGATATTCGCAAGGTAACCTGGGGAGATATATAACTCGTCGCACACCTTTTTGCTATTATTCATTCATCCTATTGCATTCTACTGTTCACCTTTCTTTTCAGATTTGTCTACACAGTTCCTATTATTAGTTTAAACAAATTCTGTTATGTATTGACAGTAGACTATTTTCCTGATAATATGAAATTATATATAAAAGGAGACGGCGTTTATGTTGCATAGCATTCGTATTAGATAAGCATTGAAATAAAAGAGATTTTCCCATTTCAATATGGGCTTTTTTTGTGTAAAAATGTCCGATTTGTAATGGAAAGGAGAGAGTTCAAGTATTCCATAATACGGTATTAAAAGATTTTCCTCTTTTCTGCCCTAAATGCAAATTGACACATATCTTTGATGTTGAAAAGTTAGAGGTTGTAATCAAAAATACCGAAAAACAAATTTTTAATTTTTAAGAGAAAGGATAAAGAAATGAAATATTTACCTAAATATACGCCCACGGAAGTGCGGAATGACCCGTACGGATTTACTTATAAAGAAATGTCGGAAGTTATTGGAGAAAATGAAGCAAAAGCCTTATATTCAGAATTATATAAGCAAGCCCCACGCAAAAAAAATCTATCAATGCTGGTGAAAGACATCTATAAAAGTAGTGATACTGAAAAGTATGTTTATGAACTGAAAGACAACAAATATATTGAAACGGTTTTTAACTAAGGGAAACGGGTGCATCCCTTCCGGATATGTACAAGTTGGTTGATATCGCCAAGCTCTTTGACGTGAGCATCGACGACCTTGTTTGCGGTGAATGCTATTCGTTGCTGTGTGATTTTTCTCCAATCAATGAAAGGATTGAGCAAGTTCTTTCGAAAGTCACACATATTGAGACGAAGCTGGCCGAAGATGAAAGCTGTGACTTATATCAGTACTATTGTCAACAGCTGAGTGAAGATCCCGGAGAGCGCGAGGTGTGGAGCTATATTCTTACAGAACATTTAGATATTGCTGACGAGTATAGAAAATCCGGATATGAACGCGCGTGGGATATTATTGAGTCGCTGATTGCGCTTGGTGAGGGTACTTTTTATCCGATACTTGATAATGTAAGTGAACTATATTCGTTGCTTTACGATGAGTATGTGCCATCTGGGTCTCAAGAGAGCGCAAAGCTTCTTGACTTCGTTGAGGATTTTGCAAATATTCTTCCTGCTTGGTCGAAAATTCTCAAGCATGAGATCATGTTGGAACGGCAAAAACCGAACCGCTTTACAGATTGGCCGGAAGAGTAATTTCAAAATCATACTTGGGAGGTGAGGTTGAACCATGACTACCGAAGAAAGAAACATTGTATACGCAGCGGCACCGCCGGCAGAGGAGGCGGCGGCAGAACAGGATTCCAAGGATTTCCCCAATAGTACTTTCACGATTATCTCGAAAATAGCCTACCTGATCGGGGTGCCCAAGCGTTTCTTTGAAAATGAACACTCTTCCCCCCAAATCGAGGTCTACCAGATCATGGATCGAGATAAAAATGCCCGGATTGTGCGGAATCTCTGCCTTCTTCGCACAGCGATCGAGCAGAATTACGGCAAGATCTACCGGGCGTTCCAATATGACCTGAAAAACCTGCACACACTGCCGGAGTATATCCCGCAGGACAGTATCCGGCAGCTTTCTGCCGATGGCATAGAGATCATTCGGGCAAACTACAAGCCCATTCAGTACATTATCGACCTGAACAACCAAATTGCCAACCGCATCAACAACTGCCGTCAGTTGCTGCCCATTTGGCTGAAATGGGATTACCTGCGGGAACTGTTCATCATGCCCAACGGCAGCAAGGAGGCTGGTGTCAAAAAAGCGGCAGACGAGTATTACGCCCACCGCAGTCAGTACCCCTATCAGGTCTATATGAATTGGCCTGCCGGGGAACAGGGCAATATTTTCTATAACGACAAGAAATTTGTGACCCTGCTCTACGAGATCCATGAAGATTATTTCTCGGACATGAGTAAGGTCACCGATGCCAGCCTGATGACCAAAGAGGGCATCTATCGTTTTTTGGAGCAGAGCAAACGCTGCGCCATTGTGGTGGACTGTGAGAATTCTGATCCTTACAAGCTTTACGCCACGCTCAACAACCTCAACCAAAATGCGCTGCTACACAAGATTGCCAAAATCATCCTCTACGATGACATTCACACCACCTCGGCGTGGGATATTCTCAGCGAATTCACAGAGATACCGGTGGAACACGAGATCATCGAGCGGGTCAAGGAAAACAAGTCTCTGGTTGACATTCGCCTTACCACGGGCACCTGCCGTGAGTTTTTCCAAAACGATACGGATTCTTTTATTCTGGCTTCCAGTGACTCCGATTATTGGGGACTGATCCCGGCCATGCCGGAAGCCCATTTTCTGGTGTTGATTGAAGAAGACAAATGCAGTCCTCTCATCCGGAAGGCTATGGATGATCAGGGTATCACCTACAGCTATATTGACGATTTCTGCACCGGCAACAGCAATCAGATCAAGGAGCAAGCCGTCCTGCGGGAGGTACAGGCGGAGCTGGACGAGATCGTTAACTTCAACATTCAGGAAGTTCTGCAAAATGCCTACATAAATACCCGCGCCGATATGAGTACATCCGAAAAAAAGCAGTTCTACGAGCGCTATATTCGCCCCATGCGACTGGTAATCGACCCGGATGGAGAAGTATTTGTAGAACTGGGGCCACAGTGATTGTAATCGCATTGTCCTGCGTAGTCCAGCTGACCTCCACACCATTTCGAAAATCAACTCAGTAAAAGCCGTGATAATCCGAATTTTTTATCGGATTTTCACGGCTTTTTTATCTATCTCTACTGTAAGATGCAAGAATTGCTGCATGGCTGGGTCTTTTCCATTCTCTTTTTCCGCCTCACAGCGTCTTCAGCTTCCGGCAATATTCCGACTCCGCCATCTCCCCTGCCTGAAACGCTGCGCGCAGCTCCTCCGCCACGGCGACGATGTGATTCCATTTATCGGTGGAGATGGTGCCCCGCTGCTTCCGGCCCTTTAGGCGGTTATAGGTGCGGGCATACTCCTTGGCGGCGGCCTCCCGCAGTTTCCGTTTCGCCGTCTCATGGGCGCCCACGCTGCGGCAGGTCTTGCCGTGCTGGCCGAGGATGGGGCGGTCGCAATACTGGGTGTTATACCCGCCCACGGCCACGAACCAGTGTCCGCAATTCTTGCACCTGCGGGGCAGATTCCCTGCAGCAATTCCCCTCGTCAAGTCCAAGTAGAAAAAAGCAATCAAGTCGTCAAAAGTGGAGCGCTCCGCCATCTTCGGCTTCCCGGTTTTCTCGTCCCGGTACGGGATAAAGGATATGTGCGCCGGAAAATCAAAGAGGAATGAAGCCACGGGCGGGTCGTAGAACGGGTCGGATTCCTCGTCCATATCCACCAGCTTTGCCTTCCCGATCCCATCCTTGAAGCGGCCATAGGCACTCCGTTTGGCTGTCAGACGACGTGTGGCAGGAGGTAGATGCGTTCTACAAGCTGGACAACTGCCCCACTCGCAACGAGTTTGTGGAGAAGGCTCTGCGACAGTATTGCGGACGATTGCACGCTGAGAGGACAGGTGCATATCTGCCTCGCGCACTGCAAGAGGTGCTGGAGGGTACGCTGGGTGTGTTCGGTGACCGGCTGGGCAGGCTGCTGTTTAAGCTGGCGGTGGAGCACAACATGACCAACCACCTGCTGGGCGGCGATGTGGATATGACCCGTGAGGAGTACAATAAAATGCGCGGCAGCAGTGCCCGTGAGGTGTCGGCGACCCACGGTACGATCTCCTTCAAGGATGTGCTGCTGTTCTATAAGAGAGAATGACCGGCGCAAATCCTGCGTCACAGTAAGCAAAGAAAAGCAAAGTATTTTCCTAGCTATTTCGCTCGGCTTGTGGTATGTATGTTGGTTACAAATCGGAGGTGATCCCAATGGCAAAACGAAGACCGGCTGGCGATGGCATGGTGCGAAAGCGTGACGATGGACGCTGGGAAGGGCGCATCGTCATCGGCCACAAGGAAAATGGCGAACCGCTGTTCCGCCATGTCTACGCCAAGACGCAAAAGGCCCTGCTGGACAAGCTGCACCAGAACATCGAGTGCTATCGGGATGTGGAGCTGACCGAGGACAGCCGCATGACGCTGGGCCAGTGGCTGGACCGCTGGCTCACGGAGTACAAGGCGGGCACGGTGCGTCCCGGCACACTTAAAAGCTATCGCTGCTACATCGAATACTACATTAAGCCGCAGCTGGGCGACAAGCAAATCTCCCTCATCTCTCAGCAAGACATCCAGCGAATGTACCGCCGTCTGAAAACGGAGGGGCGCATCCGCGAGCACCCCGAGATGGATCATCAGCTCTCGGACTCCATGGTGCGCCACATCCATACCACCCTCCACGCCGCGCTGAAAGACGCGGTGCAGGCACACGTCATTCCCAGAAATCCCACCGAAGGAACAACAGCGCCCAAACCCAACTACAAGCCCAAGCGCATTCTGACCGGCGAGGAGCTGGATGCCTTCCGCGCAGTGGTGGAGCAGGATGAGGTGTGGCGGGACTTCTTCCAGACGGAGTTGATGACCGGCCTGCGCCGCGGTGAGATCTGCGGACTGCAATGGAGCGACTTCGACGAGGAGAGCGGCACGCTGAAGGTGTGCCGCACCCTCCACGGCCAGCGGAAGGGTGAGTACACCGTCGGCGAGACGAAGACCAATCAAGGTATGCGTACCATCATCCTGCCGCACAGCGTGACTGAAATCCTACGGCGGCGAAAAGTGGATGCCATCAGCCAATGGATATTCCCGGACCTGGTGAAGCCGGAATATCCCGTCGATCCCAACGCGGCGTATCGCCACATGAAGACGCTGCTCCAGCGGGCAAGACTCCCCAGCATCCGTTTCCATGATCTGCGTCACACCTTCGCCACCCACGCCCTCACCAGCGGCGTGGACGCCAAAACCCTGTCGGGGATTCTGGGTCACACCAACGCCTCCTTCACGCTGGATACCTATGAAAGGAATCACCGACATGGGTACCGAGTAATTGGTGCCCATGTCGGTTTTGTTAAAATAAACGAAAATGCCAAGGGAGGCCGCCTGCAGGGCGGCCTCCCTTGCTTGTCTGTTTTTCGCGGCATTTGCAGGAAAATGCGGCAATTTTTTCCGCAGAACGCCCTATTGCATTTGGGCCGTTTCCCTGCCTCCTCTTGACAGCCTACCGCTCGGTAGGTATAATGATGATGCTGTACCCGGAGGAAATAGCGATCCGGATGGATATCCCGCTGGATTCTGTGCTGTCCAGCCGGAACGGATCGGCGTGAGAAAGCACATAGGAAGCAAGGAGGCATGTGTATGAACCAACTCATCGGCTGCTGCGGGCTGGACTGCGAAAAATGCGATGCCAGGATCGCAACGATTACAAACGATCATGCCCTGCGGGAAAAAACCGCCGCCCTGTGGACACAGCTCAACGGAGTGCCCATCACCCCGGAAATGATCTGCTGCACCGGCTGCCGCATGGAGGGGCCCAAAACACCCTTCTGCGACAGGCTCTGCCCCGTACATAACTGCGTCCGGGAGAAGGGCCTGGACACCTGCGCAGATTGCGGGCAGATGGACGGATGCCCGACCCTGGGGCGCATTGCCGCAAACAGCCCGCCGGTTCTGAAAAATCTGAGCCGGCTCCGGGAGACAAGGTAGATGAAGCGGTATATCGCGCTGCTGCGGGGCGTTAACATCAGCGGCAAAAACAAGCTGCCTATGGCGCAGCTGAAGAAGGCGCTGGAAGCGCAGGGCTTTTCAGACGTCAAAACCTGGCTGAACAGCGGCAACGTGGTTTTTTCCGGCGAGGAAGCGGACACGGCGGTGCTGGCAGAGGGCATCGGGCGCGTGATCCGGGGGGAGTTTAGCCTGGACATCCCTGTTTTCGTCCTGCCGCAGGAGGAGCTGGCGGACATTCTGCGCCATGCCCCGGACTGGTGGGGGACGGAAAATAAGGAGATTTACCATAACCTCATTTTCATCCTGCCGCCTGCTTCTTTCCCGGACGTCTATCACGAGATCGGCGCGCCGAAGGAGGGCCTGGAGCAGATCCAGGCGTATCAGGCGGTTGTGTTCTGGTCGTTCAGCCGAAAGGAGTATCAGAAAACCAACTGGTGGCCCAAGACGGCCCGGGCAGAGATCGGCGCGCAGCTGACCATAAGAACGGCCAATACCGTCAGGAAGATCGCCGGCATTTGAAGGGGAATACACGCAGGATCATGTGTGACACATTGACCGTGAACGGCGCCGAATACACGGTATTCCGGCTCCTGGGAAAAGGGAAAGGCGGACGCTCCTATTTGGTGGCGGACGGATCGGCGCAGTATGTCCTGAAGCAGATCCACCATGAACCCTGCGCCTACTACACCTTCGGCGACAAGCTGCAATCGGAGCTGCGGGACTATGAAACGCTGCGGAGGCTGGGTATCCCCATGCCGCGGCTGCTGGCGGTGGATACCCCGCGGGAGCGTATTTTGAAGGAATACATCGCCGGGCAGACGGTGGCGGAGCTGCTGCGGCAGGGACGGATGGACCCCGCATGGCTCGCGCAGGTGTGGGCCATGTGCAGCCTGCTGTACCCGGCCGGGCTGAACATCGACTACTATCCCACCAACTTCGTTCCGTGGGGCGGAACGCTTTACTACATTGACTACGAGTGCAATGCCTACATGGCGGAGTGGGACTTTGAGCATTGGGGCGCTCAGTATTGGAGGCCGGATGGCATCTGCTGAAGGAGCCCTTTCCACCGGCGTATAAAAATGGATGGGAAGACCGCAGGCCAAGAGGACTGCGGTCTTCCTTGCTTATCCCGCCGCAGGCGGCGCAAATAAAGGGGGGCGTATTCATTGACATTTTCTATGGCGCAGGGTATAATTTCATTCGAATTATGGGAAATGGCAGCGCGTTCGTTGAATATATCTTACGATAATAGACCGGCATGCGCGGGCACCTCCTGCCGCTGAGAAATACGAATCATCAAAGGCTGCATCTCCCTGAGATCAGCTGGATCCATAAGCGCAAAATTTGATTGGGGGAATGACGATGTCCGATACACGCCCTATCGGCGTATTTGACTCCGGCCTGGGGGGCCTGAGCTGTATAAAGACCATCTGCAAGCTGCTGCCTAACGAAAACGTTGTTTATTTCGGCGACACGGCCCGAACGCCTTACGGCGACAAGGCCCGGGACACGATCATGCGGTTTGCCATTCAGATCGTGGATTTCCTGGCGCACCAGGATGTGAAGATGATCCTGATCGCCTGCAACACCGTCAGCGCCTTGTGTACGGAGATCCTGCGTGAGAAATTCCCCTCTATCCCCATTGTCAGCATCATCGAGCCGACCGTGGAGCATATCGCCGAGAGACGGCTGAAGAACGTGGGGATAATCGCGACCCAGGCCACCATCAAAAGCGGTGTTTACGAGCGACAGCTGCAGGCGCACGGGATCGACTCCTGCTCCAAAGCGTGCCCGGTCTTTGTTCCGCTGATCGAAAACGGATTTTGGGAGGGCAAGGTGATCGAGACCGTTGCCCACTACTATTTGGACGACTTTATTGAGAGCAACTCGGTGGAGAACCTGGTCCTGGGCTGCACCCACTATCCCTTTATCCAGGAGACCATAGGCGAGCTCTACCCGGCGGTGAATTTTGTGAACCCGTCAAAGATCGTGGTGGAGGAGGTCATTCGCGTGCTCAAGGAGAACGATCTCTGCGCGCCGCAGGATACCGCCGCAGTCCGCAGGTTTTTTGCCAGTGACCTTTCGGACGGATTTTTGAATATGATCCGCAAAGTCACCCAGGACGACACAGCCGATGCGGAATTCGCCCAGGTCTCCAATATTTAAGACGATCCATATGCCGAAAAGCCCGCGCCCCGCAGGCGCGGACCCGGCAAATACATCCGAAAGGAAGGGAAACATCCCATGAAAGTTTTGATGCTCAACGGAAGTCCCAGAGCCAACGGCAACACCGCCATAGCGCTGGAGGAAATGCGCAAGGTCTTCGCCGAGGAGGGCGTAGAGGTGGAGCTGGTGCAGGTGGGCAATCAGCCGGTGCGCGGCTGCAACGGCTGCGGCCGGTGCAAGGTGACGGGCAAGTGCGTGTTCGACGATATAGTCAATGAACTGGCCGGCAAGCTGCAGGAGGCGGACGGCCTCGTCGTGGCAAGCCCGGTGTATTTTGCCTCCGCCAACGCCACCCTCATCGCCGTGCTGGACCGTCTCTTTTACAGCACCGGCTTTGACAAAACCATGAAGGTGGGCGCAAGCGTGGTGTGTGCCCGGCGCGGCGGCTGCTCGGCCACCTTTGACGAGCTGAATAAATATTTTACCATCAACAGCATGCCGGTGGCGTCCAGCCAGTACTGGAATTCCATCCACGGCCGTGAGCCGGGGGAGGCTCTGGAGGACGGGGAAGGCCGGCAGACCATGCGGACCCTGGCCCGGAATATGACCTTCCTCATGAAAAGCATCGCCCTGGGCAAGGAACAGTTCGGCCTGCCGAAAAAGGAAGAACGCGTACATACGCACTTTGTGCGCTGATCCGGCCCGGCTGCCGGGATCAAAGAAAACTGACATAAACGCTCACAGCCTGCGTTGTGAGAGACAGGTAACCGGAAGGCATCAAGCCTTCCGGTTACTGCTGTTTGGGGATCTTTTGCCCGAACTATGCCGGGGGTACAGCTGATCCGCGCGATCGATCAGAGAAGGAGCAGCGCGGCGCACACAGCGGCGATAACGCCGCCGACCACGCTGACGATGGTGTAGATCTTTTTGGACTCCGGGTCGTGCTTTTCTTTGACCAGGTAATAGATGCCCGCGCAGAGAACGAGAATGCCGATGATGAGACCGATGATTTTGACAGCCATTATTTTTTCCTCCAATTCAGTAAGAATGCCGAGTTTGTGATCACAAGCACGGAGCCTGCATTATGTACCAGCGCGCCCACAACGGGGTTCAGCGTCCCGATGATGGCCAAGGCGATGGCGATGAAATTCAGCGTCATGGAAAAGGTCATGTTCAGCTTAATGGTGGTCATCATCCGCCTAGACAGCGCCACAAGGTGCGGCAACTCCTTGACCTCGTCGTCGACCAGGGCAATATCCGCCGCATCCACAGCGATGTCGCTGCCTACGCCGCCCATGGCGATGCCGACATCCGCCTTTTTCAGGGCCGGGGCGTCGTTAACGCCGTCGCCGATCATGCACACGGGCATATTCCTGCGCTGATATTCGCCGATATAGTTCAGCTTATCCTCCGGCAGACAGTTTGCCCGGACCTGGCCGATGTGCAGCTTGCCGGCAATGGTTTGGGCGGCCGCTTCATGGTCACCGGTGAGAAGCACCGGCTGCACGCCCAAATCGGACAGGGAGGCGATGGTGGCGGCGCTTTCCTTCCGCAGCGTGTCGGAGAGGGCCAGGAAACCGGCGAATGTGCCGTCTACCGCCACATAGGTCACCGTGCAGCCCTGCCGGATGTACTCCTGGGCGGCCGGCGCAGGGGCCATAGCAACGCCGTGCTCCTGCAGCAGCTGGGGGTTTCCGGCCAGGACGGTCTGGCCCTCCACTGCCGCGCGCACGCCCCGGCCGGGGATCATGGCAAAGTCTGTGATTTCGGCCGGCACCGCCCCGGTCTTTTTATAGCAGTTCACGATGGCTTTGCCCAGGGGATGCTCGGAGAGCTGCTCTGCTGAGGCTGCCAACCGGTAGATCGCCTCTTTTTCAAAGGCGTCTGAGACGCTTTCGGCCGCAGCCACCGCCGGCGTGCCGCAGGTCAGGGTGCCGGTTTTATCAAAGGCGATGACCTTGGCCCCGGCCAGCCGCTCCAGCGCGTCGCCCTCCCGGACGAGAAAGCCGTGCTTCGTGGCGTTGCCGATGGCCGCCATAATGGCTGTGGGCGTTGCCAGCACCAGCGCACAGGGACAGAACACCACCAGGATCGTCACCGCCCGGATGATCTGCCCGGAGATGGCCCAGGTAAGCGCCGCAGCGGAGAGGGCGATGACCACGATCCAGGTGGCCCAGCGGTCGGCAAGGCCCACGATCTTCGCTTTGCCCGCGTCCGCCGACTGCACCAGCCGGATCATCCGCTGAATGGAGCTGTCCTCGCCGACCTTTGTCGCTTCCATCTCGAAGGCACCGAACTGATTGACCGTGCCGCTGGACACCGTGTCACCCACGGTTTTGTCCACGGGGAGGGATTCGCCGGTCATGACTGCCTGATTGATGGAGGTTTGCCCGGAAAGAATGACCCCGTCCACCGGGACGCTTTCGCCGGGGAGCACGCGGATGCGGTCCCCCACCCGGACCTGCTCGGCAGGGATCGTTTCCTCCGCACCGTTTCGCAGCACCCGCGCCGTTTGGGGTGTCAGATGCACCAGCTTTTCGATGCCGGCCCGGGCTTTGGCCACGGTCAGCTCCTCCAGCAGCGCGCCCAGCTGCATGATGAATGCCACTTCGCCGGCGGCAAAGGTCTCTCCGATGCAGACAGAGGCAATGAGCGCCAGGGAGACCAGCACGTCGGCTTTGATGTCAAAGGCCGTGATCAGCCCGATGACAGCCTCCAAAACAATGGGCAGGCCGCACAGCACAATGGCGATCCACGCCATATCGAAGGGGAGCGGCTGAAACTTTAAAAGACTGCAGACAACGGCGATGCCGGAGATCACAAGCAGGGTGATGTCCTTTCGGATGCCGCCCAGCTCCAGGAGGTGCTCCAGCTTCTCCATAACTCGCTTCATAGATGGGACTCCTTTCTATACCCTATGGGGTATACGCATATTATACATATGGGGGTATGGGTTGTCAAGAGAGAAAAATAAAAAAGCCGACCCATAGGGTCGGCTTTCCCGTAGATTTACTGCATATTGGCAAAGCGCTCCACAGCTTTGGTGAAGCTCTCGATGGTCTTTTCCGCGTCGCCGTGCTCAATGCCGTCTCGGACGCAGTGCTTGATGTGCCCTTCCAAAACGACTTTTCCGCACCCGTTCAAAGCGGACTTTGCGGCATTGATCTGGGAGAGAACGTCCTCGCAGGGCACGTCCTCGTCTACCATCCGGTCAATGGCCTGTACCTGTCCGATGATTTTTTTCAGCCGGCGGTGCAGGTTTTCTGCATCCATACACTGTTTCATATGCAAGTCCTCCATACGATAAGGGGTATGTGTTTATTATACCCGGGAGGGTCACTTTTGTCAACCGACGGCAATTTTTCTACAGAGGGGATGCCGGCTTCCGGCATTAAGTCCGTTCTATGGGACAGATGTCCCTGTAAAATAGCAGCAGATACAGAGAAAATATGAATGAGAAAGAATGGGGGATGCACAATGGCATTTAAGATCGGCTTCACGGCGGACCACAAGCGGACGCGGCCCGAGGAGACCGCGTACCAGGCCCGGCAGCACACGGATGCGCCCCGCCCGTCGGTGGTGCAGGTGTATTTCGAGACCCGGGACAGATCCTGGGCCTATTATAACGACCGCTTCGACCTCCATGTGGGGGATCTGGTCTATGTGGAGGGTAAGCTGGAGGGTGTCCGCGGTCGGGTGGTGGAGGTCAACTACAATTTCCGCATCAAGCTGGCCGACTACAAGCGCGTCATCGCTGTGGCGGACACGGCGGTCCATGGGGAGTTTTATATGGCCGGATCCCACTTTGTCACCTTCCAACGGGAGGCCATCCCCGCCGAAAAGGCGGCGCTCTGGTTCATGGCCCCCGATAAGCCCGAGGACGAGTACGCCGCCGGGCAGGATGAGACCTCCTTCCCCCTCAGCGACCTAAAGGCGATGAAGGCGCCCAACCCGGCGGTGGAGCGGGGCTTTGCATACTACATGCAGGATAAGGTCCGCTACCTCTGCCTGGATGGGACCAAGGGCCGGGCCATTGTGGAGGGGAGCCGGGCCTATGAGGTGAACTTCACCTACTGCGGCGGTGAGGTCAGCGGCCTGACCTGCTCGTGCTTTTGCAGCGGTATCTGCAAGCATGAGGTGGCTGCCATGCTGCAGCTGAAGAACACGCTGGAACTCATCGAGAAGAACTATGCCGAGGCTTTCCGGCGCAGCGGCTATTTTGCCGCCGTGCCCAAGGACACGCTGTTCTCCTTCGCGGTGGACGGCATGGAGACGGGCCGCCTGACTCTGTGAGCGGGCGGCTTTGCCGCCAAAGGGGAATCGCCCCCGGAAAAGCCGGGCGGCCGGAGGGAACGCCGGCTGCCCGGCCTTCTGCGCTGCTTGCCTGGGCGGATTTTTGTTTACAGCGCGGCGGCCGTGCGCTATAATAGACGGCAGAAAGAATAGGGAGGGGGAGAGTGTATGCCGCGGGAGTCATCCCAAAAGCTGAAGCTGCTCTATGTCATGCGCTATCTGCTGCGCAGCTCTGACGAGGCGCACCCGGTGACGGTGCAGCAGATCATAGATTTCCTCGGCGGGGAGGGCATCCCGGCCGAGCGCAAGAGCATCTATGACGATGTGGAGGCCCTGCGCCGTTTCGGCCTGGACATCCTCCAGGTGAAGATCGGCCGGCAGAGCGGCTACTATGTGGGCAGCCGGGAATTTGAACTGCCGGAGCTGAAGCTGCTGGTAGGCAGTGTTCAGTCCTCCAAGTTTATCACCCATAAAAAGACCCTCTCCCTCATCCACAAGATCGAGAGCCTGGCCAGCGTATACGAGGCCCAGCTCCTGTCCCGGCAGGTCTATGTGAAAAACCGCATCAAGACCATGAACGAGTCCATCTACTATAACGTGGACGAGATCCACACGGGCATCGCCCGGGACCGGCAGATCCGCTTCCGCTACTTTGACTACACGGTCCAAAAGGAGCGCCGGTTCCGCCGGGACGGCGGCTATTATGTGGTCAGCCCCTTCGCCCTCACCTGGGACGATGAGAACTATTACCTGGTGGCCTATGATTCTACAGCTGCTATGATCAAGCATTTCCGGGTGGATAAGATGCTGGACATCGGCATCCTGGACGAGCCTCGGGATGGCCGGGAGAGCTTCGCTGCCCTGGATATGGCGGAATACGCCAAAAAGGTCTTCGGCATGTTCAGCGGCCGGGAGGAGCGGGTGCGGATGCGGTTCGACAACCAATTGGTGGGCGCCGTCCTGGACCGGCTGGGCCGGGAGGCCATGCTCGTCCCGGATGGGGAGAGCCATTTCACCGTCACCGCCCAGGTGGAGGTGAGCCCGCAGTTTTTCGCGTGGGTCAGCGGCTTTGGCCGCCTGGCGCAGATCCTGGGCCCGGACTATGTGGTCCAGGCTATGCGGGCCCATGCGGCGGAAGTGCTGGCCATGTATGAATGACGGACGATGAACAAGAGGGAGGAAACCATATGATCCTGTATTTTTCCGGCACCGGCAACAGCCGGCACGCGGCAAAGCGCATGGCGGCGGCCCTGGGCGACACGCTGCTGGACCTGAATGCGCGCATAAAGGCTGGGGACACCTCCCCGGTGGAGACCGGGGAGGACCTGGTGGTGGTCACGCCCACCTACGCGTGGCGGATTCCCCGCCTGGTGCGGGACTGGCTGCTGAAAACCCAATTGACCGGCGCGAAGCGGGCGTGGTTCGTCATGACCTGCGGCAGCGAGACCGGCAATGCCGCCGGGTATAACCGGACTATCTGCCGGGAAAAGGGCCTGGCCTGTATGGGCACGGCGCAGATCGTTATGCCGGAGAATTACATCGCCATGTTCCGCGCGCCCGATGCGGAGGAGGCCCGGCAGATCGTGGCCCGGGCCGAACCGGATATAGACGCGGCCATTGCCGCCGTCCGGGCGGGGCGGACCTTTGTCCCCACCCGCAATAACCTCTATGACCGTTTTATGAGCGGCTCGGTGAATCCGACTTTTTATAAGTTTTTTGTCAAGGCAAAGGCCTTTCGGGCCGGGGACCGCTGCACCGGCTGCGGCAAGTGCGCCAGTCTCTGCCCTGTGAACAACATCACCCTGGCCGGCGGCAGGCCGGTATGGGGGGACCGCTGCACCCACTGCATGGCCTGCATCTGCTACTGCCCGGCGGAGGCCATCGAGTACGGCAGAAAAAGCGTGGGCCAGCCCAGATACCATTTTGAGGCGCTGTAACGGGAGCCTTGCTCCCCGGGAGCGCCATAGGAGGACACACCATGCACTTTGTGGATGCCAAGGGAATCCTCTCCGGCAGCGGAGGGCGCTGGGGCATGAATATTTACCGGGGCTGCTCCCACGGCTGCATCTACTGCGACAGCAGGAGCCGGTGCTATCAGTTTACCCATCCCTTTGAGGATATTGAGGTCAAGCGGAACGCGCCGGAGCTGCTGGAGGCGGCGCTTCGGCGCAAACGGAAAAAGTGTATGATCGCCACAGGCTCCATGTCCGACCCGTATATGCACTGCGAGGAGCAGCTGGGCCTGACGAGAAAATGCCTGGAGATCATCCTGCGCTGCGGCTTTGGGGCGACGCTCCTGACGAAATCAGACAGGGTCCTGCGGGACATTGACCTGCTGGAGGAGATCAACCGCAGGACCAAGTGCGTAGTGCAGATGACTCTGACTACCTTCGACAATGAGCTGTGCCGCGTGGTGGAGCCCCATGTCTGCCCCACGCAGCGGCGCATCGAGGTGCTGGCGGAGCTGCACCGGCGGGGCATCCCGACGGTGGTGTGGCTGTCGCCCATATTGCCATTCATCAACGACACGGAGGAGAATCTGCGCTTGATCCTGGACGCATGCATCCGGACGGGGGTGAAGGGCATCGTCTGCTTCGGCATGGGGCTGACGCTTCGGGAAGGGGACAGGGAGTACTACTATGCCGCCCTGGACCGGCATTTCCCGGGGATGAAGCAGCGCTATATCCGCACATACGGAACCGCCTATGAGCTGCCCAGCCCCCGGGCGGGGGAGCTGATGCGTATCCTGCACGATGTCTGCACGGAGCACGGCCTGCTCTGCACGCCGGAGGCGTGCTTTGCGTATCTGAATGACTTTCCGGAGAAATATGAGCAGATCCGCCTGTTCTGACGGGCGTATCATGGAACGCCCCCGCCGGGATCCTGTGATCCCGGCGGGGGTATTTTTGGGGGCTGATAAGCGGGGATAAGGGGCTTGTTTTTTTCGCAGTTCATACTATGATAGCAGGGAAGAACCCACAGAAAAGGAGCGGAGGCAACATGAAACTCACCATGCTGGGAACCGGCAACGCCCTGGTCACGGCGTGCTATAACACCTGCTTTGTCCTGCAGGAGGACGGGCGGTATTTCCTGGTGGACGGGGGCGGCGGAAACACCCTTTTGCTGCGGCTGAAGCAGGCGGACATAGACTGACGGCAGATCCGCACCATTTTCGTCACCCACAAGCATATGGACCACATTTTGGGCATCCTCTGGATGATGCGTCTCATCTGCCAGGGCATGGCCCAGGGAGAATACGAGGGCGACGCGGTGATCTATGGCCATAGCCAGGTCATCGGGCTGCTGGCGGATATGGCCGGCGAGCTCCTGCAGGAAAAGCAGGCCCGGTTCATCGGTCAGCGGCTGCACCTGGCGGCCGTGGAGGACGGCGAGCAGCGGGAGATCCTGGGCAGGCCCGTCACCTTCTTCGACATCGGCTCCACCAAGGCCCGGCAGTTCGGCTTTTCCATGGACCTGGGGGAGGGAAAACGGCTCACCTGCTGCGGGGACGAGCCGTACCACGACTGCGAGGAGAAGTACGTCCGGGGCAGTGACTGGCTGCTGCACGAGGCGTTCTGCCTTTCCTCCCAGGCGGATGTGTTCCGCCCCTATGAAAAGCACCACTCCACCGTGGCGGACGCCTGCCGCCTGGCCCAGTCCATGGGGGTAAAGAACCTGGTGCTGTACCACACAGAGGATAAAAATATCCGGGACCGCAAAGCCCTGTACACCCAGGAGGGCCGTGAGTTTTTCCGCGGCGGGCTCTATGTGCCGGAGGATTTGGAGGAGATAGAACTATGACGGAAAACCAAACCTTTATCATTGAAAGTGCAGTGCCGGAGGATGCCGAGGAGCTGCTGGCCATCTACGACCACTATGTGCGGGATACGGCCATCACCTTTGAATACGAGACCCCCACGGCGGCGGAATTCCGCCGGCGGATCGAGAATACCCTGCGCCGCTTTCCCTACCTGGTGCTGCGGCAGGATGGCCGTATCCAGGGCTATGCCTATGCCGGTACGTTTTACGCCCGGGCGGCCTATGACTGGTGCTGCGAGACCACCATCTACCTGCGCAGGGGGGCGACAAAATGCGGCATGGGCCGGGCTCTCTACGAGGCCCTGGAGAAGGCTCTGGGGCAGATGGGCATTCTGAACCTGTACGCCGTGGTGGCCTGCCCGGAGGAGCAGGAGGATGAATACCTGACCCGCAACAGCCTGGATTTTCACCGGCATCTGGGCTTTGAGCAGGCGGGCCTGTGCCACCGGTGCGGCTATAAGTTCGGGCGGTGGTATAACGTGGCCTACATGGAAAAGATCATCGGCACCCACAGCGGGGACCAGCGCCCCGTAACGCCCTTTCCGGAGCTGGCGAAAAAATAAGGAGAAAGCGCTATGCATGATGAATATTTTATGAAAAAAGCCATTGAGCTGTCTGCCGCCGCTGTGGCCCACGGTAATGAGCCCTTTGGCGCGGTACTGGTAAAGGACGGGGAGGTCGTATTTACCAACGAGAATCAGATCTACACCCGACACGATCCCACGTTTCATGGCGAGGCGGGTCTGATCCGGGAATTCTGCGCCCAAACGGGTATTACCGATCTGCGGGAATATACCATGTATGCCAGCTGCGAGCCGTGCTTCATGTGCAGCGGCGCCATGGTCTGGGTGAAGCTGGGCCGGTTGGTGTACGGTGCAAGCAATGACGACCTGGAGACCATGCTGGGCAACAAGGGCTGCAGCTGCTCGGCCATGGTATTTGAAAACTCCTTTTGGCAGCCGCAGGTCACCGCCGGTGTGCTGCGGGAGGAGAGCCTGGCTATCCTCCGGGACTACTTTGCCGGGCATGAAAAGGGCTGACCACATAAAAAATCGCCGCAGGCATTTGCCTGCGGCGGTTTCTCATTTGGGAGAGATCATTCGATCTCCAGGCGCTTGGCGGATTTCTCCTCCTTGGCGGCCTTGGGCAGGATCAGCTCCAGCACACCCTTGTCGTACTTGGCCTTGATAGCGGAAGTATCAATGCCGGTGACATTGAATGTGCGGCTGTAAGCACCGTAGCTGCGCTCACAGCACAGGTACTTGTCGCGCTTATCCTTCTCCTCGTGCTCGGAATGGCGCTCGGCGGAGATGGTCAGGGCGTCGTCGTACAGATCCAGGTGGATGTTCTCCTTTTCGAAGCCCGGCAGATCGGCCGTGATCTTGAAGTGGTCGCCCTCATCGGTGACGTCGGTGCGGAAGGAGTCGGTGAAGGTCCGGCTGAAGTTGCCCCACGGCTCATCGAAGAAGTGCTTCTCAAACTTCTCCATCTCACGGAACGGATCAAATACGCTCAGTGCATGATTGCGATTCAACATGATAAAGACCTCCTATATAAACTGTTTGGATTTATCTTTTCTGTTCCCCTTGGAACAATTATGATTCTATGCCGGAGGTGTGAACAAATCCAGCAATTTCTGTGAACAGAATATGAATTTTAGCACTCGCACACGGCGAGTGCTAAAACAACACAGAGGGGTATTTAACCATCATTATCGGGCCGTGGAAAGCAGAAGACTGCGGAGCAGCATGCTCCGCAGTCTTCCGTTTTCAGGTCTTGCCGTGGCAGTGCGCGCAGCCTCCGCAGGCGCCGCAGTTGCCGCCGCAGGAGTGTTTTCCCTGCTTGTGTTGGCGGATGAGATAGCGAACAATGAGAAAGATTACAGCAAGTAAGAGAAGGGAAATGACAATGGTGGATAGGTTGGAAGACAGCCATTGCAGCATGGGAAAAACTCCTTTCCGTGATTTTATTCAGACAGCCACCACAAGCTCCTCCAGGGGCCGCCCGGAGCGCAGATGGCGACAGTAGTCTGCCGTACAGGTTTTATAAGCGTGGAACATTCTGCGGGCTTTTTTTTCGTCCCCGTAGACCTTCCACAGGCCGGCGCATTTGCACCGGCGGGCGTTGTTGGCGATGAAGCCCGCCACATCCTCCGGCGGGTAGCTGAGAAACAGCCCCACCTCGTGGGGGAATTCCTCCTGCCGCCGCAGCCGCTGCACCAGCTGGGACACGCATAGGGCACTGCCGCCCCGGGAATACCCTGCTTTTTGCAGAAGCCGCTGTGCCAGGTCATCCTGCAGATCCTGCTGCAGCCTGCCGGGCCGGTATACATACAGCAGGGCGCTGCCGCCCTCGCAGCGGACGGGGAGCATGCACAGGCCCTTGGGCACCAGCATACGGTTCATGGCCCGGATCTCGTCCATGAGCTGCGCGCGGGATTCATAGGGGCAGGGAAACAGGCTGCCCGTTTTGATGCCTGCCAAGGTGGGTGCGCACTGGCGGACGATCATTTCATCAGACATTCCGGTTCCCCTCCTTTGTGGACAGGTTGTGCCGCTTCCTTGCAGACATACAAGGGAAATGCAGGAGGTTAATCACCTCTAACTAATGTGAGTTTAACACATCTAACTGCCTTTGTCAACTATTTTTTTGCAGCCAATCAGTTTTTACGGAAAAACGGCAAAAACCCTCCGCAGGCGCAGAGGCGGAGAGAAGTAAGGCGGCAGCGGTACCCGATAGATACGACAAAGCGGGACAGCCAAGGGCTGTCCCGCTTTGCAATTTGAGGAGTATGGAAAGAAATGGAATAAACCGATCAGGCAGTAGCCTTCTGCTTCTTCTGAGCAGACAGAGCCTTGATGCCCTCGACCACCAGGTCGATGGCCAGGATCACCAGCAGAACAGCGATGATGCCACGGATGTAGAACCATGCCACGCCTTCGCCGCCGGCAGCGATACCAGCGATCTGCGCCTTGATGGTGAAGCCCAGAGAAGTCAGGGTCACGATCAGCATGAAGAACATGGGGAAGTAGAACATCTTGTTGTTGCGGCCGATCTTGCCCAGCCAGCAGCACACGGCCAGCAGGCCCAGAGCAGCCAGCAGCTGGTTGGCAGCGCCGAACAGAGCCCAGATCTTGGCATAGCCGGTCAGGCCCAGAGCAACGCCGGCCACCACGGTGATAGCGGTAGCAACATAGGGATTGGTGATGACCTTGCGCCAGCCAGTGAGGTCCTTGGCGTCCTTACCAACGGGGGTGAAGAGCTCCTGGAACATGTAACGGGCCAGACGAGTGGCGGTATCCACGGAGGTCAGGCAGAAAGCAGAAACGGCCAGGATCAGCATGGAGTACACCACGTTGTAGCAGTTGCTGCCGAATACTTCGGAGAACATGGAGGCAAGGCCGGTAGCAAACACCACGGTGGGGGTGACGGTCTCGCCGGAGGAGTACTTGGCCCAAATGTAGCCAACAGCGCACACGGAGATCAGAGCCAAAGCGCACTCAATGAGCATGCCGCCGTAAGCGATGGGCTTGGCATCCTTTTCCTGATCCAGCTGCTTGGCAGTGGTGCCGGAACCCACCAGGGAGTGGAAGCCGGACACAGCGCCGCAGGCGATGGTCACGAACAGGGCGGGGAACATATAACCCAGGGAAGTGCCGCTGGGAGCCAGGGAATCATAGAAACCGGTGAAAGCGGGCATATCCACGGTGGGGTGGCAGCCCAGGATGCCCACAACGGCCAGGATGATCATACCGTACAGCAGGAAGGAGCTGAGGTAGTCACGGGGCTGCAGCAGGATCCACACGGGGGTAACGGAAGCAATGCCGATGTACAGACCAACGATGATCATCCACACGGTGTAGCTCAGGTAGATGGGGTGCCAGTTCAGGCCGATGTACATGCACACGGCGATACCGATCACACCGATAATGGTGGAGATGCCCAGAGGAGCATTACGACGGTATACGAAGAAGCCGAAGATGATGGCCATCAGGATGAACATGATGGAGATGATGGCGGTGGAAGCGTTGGCGGCAGAAGCCTCCAGATCCACAGCGCCGGTCTCGGTATAAGTGGCCTTGAAGGTGTTGGCAACGATGGATGCGAAAGCGGCCACCACCAGGATCAGGGTCAGATAGGAGAAGATGATAAACAGCTTCTTGGCCTTGGGGCCGATGGCATCGCCGATGACTTCGCCGATGGACTGGCCCTTATGCCGGATGGATGCGAACAGGGCGCCGAAATCGTGGACGCCGCCGAAGAAGATACCACCGATGAGCACCCACAGCATCACGGGCACCCAGCCGAACACAGCGGCCTGGATGGGGCCGTTGATGGGGCCTGCGCCGGCGATGGAAGAGAAGTGATGGCCCATCAGCACGGGGCCCTTGGCGGGACAATAATCCTTGCCGTCTTCCAGTTCATGAGCAGGGGTAACACGGCTGTTATCGATGCCCCACTTCTTGGCAAGCCAGCCGCCATAGAAAATGTAACCTATGACCAGCACAACGATGCCAATGATCAAAAACAATGCAGCATTCATAAAGTTTTCTCCTTTCCTAACAATTGTTTCTTTGCTTTACAAAACAGCGTTTTATTCAAAAGCTGTGCTGCACTTCTTCCGCTGGCGTTGGAAAATGCTTTTCCCTCCCCCAGCACCGCCAGGCCCGAGTGGAAATCCATCCACCCCCAAAAGGCCATTTTGAAGCTCTTGTAGATGCGGCATTTCTGCAGAGCCTTTTTTGCTGCCTTGTCGCAGCTGTCGCACAGGAACATCGTGGTGATGTAGCTGTACATATGGGTGGGACCCGGCTCCACCTTAGCCATGCCGTGTTCCAGGGCATAGTCCCGGCAGGAGTTGTAAATCTCCTCCGTCAGATGGGGCACGGAAAACAGGTACACATATTCGTGGTTGCCTGCCTCCCAAAGCTTTGCCTTTCGGCTGAGTACATATTTCTCCGAATGAGCGTGGAAGTCGCAGGTGGCCACCAAAGGCGCCTGCTCCTCCTGTGCGGGGGAGATGTCATAATATCCGGCGTAGCGGCCCATCAGCTTGTCCACTGCTTCGGCCCGTGTCATGGTCTGCATAGATCCACCTCCTGTCTCATAGTATCGCTGCATTACCGATAATTACTAATATCAGGCATTAGATGCGCTAATACAGCCGGAAAACGGGTGAAAAATCTACTGCGAGGAAAATTATGCTGCCATAATCTCCTCGCGTAGAAACATCGCTTTGAAACATGCTCGGATTATAGTACGGATTCTTAACGGAATCAAGTGTAATTGTTAACAAAATATTTATATATATTTCGTTAATTTTTTGTCTTGCATTTTTTTGGAAGGAGTAGTAATGTATTTTTAATAGCCTAATATAGTGGAATCAATTTTCCTCATGCAAAATGGCCATATACATTATAAAATATAATGCCAAAACTGCGGCCCATCAGTGGGCCGCAGTTTTTTGCTTTTCCCCGGCCGGGGTTGCCCTTTTTGGGCCGCTGTGGTATAATCCGCTTGAAAAATAAGGGAAAGGGTGAATGCCATGAAATCCATCCGTGATATTTATAAAATTGGTACAGGTCCCTCCAGCTCCCACACCATGGGTCCCGCCCGGGCGGCGGTGCTCTTCCGGGGGGAGCATCCGGAGGCGGACCTTTTCCGGGCCGTGCTTTACGGCTCCCTGTCCAAGACCGGCCGGGGCCACGGCACCGACCGGGCCATACGGGAGGCACTTGCCCCCGTGGCGGCGGAGGTGATCTTCGCGGAGAAGGATCCCGCGGATATGAAACACCCCAACACCATGGATCTCATTGCCCTCCGGGGCGGGGAGGAGCTGGGCCGCATTCGGGTGCAGAGCATCGGCGGCGGCGACATCGTTGTCGAGAGTCGGGAGCAGGAGATGGAGAGCGAGGAGATCTATATGGAGAACTCTTTTGCCGAGATCCTGCAGTTCTGCCAGTACCGGTATGTGGACCTGGTGGAGTATATCGAGATGAACGAAGGCCCCGAGATCTGGGACTATCTCATAGGCGTGTGGCGGGTGATGGCTGCCTCTGTGGAGGAGGGCCTCTCCCGCACCGGGGAGCTGCCCGGCGGCCTGCACATCCAGCGCAAGGCCAAATACATGCACGACCATATAGTGGAGACCAAGCACCCGGAGCTGGTGGAGTGTCAGAAGGTCTGCTCCTATGCCTACGCCGTCAGCGAGCAGAACGCCGATAACGGCACCATCGTCACGGCGCCTACCTGCGGCTCCTGCGGCGTGCTGCCGGCAGTGCTGTACTATTTCCGGGACAAGAGAAAGCTCAGCGAGCTGGATATTGCCCACGCCCTGGGCGTGGCGGGCCTGTTCGGCGAGCTGGCCAAGCGCAATGCCTCTGTCTCCGGAGCGGAGTGCGGCTGCCAGGCGGAGGTGGGCGTGGCCTGTTCCATGGCCGCTGCCGCCGCATGCCAGGCCTTCGGCTATAATATCCATCAGATCGAGTACGCCGCCGAGGTGTCCCTGGAGCATCACCTGGGCCTCACCTGCGACCCCATCTGCGGCCTGGTGCAGGTGCCGTGTATCGAGCGCAACGCCGTGGCCGCCATGCGGGCCATCAACTCCGCCAATATTGCCTACTTCCTTACCGGCACCCGGAATATCAGCTATGATATGGTGCTCAAGAGCATGTACTATACGGGCCTGGATATGAACCAGCGCTACCGGGAGACTGCCGAGGGCGGCCTGGCGAGGATCTATACCCGCCGCGGAAAATAAAAAATATATGACAGGCGGCCGGGAAACCGGCCGCCTGCAAAATTCGTAAAGATTTTCCGCCGTTTCTTGACGCAGAGACGGAAAAAGAGTAAAATATAGTGCATCAAAAAACAGTCAGATATATTGCGCAGGAGGAATCGATCCATGGACGAGAGCAGAAACGCCAGACAACCGAAAAAACCGGATAATAACGAGTTGTGGTCGTGGATCGTCATTGCCCTCCTGTTCGCCTTTGCATGGCCTGTGGGCCTCATCGTGCTCTTTGCCAAGCTGTCTGACAGCAATAAGCGCAAGAAAAATCGCACCGGCACCCAGCAGACGATCATTACGGCGCAGACGGAGGAACCCGTGAAAAGCACCTCCACCGCTGCGGAGAAAAAGAACGGCTCCGAAACTCAGAGCAAAAAACGCAAGAGCGGCATCACCCGCACCCCGAAGGTCTCTGACGGCAACGCGAATGTTATGCGGAACATCGGACTTGTGGTGACCGCGATCGGCGCCATCGTCCTGTTTAACGCTTTGAGGGATAATCTGTTCTTCCTGGAATACGGCAATTGGAGCGCGTTTTTGGAGTACACGTTCTGGCCCATGGGCATCACCGCCGGGGGCCTGGGCCTGCTGCTGGGCAGCCACTGGATGCGCCGCCGTCTGCGCCGGTACGCCAAGTACCAGGCCATCGCCGGGAAAAAGGAGACGGTGAGTATCGCCCAGTTTGCCGCGGCGGCGAATGTATCCCCCCGCCGGGTGGAAAGTGACCTGGAGCAAATGGTGCAGAAGGGCTTTTGGGGTAAGGAGGCCTATTTGGACCTGGGCCGCGGCGTCCTGGTGCGCACCTTTGCCGCGGCGGAGGATCTGGAGGAGCAGCGGCAGCAGCAGAAGCAGTCCGCCCCGGCAGAGACGGAGGAGGGCTACAGCGGCCAGCTGCGGGACATCCGCCGGGCCAACGACCGCATCGCCGACCCCGTTATCAGCGCCAAGATCGACCGGCTGGAGGACCTGGCGGGCAAGATCTTCCGCATCGTGGAGGAGGAACCGGAGAAGAAGCCCAAGGCTTCCACCTTCCTCAATTACTATCTGCCCACCACCCAAAAGCTGCTGGACAGCTATGCCGACTTTGAGGAGGCCGGCGTCAGCGGCGAGAATGTGTCCCAGGCCAAGCAGCGCATCGCCGAAACCATGGACAAGATCGTGGCGGGCTTTGAGCGGCAGCTGGACCAGCTCTATCAGTCCGACGCCATGGATGTGGACAGCGATATCCGCGTCATGGAGCAGATGCTCCGGCGGGACGGCGGCAGCGTGGCCGAGGATTTCGGCATGGGCGCTGCTGCGGTGCAGGAGGAAGAATGAAATATGCAGCGGCGACTGCCTTTTGTTGGGGGGCGGCCGTCGCTGTGCGCGTTTCTTGACGGGGCGCGGGAATTGGGGTAAAATAATCAGATCAGATTCCGTCCGTTTCGGCAGGATCCGGCCCGGCGGAATGATAGAATAGAGAGAATGAGGAGGTGGCACAGGTGGATACAGCGGCATTTTACGGCGGCACCTGGTGCGCCGCGGCGGACTGGTTCGGGGCGCATCCCGAAGCCGGCGGCTTCCGTTTCCGCCTGTGGGCGCCCCACGCCCGGGCGGTGAGCTTGGCCGGGGACTTTTCCGGCTGGGAGCTGCTCCCCATGCAGTGTACGGACGGCGTGTGGGAGTGCTTTGTCCCCGGGGCAAAGGATTACGACAGCTATAAGTTCTGCCTGACCCGGGCGGACGGACGGACCGTGTGGAAAGCGGATCCCTACGCCTTTCACGCCGCCACCCGCCCCGGGACGGACAGCAAGCTGGCACCTCTGGACTATGCCTGGCAGGACGGCGCCTGGGAGGAAGGCCTCACTGAAAAGCCCCTTTTGACCCGACCTCTGAATATTTACGAGGTGCATCCGGGCTCCTGGCGGCGCTATGCCGACGGCAGTCCCTTTAACTACCGCAAGCTGGCGGATGAGCTGGCCCGGTATGCTGTGAACATGGGCTACACCGCGGTGGAGCTGATGCCCGTGACGGAGTATCCCCTGGACGATTCCTGGGGCTATCAGTGTACGGGGTATTTCGCCCCCACCTCCCGCTATGGCACCCCCCAGGACCTCAAGTACCTGGTGGACCGGCTCCACCGGGCGGGCCTGGCGGTGTTTCTGGACTGGGTGCCCGCCCATTTCTGCAAGGACGAGCAGGGCCTGCTGGAGTTTGACGGCACCTGCCTGTATGAATACGGCGACAGCCTGAAATGGGAGCATGAGGGCTGGGGCACCCGGGTCTTTGACTATGGAAAGGGCGAGGTGCGCAGCTTCCTCCTCTCGTCGGCCCTATGGTGGCTGCGGGAGTATCATATGGACGGCCTCCGGGTGGATGCCGTGGCCTCCATGCTATACCTGGATTACGGCCGCACCCAGTGGCGGCCCAACCGGAACGGCGGCCGGGAAAATTTGGAAGCGGTAGAGTTTCTGCAGCTGCTGTGTCGCACCGTTCACCGGGAAAAGCCCGGCGCGCTGATGATCGCGGAGGAGTCCACCGCCTGGCCCCACGTGACAGGGCCTGAGGGCCTGGGCTTTGACCTGAAGTGGAACATGGGCTGGATGAACGACCTGTGCCACTATCTGAAGATGGATCCCTATTTCCGCCAGCACCACCATAAGGACGTCACTTTTTCCATGATGTACGCCTTTTCCGAGCGGTTTGTGCTGCCCATCTCCCACGACGAGGTGGTGCATATGAAGGGCTCCCTCCGGGGCAAGATGCCCGGGGACGAGGGCATGCAGCTGGCTGGGGTGAAGGGCTTTTTGGCTTATATGCTGGCCCACCCGGGCTGTAAGCTCCTGTTCATGGGCGGAGAGCTGCCCCAGTGGAAGGAATGGGATTTTGCCGGGCAGCTGGATTGGGGCGTTTTGCAGGACCCGGCGGTCTCCGCCGCCCACGACTGCATCCGGGCGCTGAACCGGTTTTACAAAAAGACCCCGGCCCTGTGGGAAAACGACCTGGATTGGGACGGCTTCACCTGGCTGGTGCCGGACGATAACCATAACAACGTCATCGTGTTCCTCCGGCGGGACCGCCGGGGCCGGGAGATCATCTGCGCGGTGAATTTCTCCCCGGTGCTGCGGGAGGGGTATCGCTTCGGCGTGCCGGAAAAGGCAAGCTACAAGGAAGTTTTCAACACCGACGCCCTTCAGTGGGGCGGCAGCGGTGCCGTTAATGAAGCGCCCATACCGGTGGAGGCCGTCCCATCCCACGGGCGCGAGACCTCCATCGCCGTCCGGATCCCGCCCCTGGGTGCGGTGTATCTGCGGGGCGTGGGAAAGTTTAACCGGAAGAAAGGAGCGGATCATCCGTGAAAAAAGAATGTATCGCCATGCTGCTGGCCGGCGGCCAGGGCAGCCGGCTCTATGTGCTCACCGGGGACATGGCCAAGCCGGCGGTCCCCTTTGGGGGGAAATTCCGCATCATCGACTTTCCTCTGTCCAACTGTGCCAATTCCGGCATAGATACCGTGGGCGTGCTGACCCAGTACCGCCCCCTGGAGCTGAATAACTACATCGGCAGCGGCCAGCCCTGGGAGCTGGACCGCATGAACGGCGGCGTACATATCCTGCCCCCCTACCAGAGCAACACCGGCGCCACCTGGTATAAGGGCACGGCCAACGCCATCTGCCAGAACATCGGATTTGTGGATCTGTATGATCCGGAGTATGTGGCGGTGCTTTCCGGGGATCATATTTATAAGATGGACTACTCCCTGATGCTCCGCCGCCATAAGGAGACCGGGGCGGACTGCACCATCTCCGTGATGGAGGTGCCCTGGCACGAGGCCAGCCGCTTCGGCATCATGAATGTGGACGGGGCGGACGTCATCACCGATTTTGAGGAAAAGCCCGCTCAGCCCAAGAGCAACCTGGCCTCCATGGGCATTTACATCTTCACCTGGAAAAAGCTCCGGGCCTACCTGCTGCAGGACGACGCGGACCCCGATTCGGCCAACGATTTCGGCAAGAATGTCATCCCAGCCATGCTGAGAGCCGGGGAAAAGATGGTGGCCTACCGCTTCGAGGGGTACTGGAAGGATGTAGGCACCCTGGACTCCCTGTGGGATGCCAATATGGATATGCTCTCCCCCGGCTCGGGGCTGAACCTGCTGGATAAGCGCTGGCCCATTTACAGCCGCACCCCCTCCTGCCCGCCGGCCTTTTTTGCCGACACGGCGGACGTGGGCAACAGCGCCGTGGCCAAGGGCTGTGACATCCGGGGCGAGGTGAAGAACACCGTCCTCAGCTATAACGCCGTGGTGGAGGAGGGGGCCGTGGTCACCTACTCCGTGCTCATGCCCGGCGCGGTGGTGAAAAAGGGCGCCCGGGTGGAATATGCCATCCTGGGTGAAGGGAGCCTGGTGGGCGAGAGCGCCCATGTGGGAGCCGGGCCGGAGACCGCTGCCGATCCCGATAAATGGGGCGTGGCGGTGCTGGGCCCGCAGACGGAAGTAGCCCCCGGGGAAACGGTCCCCGCCGGAGCCATGCTGGATAAGACCCACGGACAGGAGGCGAAAGTATGAACGGAATGCACGGCATCATCTTTTCCTATGAAAAAAACAACGGCCTGCGGGAGCTGACGGAGCCCCGCATCCACGGCTCGGTGCCCTTCGGCGGCTCGTACCGGATGGTGGACTTCATCCTGTCGGATATGGTCAACGCCGGGATCCGGGACGTGGGGGTCATCATGCACGGCAAGTGCCAGAGCATGATGGATCACCTGCGCAGCGGCAAGAGCTGGGATCTGTCCCGCAGCTTCGGGGGGCTGACGCTGCTGCCGGTGTTCGCCTACAACAGCGCCCGGGGAAACGGCCGCTTCCGGGGCAAGCTGGAGGCGCTGGACGTTGTGAAGGATTACCTGCGCCACATCCGGCAGGACTATGTGCTCCTGGCCGACAGCGACGTGGCCCTGAATATCGACCTGAAGGCAGTACTGGAGACGCATGTAAAGACCGGCGCGGACATCACGGCGGTGTGCGCCCCCTCCACGGGGGACGGCCTGTATCTGAACCTGGATGAGACCGGCCGGGTCCGTGAGGCGGTGGACGAGCAGCACCAGGGCTTGCGCTGCCTGCAGATCTTCCTGCTGCGGACGGACCTGCTGCTTTCCCTGGTGGACCGGTTCGTCAGCCGCCATGAGTACAGCTTCCAGGGCTGTGTTCTCCAGGGCCTCACCAGGGAGCTGCACATCCAAGGATACGTGTTTCACGGCTTTGCGGCCCACATCACCGATGTGGCCGGCTACTATGCCAGCAGCATGCAGCTGCTGGATCCTGCCGTGCGGCGGGACCTGTTCTGCCCCGACAGACCCATCTATGCCAAGGAAAACGACGCCGCCTCCACCTATATGGATCCCCAGGGGGGCTGCGTGAACTCCCTGGTGGACGACGGCTGCGACATCCAGGGCAGCGTCCGCAATTCCATCCTCAGCCGGGGCGTCCGGGTGGAAAAGGGCGCCGTGGTGGACGGCTGTATTCTCTTTAAGGACACCGTGGTGAAAAAGGACGCCGTGGTGCGCCATGTCATCGCGGATAAAGCGGTAAAAATCGGCCCGGGCGTACACCTGGAGGGTGCGGAGAAGTACCCCCTGGTGCTGGGCAAGGGCGCGGAGGTGTAATGTAAGGTGAATATTCTATATGTAACGGGGGAGGCCGCCCCCTTCTGTAAAACCGGCGGCCTGGCGGACGTATCCGGGAGCCTGCCGGTGGCATTGGCGGCCCGGGGCCACCATGTGGCGGTGATGCTGCCGCTGTATGACACCATTTCCAGGCAGTGGCGCCGGGAGATGACCTTCCGTCGGTTCATCTATGTGAACCTGGCGTGGCGGCATGAATACTGCGGGCTGTTTTCCCTGGAGTACCGGGGCGTCACCTGGTATTTTGTGGATAACGAGCATTACTTTGCCCGGGGCCGGCTCTATGGCGAGGGGGACGACGGCGAGCGCTTCGGCTTCTTCTCCCGGGCGGTGCTGGACCTGCTGCCCCTGCTGGACGAGATGCCCCAGGTGATCCACTGCAACGACTGGCAGACGGCCCTGGTGCCGGTGTACCGGCAGGACCTCACCGGCCGGTGGGATACTCTGCGGGGCATCCGCACGGTGTTCACCATTCATAATATCGAGTACGATTCGTCGCAGATATACGGCATCTGGCTGAATGA
>CABMQL010000016.1 GCA_902388735.1 uncultured Eubacteriales bacterium | reverse complement strand
CCCGTGACCCCGCCACTGGCGAGAAGAAGCTCATGGGCGAGTTCCTGACCAACGCCCAGGGCGAGGACGTGGTGGCCGGCGTGCGTACCCCCATGCCCATCGCCGAGATGGCCGAGAAGTTCCCCGAGGCCTATGACGAGTTCGTCAAGGTCTGCGACATTCTGGAGGATCATTATCGCGACATGCAGGATATGGAGTTCACCGTGGAGCACGGCAAGCTGTACATGCTGCAGTGCCGCAACGGCAAGCGCACCGCTCCCGCCGCTCTGAAGATCGCCTGCGACCTGGTGGACGAGGGCATGATCACCGAGCAGCAGGCCGTTGCCATGATCGATCCCCGTAACCTGGATACTCTGCTGCACCCCCAGTTTGACCCCAAGGCGCTGAAGGCTACCGAGCCTGTGGGCAAGGCCCTGCCCGCCTCCCCCGGCGCCGCCTGCGGCAAGATCGTCTTCACCGCCGAGGATGCCAAGGCCTGGGCTGCCCGCGGCGAGAAGGTGGTCCTGGTCCGCCTGGAGACCTCTCCCGAGGACATCGAGGGCATGAAGGCCGCTCAGGGCATCCTGACCGTCCGCGGCGGTATGACCTCTCACGCCGCCGTTGTGGCCCGCGGCATGGGCAAGTGCTGCGTCTCCGGCTGCGGCGCCATCAATATGGACGAGGCCAATAAGCAGTTCACCCTGGCCGGCAAGACCTATCACGAGGGTGACTGGCTGAGCCTGGACGGCTCCACCGGTAATATCTACGACGGCGCTATGCCCACCGTGGACGCCAGCGTGGGCGGCGACTTCGGCCGCATCATGGCCTGGGCCGACAAGTTCCGCCGCCTGAAGGTCCGCACCAATGCCGACACCCCCCACGATGCCGCCAAGGCCCGTGAGTTGGGCGCCCAGGGCATCGGTCTGTGCCGTACCGAGCATATGTTCTTCGAGGGCAACCGCATCGACGCCATCCGCGAGATGATCTGCTCCGACACCGTGGAGGAGCGCGAGGCCGCTCTGGCCAAGCTCCTGCCCATGCAGCAGGGCGACTTCGAGGGTATCTATGAGGCCATGGAGGGCTGCCCAGTCACCATCCGCTTCCTGGATCCCCCTCTGCACGAGTTCGTGCCCACCGAGGAGGCCGATATTGAGAAGCTGGCCAAGGCCCAGGGTAAGACCGTGGCCCAGATCAAGAGCATCATCGCTTCCCTCCACGAGTTCAACCCCATGATGGGTCACCGCGGCTGCCGCCTAGCCGTCACCTTCCCGGAGATCGCCGCCATGCAGACCCGTGCCGTCATCCGCGCCGCCATCAACGTGCAGAAGAAGCATCCTGACTGGACCATGGTTCCCGAGATCATGATCCCCCTGGTGGGCGAGGTCAAGGAGCTGAAGTACGTCAAGGACATCGTGGTCAAGACCGCCGATGAGGAGCTGGCCGCCGCCGGTGTGAAGATGAAGTACCTGGTGGGTACCATGATCGAGATCCCCAGAGCTGCCCTCACCGCCGACCAGATCGCCACCGAGGCCGAGTTCTTCTCCTTCGGTACCAACGACCTGACTCAGATGACCTTCGGCTTCAGCCGCGACGACGCCGGCAAGTTCCTGGGCGCTTACTATGATAAGAAGATCTATGAGAGCGATCCTTTCGCCAAGCTGGACCAGGTTGGCGTGGGCAAGCTGGTGAAGATGGCCGCTGAAATGGGCCGCGCCACCCGCCCCGACATCCACCTGGGCATCTGCGGCGAGCACGGCGGCGATCCCAGCAGCGTGGAGTTCTGCCACAAGGTGGGCCTGGACTATGTGTCCTGCTCCCCCTTCCGTGTGCCCATCGCCCGTCTGGCCGCCGCACAGGCAGCTATTAGAAGCGGGGATGAGAAGTAATTTCTACTTCTGCTTCACAATAAACTACGAACAGGCTAAAGCTTTTCGTAACGCCAACGGTCAATATCTTCGCCAATCACAATGGGAAGATATAACAGTTGAAGTGATTTTCTAAAAAATATCCGTCTATCGAATAAATCGGTAGGCGGATTTTTTTGCACATTCGTGTTTAGATTGTGTTTTCGTTATAATGAAATCAACAAAATTAAGGAGGTTTCATTATGAACACATTATTTGAACAAAGCGTGTGCAACTACGAAATACAAGGTGATTATCAACTGCCTTGCATCGCAACAAAAAAGCAGAATGAATTGCATATCGGCGTGTGGGCAAACCGTCACAGACAGTATCTTAAACAACATCATCGAATAAGATATTACAATCTGCTCACAACGGAAAGGCTGTACCCTTACCTTGCGGACATCGAGGAACAGGCACAAACAATGTTTTCACAACTTGTCAAATCATTTGCCGAAAAAGAAAATATTACAGAAAAGCTGAAATCGGATAACCCTATGTTATCCGAGTTGTTCCGCTACAACATCATTTATGTTTCGCCAAGTCCATTCAGATTCTGGTTTATCAGTATTTTCAAAAACATATTTGTATTGGGTGTCGTAAGATTTTTCTATTAAAAGTGCACTTTCATTGAGTTTTAGTTCTGGTTTATTTTTTGCAAACATAAGCAAATGATTTGCTTGTTTGAAAATGCCATCACTTGTGCTCTTGAATCCAAAAGCTTTATTAGTACCAACGATAATCTCACTAATAAAGTTTTCCCTACCAAACACTTCGTCTAAAAGCACTCTGCAATATGCAGATTCTTTATCATCCAAATTGACAAATATAGAACCACTTGGTTTTAATAGTTTTTTTGCCAACTCTAATCTATTTTTCATAAATAAGAGCCACGTTGAATGATTAAATTTATCGTTATATTGAAAACTATCTGTTCCCGTATTGAATGGTGGGTCAATATAGATGCATTGTACCTTTTGTTCATACTTTTTCAAAAGCGAAGACAATGCTATCAAATTGTTGCCTTTAACAATTAGATTGTCATTATCATCAAAATTAACTATATTTTCTTCAACACCATCTGCTGTATATCTTTTGGCATTAGTCAATACCTTTGGATCGAGCAGTCTGTCCACTTCGTCCGGAGCAAGTGTTTCGTTATAAAAAATCTCGCTTCGTTTTTGGTCTTCCTTTGTCTGACCGCCCTCTAACACACAATCTTTGTATGGGAAAACAAGCTCTACATCATTAGATGCAGAAATGTACTCACCTTTGTTGTTTACAAGTCCGATTTTGTTTTTATAACGGGTATAGCTATCCGGCAAAAATTCACGGTTATTGATTACCCAACCGAAACCGACTTTATCAAAAACGGCAATGCCGCCTACATCTGTAAAAAAGTGTTTTCTTGTTTCTTCGTTAGCATAGAGTGCTTTTATAAGTTTTGTATCCATCTGCATTGCGGCTTCGTAAACGGCATTGCGGAGCAGCTGCCCGTCGTCGGAAAAGAAACGCTCGTCACTTTTCAATACATCTAAAACTTCATTGTAGAAATTCATAATATTTCCTCCTAAACTACATCCACTCGCCATTGGCGGCAGACCATTTTCCGGTAAATTCTTTGTCTCTGACCGCCACTGTAAACGGCTTTTTAAAATGTTTTTATCGTTCTAAACACTCATTGTTTTGGTTTTCATATATTTCTGCAAATTACGCACATAGTATTGAAGAAAAGATATACGCAAAAAGTATTGTTATCCAAAACATAAAATTTTTCATTTTTGGGAAACGGTTATTTATCAAGCAGCCAATCTGCCACATCAACAATTTTTACGCCTTCATATTGATATTCAGGATTTCTCGTTCGTGCGATTACCATTTTAGGATAGGCGTCTTTTATTTTGAGCAGAGGCTCAACTTCTCGTTTGAATGTTTCCGGCAAAGAGATATTATCCGAAACCTGAATATATATCTTCTCGCTTCTTTTAAGCGCTACAAAGTCAATCTCTTTTTTATACAACACGCCGGCATATACTTCATATCCGCGCCTGAGTAATTCCATTGCAACGATGTTTTCAATTACTCTGCCAGTATCCAAGTTTTTTGTGCCGAGCTTTGCATAACGGAAAGTATGGTCGCTCAAATAATATTTATCGTTAGTCGTCAAATACTTTTTGCCTTTAATATCATATCTGCGTACTTTGTAAAAAGCAAAAGCATTGCAAAGATAATTCACGTAATTGCCCACTGTTTTATGGTTGATTTTATCTTTATTTGATGCGAGAGTATCTGTGATACTTCTTGCGGAAGTTAAATTAGATATGTTGTCCATCAAAAATTGAGAGATTCTGTCCATCAAGGTGGGATTTTTTATGTTATACTTTTGTCTAATATCTCTTAAAATCAAGGTATCAAATACATTTTCAATATAATCAAATTTGTCTTCCTGATCTTTATATAAATAAGAGCCGGACATACCGCCTTCAAGCATATATCTGTCGAAAGCTGTATATTTATCGGTCGGATTGAAGTATTGAACATACTCTGTAAAGGAAAACGGATATACT
The DNA here is from genome assembly GCA_902388735.1 of uncultured Eubacteriales bacterium. Classification (GTDB taxonomy): domain Bacteria; phylum Bacillota; class Clostridia; order Oscillospirales; family Oscillospiraceae; genus Vescimonas. Next base: position 31,913 of record CABMQL010000016.1, on the reverse strand, counting down.
TTGATTTCAAATGTCCTGCCGGTAAACAGGGTTGCCAAGTCTGAGCTGAGCAAAAAAGCATTTGAGCCTGTGATGTAAATATCGTACATTTCGGTTGCGTGCAGATTGTTTATACACAGCTCAAAGCCGTTGCACATTTGAATTTCGTCGATTAAAACGAAATTTTCCTTGTCCTCTGCATAATTGCTTTCGATATGTTCGTTAAGGGCCTCATACTCTTTCAAATTGTCATATTTAGACAGGTTAAAATTGATGTGAATTATATTAGCGTTCGGATTGTTTTTCTGTACATAGGACTTGAAAGCTTCCAACAGTTTTGATTTGCCTGAGCGTCTTACACCGGTCAGCACTTTAATATCCGGGGTACCGATAACACCTATCATTTTATCTAAATATTGTTTTCTTTCAATCAGCTTCATACAAAATCACCTCGCAAATTTATTATATCGCATTTGTTTCCCAAAATCAATATATTTTTAATTTTGGGAAGTTAATACTGTGAAGTTTACAATTTGATAATTCCAAACCATTCTCTCCTCTCGGTTCGATGAATCGGGAGGAGATTTTTTTGTTTTCTCAAAATTTTTTCAAAAACACCCCCCAAGAATCGTTTCCCATTTCAAACAAGTGAGGGGACTTTTAATTTTCTTTTCAAAATACCCCCATTTTTTCGCTTCCCGGTTCAAACAAGTGAGGGGATAAATTTTCTCAAAGAAATTTTTGAAAAATAGGTCAATTTGGGTGTGCATTTTGACACCCTTTGTCCAAATGAGTGAAAGGAGTTTTTTCTATGGCAAGATTATCGAAGAAATTAAAACAGGAATGGTACTTTTTTATCAATTCTAAAACAGGCAGAAGAACATACAACGATTTGTGCCGAAAATGTCGGAATGACTGTAAACAAAGCTTTCGGGCAATCGTTGTGTGTTGTCCGATGTATTGCTCCAAAAGAAGTGTCAATTTGGAACCTAAGAGTCCTGATTTCAAAGATTCGGGATAAAAGGATAACCGATATTCGTTTCAAAATAAAACGGCTTACAGAGAAAAACTTTGATATTTTCGGCACCTTTTAGATACAGAAAAGTGGCTGCTGCGATTATTATTTTCGCTCGCCGTTCAATTCACTTCAAATAGCAGGTAACCGTATAAATATATAAATAAATATATAGTTCTTACCTGCCGTAAAAGAAAGGACTTAAATATGATAGCAAATAAAGTATATACAAGAGACGAAATGAGAGAGGAACACATCATAACTACCGATTATCACTTCATAGACAAAGAGGGCGAATACTTCGCAAAACTGATAATGAGAGCAGAAGCAAGCAAAAATATGATGCGTCTTTTCTTTCAGTTAAGTGACGGAAGAAAGATAATCACGCCTGTGTTTTGGTGGCAGAGTTATCTCGGCTTTCATGAGATAGATAACGGTACAAATTTGAGATTGATTTATGAGAGAAACGGCAAAGGCATCGCTCTTAAAAAAATTGAAATATTGGACAAGGAGGATTTGAAATGCAGGAAACCATAAAGAACATCAACATAGATTTACTCATTCCCTTTGAAAATCATCCGTTTAAGAAAAGAGACGGAATTGAAAACGAAGAACTGAAAGATAGCGTAAAAGAAAACGGTTTGCTCCAGCCGATAATCGTCCGTTCTTTTTCCGCCGGTACTTTCGAGATTATCAGCGGTCACAGGAGAGTTGAGGCTTGCAAGGAATTGGGGATACAAACCGTTCCCGCCATAGTCAGAGATATGACAAAAGATGAAGCAATTATTGCAATGGTGGATTCAAATTTACAGAGAGAACATTTACTGCCCAGCGAAAAAGCCTTTGCTTACAAGATGAAATTAGAAGCGATGAAGCATCAGGGGAAAACTTATGGACAAGTTGTCCACAAGTCGAGAGATAACATTTCGGACAATGAAAGCGGCAGACAAGTGCAACGATATATCCGCTTAACGCACTTAATACCCGAACTGTTGAAACTCGTTGACGAAGAAAGGATAGCCTTTACTCCGGCTGTTGAACTTTCGTATCTGCCCGAAAATGAGCAGAAAATATTAGCCGAAGAAATAGAATACACAGACGCCACACCTTCACTTTCACAGGCACAGCGATTACGCAAATTCAGCGAACAAGGCAGATTGTCCATAGACACGATATTTACCGTGTTAAGTGAAGAAAAGCCAAATCAAAAAGAGCAGGTCAAATTCAAAGCCGAAGATATTCGCAAATATTTCCCTAAAAGTTATACAAGCCTTGATATGCAAAAAACAATTATCAGCCTGCTTGAAAAATGGCAGAGACAGCGAGAAAGAAACAGAGGTGAGGAGCGATAATGAATAAGAAAATCGACAGCTTATATGCAGCGCTTATGCTTATTGAAATTCTATATGAGCGTGGGCTTATAAACAAAGCCACATTTGACGCCGTGAGAGAAAAAGTTAAATCCGAAAATCCGCACAATTCACAGGCGGCTTAATGTCAAATATACTTAAAAATACAAGGAGGAATTTTTATGACAAACACAATTTTTAAAAACAACACGAAAATCGGGAATCCTTACGATTTTCTTGACCGCAACAGACATCGCAAAATGGTCTTTTACGGCCGTGTGTCCACCGAACACGAAGCACAGATGGCTGCTCTCGAAAATCAAATTGAATGGTACGATGACCAAGCGAAATATCACCCCAACTGGGAGGTGCTGAACAAATATATCGACGAGGGAATAACGGGAACGCAGGCGAAAAAGCGACCGGCATTTCTGCAAATGATAGAGGACGCAAAGAAAGGAAAATTTGATTTGATTGTAACCCGTGAGGTCTGCCGATTTGCGAGAAACACCGTTGACACTCTTGTTACCACAAGAGAACTGAAAAATATCGGCGTTGAGGTGTATTTTGTGGAGGATAATATTTGGACAATGGACGGAGACGGTGAACTTCGACTGACAATTATGGCAACTCTTGCACAAGAAGAAAGCCGCAAAACATCGGAGCGTGTAAAAGCCGGACAGCATATCAGCCGCCAGCAAGGTATGGTGTACGGCAGAGGAAATATCTTGGGTTATAACCGTAAAGCAAAATCCACATACACGATAAACCCCGAACAGGCGGAAACCGTGCGAATGATTTTTGATTTGTACTTACAGGGCGAAATGGGCGCTTCCAAAATTGCGAACGAGCTCACACGGCTTGGACGAAAAAATGCATCGGGTTTGGTAAAGTGGTCACCGTGCGTAATTACGAGAATTGTCAATAACCCTACATATATGGGTTATCAGGCTTACGGAAAATCATACAGCAACAACTATCTTGAACAAAAACGAATACTTAATAACGATTTTTCCACATATATGCTCGTAAAAAGCGATTATGAGCCTATTATAACCGAGGAAGAATGGTATCGGTGTCAGGAAATCAAACAACGGAGAGTAACAAAAACAATAGGCGTTTCTACCGACGGCAAGAAGAAACAACCGAATCACGGCAAAAACGAAACAAAAGACCTGTGGGCAACCAAATTGAAATGCCGATGCGGAGCGTCCTTCCGCAGAAATCGCTGGCACAAAAACAACAACGCACCTTGGTCATACGGATACCTTTGCTATAACAGGTTGAACAATGGCTCCGCTCAAAAACGTCGTGACGCAGGATTGGACGATACCGGCTACTGCGACCAGACCGAAATACCCGATTGGAAACTTGAAATGATGGGCAAAATGATTATGGAGCAGGTATGGCGGACAAGAGCCGAAGATATAAAGCTTGCCTGCGAGATACTTCAAGAATGTTATAAACCGGATAGTAAAGCTCCTCGACAAAACAAATCGGTTATGCTTGCAAATATCGAAAAACTGAAATCCAAAAAAGATATTCTTTTGGATATGCGCAGCGACGGCGAAATCACAAAAGAGGAATTTTTGAACAAGAAAGAAGAAATCGACAAAAAGATTTCACAGCTGACCGCAGAATATGAAAAAGACGATTGCTCGACTGAAAGCGACGAAGCGGGTTTGGAACTTGGTAAAATTGAAGCGGCACTGAATGAGCTGATTGATTTTTCACAACCGGTCTTGCCCCGTGAAATTTATCAGAAGTTTGTCGCAAAGGTAACGCCTTACACCAAAACACATTACAGGTGGTATCTGAATTTAGACGGCACGGGAACACAGGCGGCAGATGTTAAGGTAAACGGAAGAAAAACCAATGCGGCGGTCGCATTTTGCGACGAGGGGGAAATTCCCCCGGTACATTTTAAAGAGATTATTTTCTTTAATATTTTGAAACAGGAAATTATAAATAAAAAATCGTTTTTCGTGGCTACTCTGCACAGGCTGCCATCCGCGAACAGCGCCAATAAGAAGTTGACGCAGTAGCGTAGGCAAAACAACTGATATAAATACGGTCACACAGTCCCTTTGGATTGTGTGACCGTTATTTTTTGCCCATTTTCAGCTGAACACACCGCAAATCAAGCCGCTGGTTTCACTATGAAATCAGCGGCTTTTTTCGTGCTCCAAAAAATTTTTGAAATTTTTTCGCTCAGGGGGTTAAAAAATGAGCCTTCTTGCTGCCTACCTATTGAGGGACAAAACAAACGCCCTCACGAACCTTGAAAATCGAATACACATTCAACAGGTACATTCCTGATCGGGGGTGAAAGCCCCAGCCGGATGAAGGTGCGCCACGAACTTCCTGCCCATAAGGGTTATCACGGAAAACAAGGTTGGTATGGCTACTATCATGATAAGAAAGTTCTGCTTATCGATGCAGATCCACAGTCCAGCCTCACAGCTTCTTTGCTGAAGGGACAGAATCCCGATCAGCTTGAGATGACGCTGACTACGGTTATGGATGCAACGATTGAAGACAGACCAATATCCTGACCTATGACGCTATCTGTTTTATGCCGTATATGCGCGGCGTGGAAAACGACTATGTGAAATATGTGAAGCTCAGCGGACACGAAGCCCGGATCAGCACCAGCATTGCCTGGATCCGGGAAACGGATGTCATCAGGAATTATATTAAGGTAGTCCAGGACATGAACCAGTAGTTTACTCTTTTCCTTTACTGTGCAGCGCCCCCACATACCGCCTAAGCAGCGGTATGCGGGGGCGTTGTAGTTTACATATGTGTGGATCAGCGCACCACACCGAAGTGGAACAGATAGTCCCGCCAAAGGGGGTAATACGCGGCCTTCACATGCACGCCGTCGCCGGAATAGTCCGCCCGCAGGGCGCCGCTAGAGTCGTCAAAGACCGGGTTGCAGTCGACGAAAAACACGTTCACGCCGTCGGCCAGCTTCTGCAGCTCCGTGTTGCGGGCGTTGATGGTGGAGTTTGTGTAGAAGGTGGAGTCCGATTTTTCCTGGGTGGTGTGGAAAATGGCCTGCAAAAATACGATGGCATCGGGCTGCAGGCTGCGGACCTGGTCCAGCAGGACCTTGTACTGGGCTGCCCAGCTCTCCGCCGAGCCCGTGCCCAGCTCGTTGATGCCCAGCATCATGTAGACCTTGCCGTAGTGCTTGCCGGACAGGGCCTGGGCCAGGGTCTGCCCGCCTGGGAATTCCGCATCCTCCGCCGCCGACCAGACTGTCAGTCCGGTGCGGCAGAGATAGTCGGCGTTGGGCAGCCCCGCGTAATCCATAAATCCGTCCGTGTGGGAGTCGCCGATGAAGACGGCGTCGTCAAAATAGGACGCGTCCACCTGGGTAAACCGGGGATCCGGCTCCGGAATGGGGGCGGGTCCGGGCTGTGGCTGCGGTTCGGGCTCCGGTTCCGGGACCGGTTCCGGCTCGGGTTCCGGTTCCGGTTCGGGAATCGGATCCGGCTCCGGCGCAGGCTCCGGCCGCGGCTGAGGGATCGGCTCCGGTTCCGGGGTATCGGCGGGCGGCGCGGTCCAGGGGTATACCCCGTCGGCCAGGGCGGTGGCCATGGCCGCCACCGGCGGCGTCAGGGGCTCCAGCTTTTCCAGGTAGTCCCGGTAAACGCCCGTGGGGTCCACGGCGGCGTACACATTGAGCAAAATGGCGCTCAGCAGGCACAGGGGCAGGAGCAGATAAACTTTTTGGGAGGCCATGATCGATCACCTCAAAATCGGGAATAGAGAAATGCGCTGCCTGAGGAGGTGGCGATGAAATACACGCACACCCAAAAGAGCAGGAACAGCAATGCCTGCATCCACACGCGCTCCCGGTATTTTTCAAAGAAGCGGCGGGGCTGCGGCAGGCACAGGAGGATGCTCGCCAGCAGGATCCACCAATAGGCGGCCAGCTGCTTGGCCGCATCCTGGGCGGAAACGGCGCCCGGCGTCCCGAAAAACGGGAACAGCCGGGAGAAGTACGCGCCCAGGTCCCGCAGGTCCGTGATCCGGAAGATGACCCAGGTCAGCGGGATCACCGCCAGCAGGTAGACGTGGGAGAGGACCCTGTGCCGCTTCAGAAAGCCGCCGATGCAGAATTTTTCCAGCAGAATAAAGCCCAGCAGCGCGGCGCCCCACAGGACAAAGTTCCAGCTGGCCCCGTGCCACAGGCCTGTGCAGAGCCATACCACCGTCAGGGCCAGGGCCGTGCGGGCCTTGCCCCGGCGGCTGCCGCCCAGGGGGATGTACAGGTAATCCCGGAACCAGGTGCCCAGAGTGATGTGCCACCGGCGGTAGAATTCGCTCACCGACCGGGCGGTATAGGGCAGGTCAAAGTTCCGGGGTACGGGTAGGCCCAGCATCTGCCCCAGGCCCATGGCCATAAGGGAGTAGCCGGAAAAGTCGAGATACAGCTGCAGGCTGTAGCTCACTGCCCCCAGCCAGGCCAGGGGTGTGGAGAGATATTCGTACCCGATGCGCTCCATGGCCGCCCACAGGGCTGCCAGCTGGTCGGCCAGCAGCACCTTGCAGCCCAGGCCCACAATAAAGTATTCCAGGCCCGCCAGCACCTCCTGCCGCCGGATGGCCCGCTCCTTCAGCGGGCCGTGCCAGTCGCGCCAGCGCAGGATGGGCCCCATGGTCAGCTGGGGAAAAGCCAGGGTGAAGGCGGCGTAGTCGATGACGTTCCGCTCCGGGTCCCCGCCCCGGTATACGTCCACCAGGTAGCCCATGCTCTGAAAGAGGTAAAAGCTCACGCCTAAGGGCAGGGCGATCCGGGGCAGGGAGAGGGCCTGACCGGTCAGAGCGTTCCAGTTTTCCAGGAAGAAAGCGGCGTATTTGAAGTATACCAGGCACAGCAGATCCGCCACCAGGGCTGCGGCCAGCAGGGCCCGGCGCAGGGTCCGGCCCCTTCCGGCCATGAGCCGGGCCAGGCCGTAGTGCAGCAGGATGACAACGCCCAGCAGCAGCGCGTCCCGGGTCCCCGCTCCCCAAAAATAGAACGCCGCGCTGCCCAGTACCAGGACCGCGTTTTTAAACCGAAGGGGGAGCAAATAATAAACCGCCAAAAACAGCGGCAGAAAATAAAACAAAAATTGCAGATCGGAAAAGCTCACGGGGAAAACTCCTGTCTTCCATAGTTTTGGCCCGGATACCGGCACACCTGCGCCGCCGGGCACTGCACCTATCATAAGTGATAGTGCGCCGCCCTTCAACTCCATAAGGGTAACAATTCTGTTTCCATTTTGTAACACAGCGCCTGCCGCCGCAGAACGGGCGGGAGAAATATCCGTCTTTAAAAGACCGTTCACGGTAAATTCTAAAAATACTCTCTAATTCCACAAATAATAACTAATAAAATTTCCGCATAATAGTCAAACTGCACAGAAAGTTTGACAAAAATTCTACAGACGAGGCTGTTAAGAAACCGTAATTGGAGTTGATTCTCACGGCGCACCGCGTTAAAATATTATCAACCCCGTCTAATAGATCGGCGAGGAAAAATTGTTTGTTGTGTAGAAAAAGGAGAGTGACGCTGTGTTTAAGAAATTCACCAATGGCTGTGTGCGCGTCGTTAACCGCTGGCTGCCCGACGCATTCCTGTTCGCCATCATCCTGACCCTGGTCGTGTTCGTAGGCGCCATGTGCGCCACCGGCATGGGTCCCATCCAGATCATTTCTGCGTGGGGCGATGCCAAGGGCGGCTTCTGGAATCTGCTGGCCTTCTCCATGCAGATGGCCCTGGTCCTGGTCTTTGGTTCTGCCATGGCCTCCGCCCGTCCCTGCAAGAAGGCGCTGCGCGCTGTGGCCGGTCTGTGCCACACCAATAAGCAGGCCATTCTGGTCACCACCTTCGTGTCCACCATTTGCTGCTGGCTGAACTGGGGCTTCGGCCTGGTCATCGGTGCGTTGCTGGCCAAGGAAGTGGTGCGCCGCGTTCCCACGGTGGATTATCCTCTGCTCATCGCCTCCGCCTACTCCGGCTTTGTTATTTGGCACGCGGGCCTGTCCGGCTCCATCCCCCTGGACCTGGTGGCCGGCAAAGCCTTTGGTGATGTGACCTATCAGGCGCCCATCACCGAAACGGTGTTCCACCCCATGAACCTCATTATGTGCGCCGTGATCCTGATTCTCATGCCCCTCATCAACTACGCCATGCACCCGGATAAGGAGCACACCGTCACCGTGGATCCTGCCCTGCTGGTAGATGAGGAGGAGCGGACCTATGTGAAGGACACCCCCGCCGAGAAGATGGAGCACTCCAAGATCCTGTGGATCATCACCGTTATCCTGGGCTTTACTTACATTGTTTACTACTTCGTGAAGAACGGCTTTACCCTGGGCCTGAACATCGTGAACATGATCTTCCTGTTCCTGGGCCTGCTGCTCCACGGCGACCTGCGCCGCTATGTGGACGCCATTGCCGATGCCGCCGCCGGTTCCGCCGGTATCCTGCTGCAGTTCCCGTTCTATGCGGGCATCATGGGCATGATGGTGGCCACCAATGACCAGGGCACATCCTTGGCGGGCGTCATCTCCCAGTTCTTCGTGGATATTTCCAACAATGTCACCTTCCCCATGCTGTCCTTCCTGGCAGCCGGTATCGTGAACTTCTTCGTTCCCTCCGGCGGCGGCCAGTGGGCGGTCCAGGGTCCCATCATGATGCCTGCCGGCGCAAGAATGGGCATCGAGGCCGGCCGCACTGCTATGGCCATTGCCTGGGGCGACCAGTGGACCAACATGATCCAGCCCTTCTGGGCTCTGCCGGCCCTGGGCATTGCCAAGCTCTCTGCCCGCGACATCATGGGCTATCTGGTGATCGTGCTGCTGTTCACCGGTGCGGTGGCCTGCCTGGGCTTCCTGGGCTGGGCGCTGCTGTTCTGACGATTTTCAAAATAATTTCATACCAGCACAAAAAATCTCCGTCCCACGGGACGGAGATTTTTTATATAAATTTTTCATTTTTTTAAACTTATTCTAAGGTGCGCTCCGTATACTGCCCCCAACAACAAGGAAAGGAGTGATCCCCTTGCAATATCGTCACGAGTGGAAACACGAGGTCAGCGCCTTTGATGTCCTGTGCCTGCGCCAGCGTCTTTCAGCCGTAATGACCCCGGACCCCCACGCCCGGGACGGCCGTTATTTTGTCCGCAGCCTGTATTTCGATGACCTCCGGGACACGGCCCTGCGGGAGAAGCTGGACGGCGTCAGCCGCCGGGAGAAGTTTCGCCTGCGCTGCTATAACGGCGACGACAGCTACCTGGTGCTGGAGAAAAAGAGCAAGGTAGGCGGCCTGTGCGCCAAGGAGCAGACCCACCTCACCCGTCCCCAGGCCCAGGCGCTGCTCACCTGCGATCTCCAGGCTCTGGCCGCCGACCCCGCGCCCCTGGTGCAGGAGCTGCGGTGGAAGATGCAGACCCGGGGCCTGCGGCCCATGACCATTGTAGACTATACCCGGGAGCCCTTTGTCTTTGCCCCCGGCAATGTCCGGGTGACACTGGACTATGACATCCGCACGGGCCTGAAGTCCACAGACTTCTTCGATTTCCGCTGCCCCACTATCCCCGCCGGGGATGCCCCGGCCATACTGGAGGTAAAGTGGGACGAATACCTCCCCACGGTGATCCGGGACCTGGTGCAGGTGCCCACTACCAGAACCAGTGCCTTTTCCAAATACGCCGCCTGCCGGATGTACGGATAAATACCCCACCGCACCCGTAGGGGAGGGGCTCTGCCCCTCCCGCGGGCGGGGTAGAACCCCTCCCCTACGCACGCCAAGGAAACATTACCCTGGGCGGACAGAGGCGTCCGCCCCTACAATCCCATCCGTAGGGGTCGGCGGTTGCCCACCGTCGTGCCAGCGGATTCCCAGGCACCGTCGTGCCTGCCAATCGGGGCACTTCCTCGAAACCGTCTCGCTTCTTCTGCCACTGGCAGCGCTTCGCCGATTTCCCCGACGACCCGACCCGGATTTCCACTGCACCCCATGCAAAAACCCTGTCATTGCGAGACCAGTCCGCAGACTGGTTGTGGCAATCCGCAACCCACCCCCTTAAAAAACCAAAAAAGGAGAACCCATTATGACCTTTTCCGACATTTTCAAATCCAGCTTCCTGGAGAACGTTACCAGCGTCTCCGTCCTGGACATGGTCCTGGCCCTGGGCCTGTCCTTTGCCATCGGCCTGTTTATTTTCCTCATCTACCGCAAGACCTATGCCGGGGTCATGTATTCTTCCAGCTTCGGCGTGACATTGGTGGGCCTGACCATGATCTCCACCTTCGTTATCCTGGCCGTCACCTCCAACGTGGTGCTTTCTCTCGGCATGGTGGGCGCCCTGTCCATCGTCCGTTTCCGGACGGCCATCAAGGAGCCCCTGGACATCGCCTTCCTCTTTTGGGCCATTGCCGCGGGCATTGTCCTGGCCGCCGGCATGATCCCCCTGGCGGTATTCGGCAGCGTGTTCATTGGCCTGGTGCTGCTGATTTTCGCCAATAGAAAGAGCCATGTGTCCCCCTACATGGTGGTCCTCCACTGCGACAGCCAGGATGCCGAAAAGCACGCCGTGGATTTCCTTCAGGGCAAGGTGAAAAAGTGCGTCGTCAAGAGTAAGACCGTCCGGGGCGCCGCCGTGGAGCTCAACGCCGAGATCCGCCTGGCTGACGAAAACACCGACTTTGTCAACGCCCTGACGCAGATCCCCGGCGTTGCCAGCGCCGTGCTGGTCAGCTACAACGGCGAGTACATGGGCTAAAGGAGACGTTCTATGTCCACAAACAAGCATTTTTCCGCCGTATGCGCCGTGGTGCTTGCTCTGGCCCTGGTCGTCACGGTGCTGTTTATGAACGGCGAAAAACTGGGCATCCGGGTCGTCCGGGATGAGGACGCGGAGGGAAACGAGTCCTCCCAGTATTTTACCTCCAACGATCAGAACACCGACTGGACAGCCACTACCACCATCACCTTAAACGGCGATACCGCCACCGTCAGCGGTCCCGGCGCCTATGCAAACGGCGGCAGCGTCACCATCTCCGCCGCCGGGTATTACGACGTCAGCGGCACCCTCACGGACGGCAGCCTTGTGGTGGACGCCGGGAAAAACGCCAAGGTGTTCATCCGCCTAAACGGCGTGTCCATCACCTGCTCCGACGATGCCGCGATCCGTGTCAATCAGGCGGATAAGGTGTTCCTGACCCTGGCCGACGGCACGGAAAACGCCCTTACCTCCGGCGAGACCTACAGTGCCGCCGCCCTGGCGGATAAGACCGACGGCGCCATCTTCTCTCACGACGACCTGACCATCAACGGCTCCGGCTCCCTCACCGTCACCGCCGCCTATAAACACGGCATCGCCGCCAATGACAGCCTGCGCATCACCGGCGGCACCATCACCGTCACCGCCCCTTCGGACACCATCCATGTCAATGACAGCCTACATATCACCGGCGCGTCCCTCACGCTGAATGCCGGGGACGATGCCATTCACAGCGATACCTCCATCGCCATCCTGGGCGGCAGCATCACGGTCACCAGCTGCTACGAGGGCATCGAGGCCCTGGAGATCCTCATGGAGGACGGCACTGTCACCGTCACCTCCACCGATGACGGCATCAACGCCTGCGGCACGGAGACCGCCGATGGCAGTCTCCCCAGCGTCACCATAAACGGCGGCACCGTCACCCTGCTGAACCCCTCCGGCCGGGATGCCGACGGCATCGACTCCAACGGCAATATCGACATAAACGGCGGGCGTGTCTATATCAGCCTGGTGGGCGACGGCAGCAACTGCGCCCTGGATTACGGCAGTGAGAACGGCGGCGTCTGCCGCATCAACGGCGGCACCGTGGTGGCCTGCGGCGGCTCCAGCATGCTGGAGACCATGTCCGAGACCTCCGCCCAGCCCTCCCTCCTCTACGCCGGCACCACCCAGGCGGCGGGCACGGAGATCACCCTGCAAGATGCCGGCGGTGAGACCCTGCTCACCTACACCGCCCCCAACAGTTTCTCCGCCGTGCTGGTCAGCTGTCCCGAAATGCAGACCGGCAGCACCTACACTCTGAACCTGGGGACTGCTTCCCAGGAGGTCACCCTCACCCAGGTGGCCGCTACCTACGGTGTCAGCGGCGGCATGGGCCAGGGCGGCGTCCCCGGCGGCATGGGCGGCGGTATGAATGACCGGGGCGCTCCCGGTGATGCGGATGCCGCGAGCGGCAGACCCGGCGATTCCGACGCCACGCCCCCCACACCCCCGGATGGCGATACCGATTTCCAGCCCTCCGGCGATCTCCCCACCCGTCCGGACGGGGAGGACAGCACCCCCGGCGATACCGCCGACCGCCCCACCCCGCCTGACCGTGACAGCGATACCGGCGCAGAGCCGCCCGCTCTGCCCGATGGCAGCACCGCCCCGTCCGACCAGCCGGCCGCCCCCCAGGGCGATCAGACCCAGCCCGCAGAGAGCCAGCCGACGCAGACGGGATCCTTTGCCCTGGACGAAAACGGCAAATGGCTGCTCGTTGCCAGCGCCGCTGTGATGGCCCTGGGCCTGGGTATTGCCATTCTGTACCGGAAAAAGGGCTGATGTCTATTGACAGCGTTTTTCCCTCTTTGTTATAATTGCATGGCAAATACTGCCGCCTGCCGCGGCCCGGGGAGGAAAATATCGTGAAGCGTATCGATACCTGCACCAAAACCGATCTTTTGGTGGGCCTGCTGCTTGCGGGCATAGTGGCGGTGCTGGCGGCCTACCGCATTTTCGCCTATCTCTGCGAGGTAACGGCCTTCCAGTGGTGGATGGTCCTGCTGGGCCTCCTGTGCGCCGTGCTGGCCATCGGCGGATTCTTGGTGGCCCGCCGGGCCTGGAAGCGCCTGCAATACCTGCGCGATAATCCGGATGAGTAACAACACCCGCAAAGAATAACGGCACCACCCCCAACGCAGAGTTGGGGGTGGTGTTTTATGGAAAGCCTTGTTTTGCCCGTTAAAAATGTGTTATACTTCCTATATAGATCCCTGCAAATCCCTTGCAAAGGAGACCCCATCATGCAAAAAATTACCGCCGATCCCCAGGCGCTGTTCCGGTATCGGGGGCTGCCCCCGGTGGGCGTCACCGTTTCCATGGCCCTGCAGCACCTGGTTGCCATGATCGTGGGCTGCGTCACCCCCGCCATCATCATCGCCAATGCCGCCGGGCTCACCCATACCCAGCAGGTGCTGCTGATCCAGGCGTCCCTGGTGATGTCCGCCGTTACAACGCTTTTGCAGCTGTTTCCCATCGGGGGGCGGTTTGGTGCGGGCCTGCCGGTGATCTTCGGCGTCAGCTTCGCGTATCTGCCCAGTATGCAGGCCATTGCCACCGGTAAGGGCGGCATGGCCGCCGTGGCCGGGGCCATGATCGTGGGCGGCGTCATTGCCACCCTGGTGGGCCTTTTCATAAAGCCTATCCGCCGCCTTTTCCCGCCGGTCATCACCGGCACGGTGGTCTTCACCATCGGCCTGTCCCTTTACCCCACGGCCATCAATTACATGGCCGGCGGCGCCGCCAATACCTATCAGTCCGTGGTGGAGGAGCGGGGTCTCACCGCGGCCCTGGTCTACGGTTCCTGGCAAAACTGGGCCATCGCCGCCTTCACCCTGGCGGTGGTGATGCTGCTGACCAATCATGGCCGTGGCATCTGCAAGCTGGCCTCCATCCTCCTGGGCATCCTGGCCGGGTACGCCGTGGCGCTGGTGGCCGGGATGGTGGACCTCTCCGGCATCGCCGGGGCCTCCTGGTTCTCCCTGCCCAAGCCCGTGCCCTTCGGCGTGACCTTTGAGCTCTCCGGCTGCGTGGCCCTGGGTCTGCTGTTTGCCATCAATTCCATCCAGGCCATCGGCGACCTTACCGCCACCACCGTGGGCGGCATGGATCGGGAGCCCACCACCCGGGAGCTCCAGGGCGGCATTGTGGCCTATGGCGTTTCCAATGTTTTAACGGCGCTGCTGGGCGGCCTGCCTACGGCCACTTACTCTCAGAATGTAGGCATCGTGGCCACCAATAAGGTGGTCAACCGCTGGGTCTTTGCCCTCACCGGCGGCTTTTTGCTCCTGGCAGGAGTGGTGCCGAAGTTTTCCGCCGTGCTCACCACCATTCCCCAGTGCGTCCTGGGCGGGGCCACCGTGGCGGTATTTTCCACCATCGCCATGACCGGCATGAAGCTCATCGCCGCCGAGGGCATCACCGCCCGCAATACCACCATCGTGGGCCTGTCTGCGGCCCTGGGCGTGGGCATCTCCCAGGCTTCCGCCGCCCTGGCCCAGTTTCCCGAGGCCGTCACCACCATCTTCGGCAAGTCCCCGGTGGTCATCGCCACCCTCATGGCTGTTTTTCTGAATCTGGTCCTGCCCAAGGAGGAGAAATAACGCCCCTGTAAACGCCCTGCCATTGCGCACCAGTGACCGGTGTGGCGATCCGTGATCCCCTTTTGTAGGGGCGGACGCCCCTGTCCGCCCCGCTCCCATCTCAAAAAAATGACCGCCTCCGGCGGTCATTTTTTCGCACTTTTATTTGCTTTCTTCCCCGTGGAACCGCTCATACACCGCCTGGGCCACGGTCTTGGGCAGGGCCGCCTCCAGCTCCGGCAGCTCCGCCTGCATCACGGCCTTCACCGTGCCGAACTGCTGCAGCAGCTTCTTCCGCCGCACCTCTCCCAGTCCGGGGATGCCCTCCAGCCGGGACCGCACGGCGCTGCGGCTGTGCTTTTTCCGGTGGTAGGTGATGGCGAACCGGTGGACCTCCTCCTGCACACGTCCCACCAGGGCGAACAGCGGCGGGCTCTGCTGGATGCCCAGCTCCCGGCCCTGGGCCGTCATCAGCGCCCGGGTCCGGTGCTTGTCGTCCTTCACCATGCCCAAAACCGGTACGGAGAGACCCTTTTCCCTTAGGGCCTGCTCCGCTACGGCGGCATGCTGCTGGCCGCCGTCCATTAAGATCAGGTCCGGCAGCGGGCTGAATTTCTCGTCCCCGTCCAGATACCGCTGGAGCCGCCGGCCTAAAATCTCCCGCATGGCGGCGTAGTCGTCCGGGTGGTCCAGGGTCTTCACCTGGAACTTGCGGTAGTCCCGCTTCAGGGGCTTCCCGTCCTGGAAAACCACCATGGAGGCCACCATGTCGGCGCTGCCGGTGTTGGAAATGTCGTAGGATTCGATGCGGTGGGGCCCGGCGGAAAGCCCCGCCAGGGCGCCCAGCTGCTCCAGGGTCTTGTTCACCCGCTCTGTCTCGGAGGTGATGCGCTCCGTCTCCTCCCGGGCGTTGTTTTGGGCCATGCGCAGCAGCTCCGCCCGCTGGCCCCGCTGGGGCACCCGCAGGCTCACCCTGTGGCCGCAGTCCCGGCTCAGCAGCTCCTCCAGGGCCTCCGCGTCCTCCGGCAGGGCCGCCACGCAGATCTCCTTGGGCGCCGCGCCCCGGCCCGCGTAGTATTGCCGCAGCACGGCGGAGAGGGTCTCTCCCTCGTCCTCCTCGGCCCCGGCGGAGAGCACCTTCACCTCCCGGCCCAGGAGGCTGCCCTCCTCCAGGTGCAGCACGCCGAAGCCCCAGCGCACCTGCCCCCGGTACAGGCCCCATACATCCGTGTCGGCGCACACCCCGGCGATGACCCCCTGGGTCTTGCCCAGCACGCTCACCGCCCGGATGCGATCCCGCAGGGCGGCGGCCCGCTCGAAATCCAGCTCCTCCGCCGCCTGCTCCATCTCCTGCTGCATCTCCCGGGTCAGGGCCCGGTAGTGGCCGCTGAAGATCCGCGCCGCCTGCTCAATGCGCCGCTGATATTCTTCCTGCCCCGGCCCATCCGGGCGGCAGAACCCGTCGCATTTGCCGATGTGTTCGTTGAGGCACGGCCGCTCTTTCCCGATGTCCCGTGGAAATTTCCGGCCGCAGGTGGGGAGCTTCATCGCCCCGCACACCGCCTCAATGGCCAGCCTGGTCTCCCGCCGTCCGCCAAAGGGCCCGAAGTACCGGGCCCCGTCCTCCTCCGCCCGGCTCACCAGGGAAAACCGGGGGTACTCCACGCCCTTATCCAGGCGCACAAAGGGATAGCCCTTGTCGTCCTTTAGGAGGATGTTGTACCGGGGCATGTGGCGCTTGATGAGGGAGTTTTCCAGCACCAGGGCCTCAAACTCCGACCGCACCAGAATGGTGTCAAACCGATCCACCTGGGACACCATCATTTTCGTTTTGCTGTTGTGGGAGGCGGTGTCCTGGAAATACTGGCTCACCCGGTTTTTCAGCTTCTTGGCCTTGCCCACATAAATCACCTGCCCGCCGCTGTCCATCATCAGATAGACCCCCGGCGCCAGCGGCAAGTCATTGGCCTTCTCCCGCAATTCGTCCTTCGTCATCCCGCGCCCTCCTTCCCGGCAAAGATCGTATCGTGCCCCCTTAGTATACCACGCGCCGCCTCCCGGAGCAAGGGCGTCTCACTCCCTCACAGGGAATGCAGATACACCTCCAAAAGCCGCAGAGCCGTCTTCTGCTGCGCCGGGCTGCAGCGATCCAGTTGCCGTAAAAGCTCCTCCTGCTGCAGAGCCGTTGAGGCGCGCTCCTCCGTCAAAATATCGTCCGGGGAGACAGACAGGGTCTGACAAATGCGCAGAAATGTCTCTATCCGCATATTCACCCCGCCTCGCTCGATGTCGGCGTAGGTGCGGTCAGAGAGCCCGGCCCGCTCGGCTACCTCCGCCTGGGTCATCCCCAGCCGCTTCCGGGCCGCCAGCAGTCGGTTTCCAATTGTCATCATGTCAAATAACAGCATCATTCTTCCACTCCTGCATCATATATAGGAATTTTACCTCCTATATTCCTTGACAAGTAGGAGGAAAAGGTGTATTTTATAGGAAGAAAAGTTCCTATATGGTGGAAGAAAGGGTGGGAATATGATTAGCAAGTCGACCAGAGTCATCTGCGCCAATTGCGAATACTGGGGCGGGCAACGCAGCCTCGGCCCCAAAGGCAATGCCGGGCAGATGCAGACCCGATACGAACGATACGGCAACTGCCTGTGCCGGGAAAGCCGCTTCATAGATGTCCAGCGTAAATGCGACCAAAGATGCAAAAACTTCCGCCAGTGGGCGGTGACCTGCCAAAAGCCATGAGAAGAGGAAAACGGGCCGCCGCACGCCGCCGCTGGCCCTTGGTTTTGCTGCTGGCGGCCTTGGCCATGCTGGCCGCGCTGTTTTTCCTGCGTGGCCGCACCACCCCGGAGCCGCCCGCTCCGGTGGAGGAGGACAGCCCCGCGCAGATCGCCATTCCCGGCTACGAGGCGCTTACCCTGCAGGCCGGGGCCAAAAAGCAGTCCCTCCGCCTGCCCAACCCTGCAGAAAACCATTGCTATTTTCAGATTTCCCTGTACCTGGCGGATGATACCCTCCTTTGGCAGTCGGACCTCATAAAGCCCGGCAAAACCTCCGCCCCTATCACCCTCTCCCGGCCCCTGGACCCGGGCACCTATCCCGAGGCCACCCTGCGCTACGCCTGTTTCCGCCTGGACCGGGAGAAAACGCCCCTCAACGGCGCCGAAACGAAATTGACCCTCTGGGTTCAATAAAAAATGAAAAGGAGAAACAACCATGAAAAAGCTTACCACCCTGGTGCTGGCCCTGGCTCTGGCCGCCTCCCTGGCTGTCCCGGCCTTCGCCGCCAACACCACCACCCTTACGACCACCGTTCCCGCCGCCACCTACACCCTGAACATCCCGGCGGACCAGGAGATTCCCTTCGGTGCAACGGAAACCAACATCGGCAGTATCAGTGTAACCGATGGCACAGGCTTTGCGGAAGGAAAGAATCTAAAAGTCACACTGACTTATGATGCTTTCGCGTCGGAAACCGTTGCTACAAAGATTCCCTTCACTGTTGGGCTGAGATCATCAAGCTTTAAAGGTGATAAATACCTGCCTGTTATTGTAAAGTCTGATGATTCCATAGTTTTTGAAGGAAAGGTAACAGGTGATGTTTCAGAATTTGTTAAAATCCATGGAAAAACTACCAATACAAGCAATGGATATGAAGGGACGGGGAACGAAACCGTGGTGACCATCTCCAGCACTGACTGGGGCAAGGCCCTGGCCGGCGACTATTCTGCCACCATCACCTTCACCGCCGAAGTGGTCTCCGGATGAGGCGAAAGGCGGCCTGCATGAACAAGAAAACGGCCTCCCTGCTGCTGACCCTGCTGGCGGCTGTTTTGCTGGCCCTGCCGGGCCGGTCCTGGGCGGCGGACACCACTCTCACTGCCCAGGTGCCCTCCACCCACACCCTGACCCTGGCCCTGGATGCGGGCGTCCGGGTAACGGTGGACGGTGTATCCTATAAAAACGGAGACTGTATCACCGTTCCCCGGCACCAAAGCCCCACCCTGACCCTCCGTCTCCCGGCGGGGACCGTCCTAAAGCGGGCCGACTACAACGGTCAGGATGTGACCCGGGCCCTGCAAGGGGGCAGCTACCGGCTGCCGCCCATGGAGTCAGACGGCCTGCTGACGGTGACGCTCCGGCCAGGGACCGCCCAGCCCGTCACCGGTGACAGCGGCGCAGCCCCTTATGCCCTGTGCGCCGCCCTGGCCGCCGCAGCCCTCCTGGCCCTGGGCCGCAGCCGCAAGAAACACCTATAAAAAATGCACGGAAAGGAAACTCTTTCCGTGCATTTTTCATCGTATCAAAAAGCCCTTTGGCAGAAAAAACGAAGTTTTTTCGCCAGGTTTTTCAGTTCATCCCCTCCGCGTTCACCGCGAACAGCGTCTCGATCCGCTCCCGCAGCGGCCCGCTCTCGGGCCTTTCCAGCGTGGGATCGTCCGCCATCCAGCCCTTGGCCGCCTGCTGGGCCTCGTCCAATAGCGCCATGTCGCAGCTGAGGTCCGCAATTTTCAGCGCCGGAAGTCCGTGCTGCCGCTGGCCGAAGAAATCGCCGGGCCCGCGGATGGCCAGGTCCTCCCGGGAGATTTCAAAGCCGTCGTTGGTCCGCGTCATCACCTTCAGCCGCCGCTTCGTCTCCTCCGTGGGATGGTCCGACAGCAGGATGCAGTAGCTTTTCGCCTGGCCCCGGCCCACCCGGCCCCGGAGCTGGTGCAGCTGCGATAGGCCGAAGCGCTCGGCGTTTTCCACCACCATGCAGGTGGCGTTGGGCACATCCACGCCCACCTCCACCACCGTGGTGGACACCAGAATGTCCCCGTTTCCGGCGGCAAAGTCCTCCATGACCTTTTCCTTTTCCCTGGGCTTCATCTTTCCGTGGAGCAGGCAGACCCGCAGGTCCGGGAATACCTCCTCCCGCAGAGCTTTGGCATAGGCCGCGGCGGCCTTCCGCTCGTCGGGCAGCTGGTCCTCCTGGCCCACCAGCGGGCACACGATGAACACCTGGTGCCCCGCTTCCACCTGCTTGCGGATGAATTTGTTCACCCGCTGGCGGTAGCTCTCGTCCACGGCGAAGGTGTCCACCTTCTGCCGCCCCGGGGGCAGCTCGTTCATCACCGACACATCCAGGTCGCCGTAGATAATAAGCGCCAGCGTCCGGGGAATGGGCGTGGCGGACAGCACCAGCATGTGAGGATTTTCCGCCTTCTGCCCCAGGGCCGCCCGCTGGTTCACGCCGAAGCGGTGCTGCTCGTCGGTGATGACCAGCCCCAGCCGCGCGTAAGTTACGTCCTCCGTCAGCAGCGCGTGAGTACCGATGCACAGGTCAATGGCCCCCAAGGCCAAATTTCCCAATATCTCTCGCCGCTCCTTTGCTTTCGTGGACCCGGTGAGCAGGGCGCACCGCAGCCCGAATTTTTCAAACAGCGGCGCCAGGTTTTCATAGTGCTGCCGGGCAAGGATCTCCGTGGGCGCCATCAGGGCCGACTGCCACCCGCTCCGGGCGGCGAACCAGATACACCCTGCCGCCACCATGGTCTTGCCGCTGCCCACGTCCCCCTGGCACAGCCGGTTCATGGGCCGCCCGGAGGTCATGTCCGCCACCGCCTCCGAAATGGCCCGCCGCTGGGCGCGCGTCAGCGGGAAGGGGAGGGCGGCGTAAAACTCCTCCATGTCCGCATTCTCGCAGGCCGGCCCCGCCACATCCACCCGCCGGGAGCGCAGCATCTGCAGCCCGCAGGACAGGAGAAACAGCTCCTCGAACACCAGCCGCCGTCTTGCCAGGGCCAAAGCCTCTGCGTCCGCCGGAAAGTGGATGTTCTCATAGGCGTACCCGCTGTGGCAGAGGCTGTGCTCCCGCCGCACGGTGTCCGGCAGGCAGTCCGCCAACAGGTGCCGGCACGCATTAAGCCCCTGGCCCACGGCCTTGTATAAGAGCCCCTGGCTCACCCCGGCGGTGAGGGGGTAAATGGGCACGATGTGCCCCGTGAGCACCTGCCGTCCCTCGGATTCCACAATGGGATTCGTCATCCGCCGGGTCAGCAGGTTCCCCTCCACCTTACCGCAGAAAATGTAGGTCTCCCCCCGGTGCAGGCTGTTTTTCCGGTATTCCTGGTTGAAAAAGGTCAGGTCCAGGGCCCCGCTCTCGTCCACGGCCCGGGCCTTCACCACCGTGCGCCCGCCGGAAATGCGGCTGGCCGTGGGATCCTGGGCGATCATGGCCCGGACGCACACCGTCTCCCCGATCTCCAATTCCCGGATGGCCCGGGTCATGGTGCGGTCCTCGTACCGCCGGGGAAAATAGGCGATGAGGTCCTGGAGTGTGCCGATGCCCAACTTGGCCAGCGCCTTGGCCCGTGCCTCGCCGATGCCCTTTATATAGCGCACATCTGTCTGCAGATCTGCCATGTTAGACACCTCATTTCATGTCTTCCTCTGCCCAGTCCGACAGAGCCTCCAAAATGGGCAGCAGCGTCCGGCACCGCTCTGTGGGGCGGTATTCCACCCGCACCGGCACCTCCAAAAACTCCTGCCGCTCAATGAGCCCGTCCCGCTCCAGCTCCTTCAGCGCCGACGACAGCACCGTGTTGCTCACCCCGTCCAGCTTTCCCCGCAGGGCGTTGTAGCGGATGGACCCGGCGTTGCACACAGCGCACAGGATCTGCACCTTCCACTTGCCGCCGATGAGCAGCATGGCGTGGTGCAGAGGGCATTTTTCCATGCAGGGGCACTCATAGTGGGCCATAGGTAAGCTCCTCCTTACTTACACAGGATAATCTGCGTTCTTGCAATTTTCCCGAAATGCTCTATACTGATTATACCAAGTAAGAAAAGAGGAGTAAATAGGAAATTATGAACATCTATCTCCAGGGCCTCACCATGGGCCTTGCCTATGTGGCCCCCATCGGCCTGCAAAACCTGTTTGTCATCAACTCCGCCCTGACGCAAAAGCGCAGCCGGGTGTATATCACGGCTCTCATCGTCATTTTGTGGGATGTTTCCCTGGGCGTCGCGTGCTTTTTGGGCGCGGGAGCCTTGATGCAGGCGGTGCCATGGCTGCAGAAGGTCATTTTGGGCCTGGGCAGCCTCATCGTTATCTATATCGGCATCGGCCTCCTGCGCGCCAAGGCCAGCCTGGAGGGCGGCAAGGACGTGAATATCCCCATTTGGAAGCTGTTCACCACTGCCTTTGTGGTCACCTGGATGAACCCCCAGGCCCTCATTGACGGCACCATGATGCTGGGTGCTTTCCGGGCCAGCCTTCCTGCCGGAGGCGATCTGCCCTTCATCTTCGGCTTCGGCAGCGCCTCGATCCTTTGGTTCTTGACCCTGTCCACGGTGGTCTCCCTGCTGGGCAGCAAGTTCAACGAGAAGATCCTCAATATCATCAATAAGGTCTGCGGCGCAGTGATCATCTTCTACGGCTGCAAGCTCCTGTGGAGCTTTGTCAAGCTCATGGGCTGGCTGTAAAATAAGGCTGTTCAAACCCCTCTGTTTCTGCTATGATTATAGCAAAAGCAGGGGGGTATTTTATGGAGAAAAATTATAAATTAACACTGGCCTACGACGGCACCCGCTTTTTCGGCTGGGAGCATCAGCCGGATAAGGAGACCATCCAGGGCAAGCTGGAGACCGTCCTGGAGCGGCTCCAGGGCCACCCCGTGGACATCATCGGCGCCGGCCGCACCGATGCCGGGGTCCACGCCCGGGCCATGGTGGCCAGCGTCCGCCTGGACGTGCGCCAGTCCCCGGAGGAGATCCGGGACTATATGAACCGCTACCTCCCCGACTCCATCGCCGTCCGGGAGGTGAAGGAAGCCTCTGGCCGCTTCCACGCCCGCTACAACGCCTTGGGCAAGACCTACCGCTATACCTGCTTCGATGGCCCCGTGAAGCCCGTGTTCGACCGCAAGTATGTGACGCTGCTGGACTTCTCCCCGGATGTGGAAAAAATGCGCCGGGCGGCGGAAATTCTCCGGGGCGAGCACGATTTCCGCTCCTTCTGCGGCAACCCCCGGATGAAAAAATCCACCGTCCGCCTGGTGGACAGCATCCAGATTGAGCGCCGCAAGGACCGCATCATTTTCACCTTCCACGGCACCGGCTTTCTGCAGAACATGGTCCGCATCCTGGCGGGCACCCTCTTGGAGGTAGGCCGGGGCCGCTGGGAGCCGGCCTATGTGCAGGAGATCCTGGACGGCAAAGACCGCAAGCTGGCCGGCCCCACCGCCCCTCCGGAGGGCCTGTGCCTGATGAAGGTGGATTACTGATCTATAAGGCAGAGGCCCCCTGAATGAGCTCCACCGGAGCTCGTTCAGGGGGCCTTATTTACCGGCTGTTCTCCGCCGCAGAGGGCGGGCGGAAGCGGAAATCCGCTTTACATACTGTCATAGTGCTTGGGGGCTTTGGGCAGACAAATGTCCAAAATCAGGGCCACCACAAACACACCGGCCACCATATTCCCGGCGAAGATCTCCCCGATGAAGGCCGGCAGCTGGTCGAAGAAGCCGTCCACCTGCGTCACGCCTACGCCCAGGCAGATGGAGGTGGCCGCGATGAGGGTGTTGCGCTGGGTCATCCCGGCGTCGTGCATCATTCGCACGCCGGACATCATGATGGACCCGAACATGATCACCGTGCAGCCGCCCAGCACGCAGTCAGGCAGGGTGGTGAAAAACGCGCCGATGGGTGGAAACAGGCCGCCCAGGATCATAGCCAGGGCGCCGAACATAATGGTGAAGCGATTCACCACATGGGTCATGGAAATGAGGCCCACATTTTGGCTGAAGGAGGTAATAGGGGAGCAGCCGAACACGCCGCCGGACAGGGCGGAGGCAAAGCCGTCCACGCACAGGGAGCCGGAGACCTCCTTTGCCGTAATATCCCGGCCCAGGCCGCCCGTGCAGCAGGCGGTGGTGTCGCCGATGGTCTCCACGGCAGAGACGACGAACACCAGGCAGAAGGACAGGATCGCACCCACCTGGAACTTGGGGGTAAAGGCGAACAGCTGCGGCACGGCCACCACGCCCAATTCATGGATGGTATCTCCCATAGCGCCGAAATCCACCATGCCGAAGAAGATGGAGACGATATAGCCCACGATCATGCCCAGCAGCACATACAGCTGCTTGGCCACGCCCTTGAGGGTGGTGTGGAAAATGAGGGCGGCCGCCAGGGTAATGGCCGCCACCAGCAGATTCTGCCAGGAGCCCAAGGGATAAGCGGAGGAAGAGCCAAAGGAGGAAGCGCCCACATTCAGGATACTCAGACCGATGGCGACCACAACGCACGCAGAGACGATGGGGGAGATGATCCTGCGCCAATATTTAGCGGTCAGGCCTAAAATGCCTTCGAAAATACCGCCCACGATGATGGCGCCGATCATGATGCCGTAGTCCTGCGCGGCGGCGGACAGACAGGCGGACAGGAAGGTAAAGCTGATGCCCATGACGATGGGCAGGCCCGAGCCGATCTTCCAAACAGGGTAGAGCTGCAGCAGGGTGCCGATGCCGGCGATGAGCATGCAGTTTTGCAGCAGTCGTGCGGTCTCGATGGCGGTAAAGGCCTCGCCGTTATAAACGGCCACCGATGCGATGATGATCAGCGGCGCCACGTTTGCCACAAACATGGCCAGCACATGCTGCAATCCGAAGGGAATGGCCTTGGCGATGGGAACCCGTCCTTCCAGCTGGTAGACGTTTTCAATGCGGGGCTCCTGGGTGGGCTTGTTCATTGTATGCTCCTTTCGATCCCTTTTATTTTTTGTCGAAACCGAATTTCGGCGGTGGCCTGCAAATACGAAAAGGTTCAAAAGTTACTCACAGCACAGCCCTTTGTCCGACCTTTATCCCCAGTATAAGCCTGCCCTTGTCAATTTTCAACAGGAGAATGACAGTTTCTTAACGTGTTTTTTGCATCCAGGCGGCGCCGCAAACAAATGATAACCCCCGGTACAGCGCCGCCATCAGCGCTGCACCGGGGGGTGCTATCCGGTCTCACCGCAGATCCCGCTTGATGCCCTCGGTGATGCGGTCCACATCCTCCAGGGTGTTCATGCGCACGATCTGCTCCTTGTAGTAGTTGGCGTGAGGCACGCCCTTCAGGTACCAGGCGTACTGTTTCCGGGCCTCCAGAATGGCGATGTGCTCGCCCTTGTCCTCTGCGGCCCAGCGGATCTGCTGCACCGCCGTGTCGCACCGGTGGGCCAGGGGCGGCAGCGAGGGGATCTCCCGCCCCTCCAGGGCGGCCAGGGCCTGCTGGAACAGCCAGGGATTCCCGAAGGCCCCCCGGCCGATCATGGCCAGGTCCGCCCCGGTGAACTGCAGGATCTTCACCGCGTCCTGGGGGGCGAAGATGTCCCCGTTGGCCATCACCGGGATCTTCACCGCCTGCTTCACCTGCCGGATGGTCACCCAGTCGGCGGCCCCGGCGTACATCTGCGCCCGGGTGCGCCCGTGAACGGCCACCGCGGCCACGCCCACCTGCTCCAGCATTTTTGCAAGCTCCACGGCGTTGATGCTTCCCTTGTCCCAGCCCCGGCGCATTTTCACCGTCACCGGAACCCCCGCGGCCTTCACCACCGCCTCAGCTATGCGTGCCGCCTTTTCCGGGTCCTTCATCAGGGCCGAGCCGTCGCCGTTGGACACTACCTTCCCCACCGGGCAGCCCATGTTGATGTCAATGATGTCCGCCCCGCTGATCTCCCGGGCGATCTGTGCCGCTTCGGCCATGCAGACCGGGTCGCTGCCAAAGATCTGCGCGCTGACGGGATGCTCCCCCGGGCCTATTTTCAGCAGCCCCCGGCTTTTCCGGTCCTGGTAGCACAGGGCCTTAGCGCTGACCATCTCCGTCACCGTCAGGCCCGCACCCAGTTCCCGGCAGGTGCGGCGAAAGGCCAGGTCTGTCACCCCTGCCATAGGGGCCAGCACCAGGGGATTGGGGATAAAAACATTGCCTATATACATAGCGTTTCCTCGCTTTTTCGCAGTTTTCCCCAGTATAGCACAAAAATCTCCCGCCGAAAAGCAAAAAAGCCGGGCGACCGGTAAGGCCGCCCGTAAGTGAGGAGAAAAAATGGTAGAAAAGCACAAATAAGCATCACAAAAGCGCCACAACTAACCATACCAGCCCCATGAGCCCGCCGCCCAGCATGGCGGCAATGGCCGGTGTCAACCGGTGCCTTTTGGGAGGGGGAAGCCCCTGGCAGCGGGTATAGCTTTTGGCAATGCGGACCGCCTGGTCCACCAGCTGCCGGGAGGATACGCCGTCCTCCTCCAGCACATCGTTGCGCAGAATAAAAATTGCCTGATCGAACACCCGGGGATCCGGAGAATCCACCACGATGACCCGCCTGGAAATACCCTTGACCAAGTTCTTTGCCCTCCTTCATTGGATCGGATAGTCACAGTATGGGCAGAGAATTGGGAAATTATACGCTGTCAAACCATCAAAAACGCACACAGCGCGCTATGAAAAAAATCCGTCATTGCGGCCCAGGCGAGATCTGCAAGGCGATCCGTAGGGCGGGGTGCCCACACCCCGCCGCCCGGGCCTGCAAAGTGCATTTTGCCTTTGCGTAGGGGCGGACGCCTCTGTCCGCCCAATGCATGTAGTCCCTGGCTCTGCGTAGGGGCCGATGCCCACATCGGCCCGCCTGCAGCTTCTCACCCCGCCGCCCTCTCACACGGCGGTTTTCCGGTTCTCCCCCGCAGGGGGCAGGTGCAGCACCGCCACAGCGCAGTCGTCCGCCAGGCCCTTTCTGCACCGGGATTCCGCCAGGATCAGCGCCGTCAGCTCGTCCGCGCTGCGGCCGTTCCACCCGGCCAGCAGATTCAGCAGCCACTCGTCGCAGCTCTGGTCGGCGATGCCGTCGCTGATGAGCACCAGATAGTCCCCCGCCTGCACCGGGATATGTACCTGATCCGGCGGCAGGGGCGAGTCCGACAGCCCCGTGGGCGGCGCGTCGGAGCAGAACCGCCGCACGCTGCCGCCCCGCTTGAGGTACGAGGGGGCCGCCCCGCATTTATACAGCTCCACGCAGCCGCTCTGCCGCTGCATCACCGCCAGATCCACGGTGGAAAAGCCCCCTTGGGTCTCTCCCCGCAGCTTCATGGCGGCATTCAGAGTCTTCAGCGCCGGTCCCGGCTGGATGCCTGCCTCCAGGAACTGCCGCAGCAGCCGGGCGGTCATGGCCGCCTCCCGGTGGGCCTCCTGTCCGCTGCCCATGCCGTCGCACAGCAGCAGATATACCCCGTCGCCCACCTCAAATTGCTCCACCTGGTCGCCGCACAGATGCTCCCCGGCCCGGGGTCGCAGGGAGGAGCTGACCCGGTAGCCCATGCCGCTGCCGCCGGCCGCCGGCACCGCCGCCTGGTCCAGCAGCTCGGAAAAGCAGGCATATTGCTCCCGGGCGCTGGCCTGTACCTCCTGCAGCTGCCGGTGAAACTGCCGCCGCAGGAGATAGTCGTGGGCCTGCCGGTCAATGGCCTGGAGCAGCGCCGGAAAGTGTACGCACCGGGACGAAAAATGCAGCGGAAAGTCCGCCGCTTCGGCCCGTCCCCGGCGCAGCAGCTGGGGGCAGGCATCGTTGAAGGCGCTGTAGGTCTCGCCGTAATGCTTCTGCCAGCAGTCCGTGCGCAGCACGCACCCGCTGCATACCTCATCGGCCGCCCGGTCGAATAATACCGACGGGTTCTCCGAGGGCTGGGGCTGTTCCCCCCGGAAGAAGCTGTCGTACAGGGCCCGCAGCGCCGCCGCCGGCCGGGCGTAGGGGGTTGGCTGGGGCGCGTTTTCGGCTCGCTTTCCGGCGGTGTACCGCCTGGGCAGCAGCCTTTCCGGGATAAATGTGTATAGCGCTGCCCCTGCCAGACTTTCCCACAGGGTCACCGGCAGGGCATCCTGGCCGAACAGCAGGCTCAGCCCGCCGCATACTCCCGCGGCGCACAGACCCTGGGCGGGCCGGGGCAGCCGCCGCAGCAGCCCTCCCATGGCGCCGCCCGCGCCCCATATCACGGCGTAGAATACCGTGGGCTGCGCCGCCGTCAGGTCCGTCAGCAGGCCCAGGCAGCCCCCCAGCGCCGCGCACTGGGAGATGCCGCACCCCCGGCACAGGGCCAGCAGCAGTGCCATCATCAGCGCCCGACCTACGGAGAAGGAGAAGGCCGTCACCGGTACGGCTGCCAAGGCCAGGCCGCACAGTGCGGCCCATTTTCCCTGTCGGATCACCGACAGCCAGGCCGCTCCCGCCGCCGCGGCGGCGGCACACAGGGCCAGCAGCCAGCTTTGCCCGTCTCGGCCCAGCAGATAGATGCTCTGCACCAGCAAAAAGAAGATCGCCGCACAGGCCGGGCGGAAATACGGCTTTTTGTACAGCGCCGTGTCATACAGCGCCGTGTTGGCAGCAAAGATGAGAATGGCCGCCGCCGTACACCGCAGGCCCGACTGAAAATCCATAAATACAAATGCGCCCCCGGCCACGCCCATCACGGCGGCCAGTCCCGGCAGCCGGATCCCCGCCGCGGCCACGGCGGCCAGGGCGAAGGGGGCGTATACCCCGCCCATCTGCCCGGCGCACAGCAGAAAGCCCAGCGCCGGCCATTTCAGCCGCGCCGCCGCCGATTTTAGCTTCGGCGGCAGGGCGATGGCCTGTCTCTTTTTCACGCGATCCCCTCCTTTGGCCTCCATTGTAGGCCGCCGCCCCGGGGGAAAATCGTCGGGAAATCAGCGAAAAAGCAGCGCGGCGAAAATTTTTCATTTTCGCCGCGCCTATGTTTATTCTATGCAGTTTTCCCGGAAATATGCCCGGGTCTGCTCAATGTTTTTCCGGATCATGTCCCGCAGCTGCTCCAGGGACCCGAACTTCACCTCGTCCCGCAGCCGCCGGCAGTATTCCAGGCGGATCCGCTGCCCATAGAGGTCCCCCTGGAAATCCAGCAAAAATGTCTCCACGGATACGGCGTCGCTTTCGCTCACCGTGGGCCGGGTGCCCACATTGGTGACGCCAGCATAGCTTCTGCCGTCCGGCAGATAGACCCGGCTCACATACACTCCGTGCTTGGGCACCAGCACACGCCCCGGCACCGCCAGGTTCACCGTGGGAATGCCGATGGTCCGGCCGATGCGCTGGCCGTGGCCCACGGTCTGGGTCATGCAGTGGCGGTGCCCCAAAAAGTGCGCCGCCCGCTCCACGTCGCCGCTTTCCACCAGCTGGCGGATGTAGGTGGAGCTGACGGTGATGCCGTCTACCTCCACCTTGGGGATGATGTCGCAGCCCAGGCCCAGCGCCCGGCACTTCTCCTGCAGCAGCTGGGGCGTCCCCTGGTTTTTGTGGCCGAACCGGTGGTCGTGGCCGGCCACCAGGTGTACGGCGTTCAGATCCCGCACCAGCTTCTGCTCCACAAAGGCGTCCCAGGGCAGGGTCATCATCTCCCGGTCAAAGGGGGCCAGGATGATCCGGTCGATGCCGTACAGGCGCTTTACCAGGTCCCGCCGGTCCTCCGGGGAGTTGATGAGCAGCACCGGCTTCCCCGTCACCACTTCTTTCGGCGGCCGGTCAAAGGTGAATACCACCGGCTCCGCGCCCAATTCCCGGGCCCGCTGCACGGTTTTTTCCAGCAGGGCGCCGTGGCCCCGATGCACCCCGTCAAAAAATCCCAGGGCAATGACTGTCTGGTTCAAAATTTCTCACACTCCGAAAAAGTTTTTCAGGGAGGTCATGGTGTCTCCCTGCAAGCGGCTCAGGCAGAGGAAATCCCCCTCCCGGCCGTAAATGCGGTATGTCCCCTCCGGCAGGGTCTCCTTGATGAAAAAGGGATTGCCGTTGCGGCACCGCTCCTCCTGCTTCCCGGTTTTCAGTCGGTATTCCGGGTGCTCCCGAAACAGGCTGTCCGCAGGCCGCAGCAGCGTCTCGCCCGCCTCCTGCACCTGCTCCAATGTCACGCTCTCGTCCAGGGTGAACCCGGCGGCCATGGTGCGCCGCAGGGAATACATGCACCCTCCGCAGCCCAGGGCCAGGCCGATGTCGTGGCACAGGGTGCGCATATAGGTGCCCTTGGAGCAGCAGACGCGCAGAATATAGTCCGTTTCAGACACCTGCTCCACGATCTCCAGGGCGAAAATCGTCACCGCTCGGGCCTTGCGCTCCACCTCCTTGCCCTGCCGGGCCAGGTCATAGAGCTTCTGCCCGTTTATTTTGATGGCGGAGAACATAGGCGGGATCTGACTGATCTCCCCGGTAAACCGGGGCAGCACCGCCTCCAGCTCACGCCGCCCCACCGTCACCGGGGCCTGGGTCAGGACCTCACCCTCCGTGTCCTGGGTGTTGGTGGTGAGCCCCAGCCGCAGCCCGGCGATGTATTCCTTCTCTCCGCTCTCGGCAAAGCTGACGGCCCGGGTGGCCTGTCCCACAAAAACCGGCAGTACCCCGGTGGCCATAGGATCCAGGGTCCCGGCGTGGCCGATCTTCTTGGTTTTCAGTATCCCCCGCAGCTTGGCGCAGACGTCCATAGACGTCCACCCGGCGGGCTTGTCGATGATTACAATGCCGTTTGCCATTTACTCGCCCACCACCATGTCGATGGCCTGCAGCACGGCCTGCTTGGCCTCGCTGAGGGTGCCGCTGAGGGTGGCACCCGCCGCCGCGGCGTGTCCGCCGCCGCCCAGCAGGGCGCATACCTCCGTGGCGTTGACCCGGGGCCCGGTGCGCAGGGAGATCTTCACCTTGCCGTCCGCCAGCTCCCGCAGGGTCACGCCGCAGTCGGTGCCGGCCACCAGGGCCGCCAGGCTGGACAGCTCCTCCACGTCTGCCTCGGTGGCCTTGTAGTCCAGGCACAGGGAGCGGGGGATCTGCATGATGACCACCCGGTCGTTGTCGTAGTATTCCGCCCACTCCGCCATCCAGGCCTCCATGGCCAGGCGGGTGCGGCTCTTGGTGCGAAACAGCGCCTTGTTCACCCCGGCCACGGCGATGCCCGTCTCCATCAGGGCCGCCGCCACCCGGTGGGTGTGGGCCGTGGTGTTGGCGTATACAAAGCAGCCGGTGTCCGTGGAAACGGCTACATACAGCGGCAAAGCGATCTCCGCCGTCATCGGCGTCATAAGACCCGCGATCTCATAGATGATCTCCCCGCAGGCCGCCATTTCCGCCAGCACACAGCTTTCCTTGGCAAAGCCCTCGTTGGAGGGGTGATGGTCAATAGCCAGGTCAATGCACGAGGCATATTTCTTGGCGTTCTCCGGCAGCAGGCTCAGGGCCGCAATGTCCACCGCCACCACGAAATCAGGTGTGAAACCCTCCTCGGCCCAGTAGGGTGCGGCGTAGCTCTCATAGGTCTCCGTGATGCCCGGATTCGGCAGCAGGTAAGCGGTCTTGCCCAGGTCCCGCAGGGCCCGGCACAGGGCGGCGGCGGAGCCGATGGTGTCCCCGTCCGGGCGCACATGGGTCAGCAGCAGCACCCGGTCCATAGTTTGCAGCAGGGCTGCGGTCTCCTGAATGGTCATTTGATGTCCTCCGGCAGCACGATGTTTTCGTTTTCGGGGTTGGCGGGCTTCACATGGTTCAGCATGTCCAGAATGTGGGCCCCGTAGGCGATGGAGTCGTCGGCGATGAAAAACAGCTCCGGTGTGTAGCGCAGGTCTACCCGGCTGCCCAGTTCCCGGCGCAGGAAGCCTGCGGCGGACTTGAGACCCTTCATCAGATCCTTTTCGTCCCTGCAGTTCAGGGCGCTGACGTAGACCTTGCACTGGCGCAGATCCGGGGTGGTGTCCACATGGGTGATGGTGAGCATAGCCTCCGCCACCCGGGGATCCTTCACCGTCCGCAGCAGGGCCGAAAGCTCCTTGCGGATCTCCTCGTTGATGCGTCCGATACGATTGGATGCCATAGCAATACATCCTCCTTTCAAAAGCTGGAAAAAACTTTCTTTTTTTCTGCAAAAAAGATTGAAGTCTGATAAAAAAACCGGGGCGGGCGAAGCGCCCGCCCCTCGGCTCATTAAACAGTTTGTAGGGGGCGGCGTCCTCGACGCCCCGCTTGTCTTAGGCAACTGTGGATAGTCCCACCGCGCCCTTACTGGGGGATCTCCTCCATGGTAAAGGCCTCAATAATGTCGCCTGCCCCATGAAACGGGGTTTCATGGGGACCCCGGATTCGATCCTCTTT
>CABMQL010000015.1 GCA_902388735.1 uncultured Eubacteriales bacterium | reverse complement strand
GCGCCGAAGATTTCGTTCGGCGCGGGGATATTTTTTTGTTGGGGAGGACGGATCGTCACAACCAGCGGCATCGGTCAAGTACAACTTCTGTCATTGCGAATCAGGCGCGCAGGAGGAGATTTTTCACTTTTCCTCAGGCGGCTCCGCCGGAAGGGTGGGGTCCGGCTGTTCGGCCCGGTCTTCTGTCTCCTCCGCAGGCCGGGAGCGGATGAAATCCTGCACCAGGGCATACACCACCGAGCACACCGGCACACCCAGGAGCATACCCATGACGCCGAAAGCGCCGCCGCCGATGGTCACCGCCGCCAGGACCCACAGGCCCGGCAGGCCCACGGATTTGCCCACCACCTTGGGGTAAATAAGATTACCCTCCACCTGCTGCAATATCAGCAGGAAGATGAGGAAGGTCAGCGCCTTGATGGGGCTGACGAACACAATGAGAAACGCCCCCGTGGCCGCGCCGATCCACGCGCCGAAAATGGGGATAAGCGAAGTGAAGCTGATGATCACCGACACCGGCAGGGCATAGGGCAGGCGAAGGATCAGCATGCCCAGGCAGCAGAGGGTGCCCAGGATGAACGCCTCCGTCACCTGGCCGGTGACGAAGCTGGAGAAGGCATTGTTGGTCAGGCTCAGGATGTGCATGGTGCGCTTTCCGGCCTTCTTGGGAATGGCCGCCAGCAGCAGCCGCCTGGCCTGAGCCATGAGCGTCTCCTTCTGGGCCAGCAGATACACGGAGAACACCAGCGCCAGCAGGAAATTCACCAGGGCGCCCAGGATGGACGTGGTGATGTTGATGGTGGTATTCACCACGTTGTCGCCGTTGTTGGTGAGGAAATCCGTCACCACCTTGGTGGCGTTGTCCACGTTCATGGACAGCTCCGGCAGGGTGACGCCGTGGGCCGCGGCAAAGGCAATGACCCCGTCCCACCAGGTCTCGATCTGCGCCACATAATTGGGCACATTGGTCACCAGCGTGCTGCCGGCCTCCTCCAGCCGGGGGATGAGGATGAAGATAATGGCGAAGATGATGCCCAAAAACAGCAGCATGGTCAGCGTAAGGCAGATGGGCCGCTTCAGCTTCACCCGCCACAGCGCCGGCGCTTTTTCAAGGGCCTTGTCCCACAGGCGCTCAATGGCCTTGAGCAGCAGGTTCACCACATAGGCGATGCAGATGCCCAGCAGCAGGGGGGAGAGCAGGGAAAGGAAGCTATCCAGCACCCTGCCCAGGGTGGACAGATTGTTCAGCGCCCAGTACAGTACGACGCAGCAGGCAACCAGCAGCAAAATGCGCTGGCCGTTTTTCTTGTTCAGCTCCAAGGGGATCCCGCCTTTCCTGGTTGGTATCGCGCCGGGGAAAAATGGCATAAAATAAAGATATAGTGGCCGTCTTGCGGTTATATTGTATCATGCTGCGCGGGAAAAAGCCACGCGAATTCCGCATTTTTTACGGGATCTTTCCCGGCCGGGCCCGCTTACATCCACAGCAGCCACACCAGCACATAGCCGGAGATGACCGCCGCCAGGGTGAAGGGCACGCCGAACTTCATAAAGGTCCCGGAGCTGACGGAATAGCCCTCCTTACGCAGGATGCCGATGCCGGTGATATTGGCGCTGGCGCCGATGGGCGTCAGATTGCCGCCCAGGGTCGCGCCCACCAGCAGGCCGAAATACATGAGGTTTGGCTCCACTGTCAGGCCGCCGGCGGCGCTGAGCCGCTCCGTCACCACGGCCACCACCGGCAGCATGGTGGCCGTATAGGGAATGTTATCGATGAAAGCCGAGCAGAGCACGGACATCCACACGATCACCGTGTACACAATGAACACGGACCAGCGGGAACCGTCGCCGCTGATGCCGGCCAGGGCGCTGCCCAGCAAGTCGATAATGCCCGCCCGACTGATGCCGCCGATGACCACGAACAACCCGGCCAGCAGGGCCAGGGTATAAAAATCGATCTCCAGAATGGCCCGGCCCACCACCTCACGGCTGCCGGAGCGCACCACCTCCCGCACCAGGCCGATGAGGAAGAAGAACATGCAGATGAGGCCGTTGGTGATCTCCGGCTTATACAGCTGCCCGGGCAGCGCCGCCGACTGATAGGGGATGAAGGACACGGCGATGAGGGACACAATGGTCAGGCACAGCAGCACCGTGGGACCCTTGTCCTCCACGGGCGTGCAGTCCTGGATGGAAATGGCGGTGTTCTCCTTCCGGAAAAACCACAGGATCATCAGGGCGCTGAGCACCGCGCCGCACTCCGTGACCCAAAACATGCCAGGCCGGCCGTCCACAAAGAAGAAGTCCATAAAATCAAGCCCCGCGGCCTTGGCCAGGAGGATGGAGGTGGTGTCGCCCACCAGGGTGGCCGCCCCCTGGAGGTTGGAGGAAATGGCGATGCAGATAATGGCCGAAACCGGGGAGATCTTCAGTTTTTTGCACAGGGCCAGGGCCACCGGCGCTACCATCAGCACCGTGGCCACATTGTCCACAAAGGCGGAGATGAGCCCGGAAAACAGGGACAGCATCACCATCAGCCACTTGACGCTGTGGATGTGGGAGACGAGAATATCGCTCATGCGCTGGGGCATTTTGGATTCGATGAACAGGAACACCGTTCCCATGGTGCCGGCGATCATCAGGATCACGTTCCAGTCGATCTGCCCCAGGGCATCCCCCACGGTATATCGGAAGTCCGGGAAGACACCGATGCTGCCCACCACCACAAAAATTACCGCCGAGAGCACCGCCACATAGGGGCGGAGCTTCTGAAAGGCGAACATCAGCACATAGGTGACCACAAAGAGGATCGCCGCAAAAATCGTTACACTGCTCATTGGTATCCGTACCTTTCCGTTTCTATTGATCCATGCCGGGGCCCGCGGCGCAGCCGCCGCGATCCATATATTATAACACACCCGCCGGCCCAAGGCAAGGCCGGGCCAAAGGCTTTTCCGGCGGTCCTTACGGCGTTTTCAGCCGTCGATACCCAGGGCCGCAAACACATCGTCCACCACGGCCTTTCCGGTGCGCTCCAGCGCCTCGTGGGTGCTCCCCGCCACATGCATCCCGGCCAGGAAATTGTCCAGGGTCAGGAGGGGATTGTCAACGGAGGGGGGCTGCTGCTCAAAAACATCCAGCCCGGCAGCGGCGATCCGGCCGGATGTCAGCGCCTCATAGAGCGCATCTTCATCCACCAGGCCGCCCCGGGCCGTATTCAGCAGAATCAGGCCGGGGTTGCAGTTTTCAAAGCACTTCCGGTCCACCAGGTGGTGTGTCTCCGGCGTCAGCAGGCAGTGGAGACTCACATAGTCGCAGGCGGAAAACAGCTCCCGGAGGGACATGGGGGTATAGCCAAGGCTCCGGACCGCCTCATCGCTGCGGTGTGCGCTGTGGCAGCAGATGTCCATGTGGAAGCCATCCCGGCAGATCTGCGCCATCTGCTGGGCTATGCTGCCGCTGCCAATGAGGCCCAGGCGCTTGTGGGCAACCTCATTTCCCACCGTCTCGGGCATGCCGAAGCGGGGAAGCCCACCCCGGCGGGTCTTCTTGTCGATGGCGGTGACCTTGCGGGACAGGTCCAGCATCATGGCCACCGTGTATTCCGCCACGGACCGGGCATTCAGGCCGGGGGTATTTTTTACGGGTATCCCACACTCCGCGGCGGTTTTTGTGTCGATCCTGTCCAGGCCCACGCCGTGCTGCTGGATCAGCTTGCAGCGGGTGGCCCTGCGTATCACCTCCGCCGTGCAGTACTGCTGGCGGAGGATAATGGCGTCCAACTCCTCCGGGTGGTCAAAATTGTCGACCAGCTCCACATGCGCCCGCAGCCGCTCCACAGCCGACGGCGCGATGGGATCATTCAGGTATACTTTCATCATAAGCATTCTTCCTACATACGGGTGTCCTGTGCGGGCCGGATCCGCCCGCATCATGGTGCTGCCATTTTACCACAGCTCATTCCCCGGGAAAAGGCCCTTTGCAAATATTCCGCCTACTTTTGGCCGCTCAATTGCTGCGCTCCGTCCCCCCGATGTGCGGCGCAGTTTCCCGCCTGTTTTTTTGTCGGGCATACAGACCCGGGAAAATGGAATTTTTGCAACTTTTTCGGGTATTTTCCAGGAAATCCCAGGAGCGTCATTCGGCAAAATGACGAAAAGCCCCGGAATCCTTGAGATTCCAGGGCTTTTGACGATGGTGCGCGGTACAGGACTCGAACCTGTGACCCCATGCACGTCAAGCATGTGCTCTACCAGCTGAGCTAACCGCGCAAGAACAGTACTATAATACCCTGTCCACAGGCATTTGTCAACACTTTTCTTGCGCGGCCGGGAAGAATTTGTTATAATAGGTCCATCAAACCCGGAGGAGGACGAATATCATGGAGAAAATCGCGCTGGTCACGGGAGCATCCCGGGGCATCGGACGGGCCATTGCCACGGAGCTTTCCAACAGAGGCTGGTCCGTTGCCATCGGCTACCGGGTGCGCCGGGACAAAGCCCAGGAACTGGCCCGGCAGCTGACAGCCCAGGGCCGCCGGGCTATGATCTGCCAGGCAGACGTATCCCAGCGGGAACAGGTGGAGGCCATGGTCCGCCAGGTGGAGCAGACCCTCGGGCCCGTTTCCCTGCTGGTGAACAACGCCGGCATCGCCGGGCAGTGCCTGTTTCAGGACTTGACGGATGCACGGTGGCACGAGTTCTTCTCCGTAAATGTGGACGGCGCCTTTTACGCCAGCCGGGCGGTCCTGCCCCACATGCTCCACGAGCATGAGGGCTGCATCATCAACGTCTCCTCCATCTGGGGCCAGCGGGGCGCCAGCTGCGAGGTGGCCTACTCCGCCACCAAGGCAGCCCTCATCGGCCTGACCCGGTCCCTGGCCGCGGAGCTGGCGCCCAGTCACATCCGGGTGAACTGCGTGGCCCCGGGGGTCATCCGCACGGATATGCTGGACGAGCTGCCGGAGGAGCTGCTGCCCCAGCTGGCGGAGCAGACGCCTATGGGCCGCCTGGGCACGCCGGAGGACATCGCGGCGGCGGTGGCCTTTTTGGCCGATCCGGCGGCGGATTTCATCACCGGCCAGGTGCTCACCTGTGACGGAGGGTTCATCCTCTAACAACTGTCAAAAATTCCTTCGGAATTTTTCGACAAAAGGCTTGCAGCCTGCTGCGCGCATAATTTTTGCGCTGGGCGCAAAAATTCCACACTGGCAGTCTGAGAGGTATTTTTCCCCACGCGCATGTCGCGGTGAAAAATGATTTTAATTTTTCACGTCTGCGGACGCGAAATCTGCGGGAACTTTTTAAAAAATTTACGGAGATGTTGCCTGTAAGGGGGCAACATCTCCGATTTTTTTATTCTTATATGGGGAGGGGCGGCGTGTGGAGCATCACCCGGCCGAAGCAGGTGAGGCTGCGGCCGCTGCCGGCGGTGAGCACCTGGTCGGCATCGCTGCGGCTGCGATTGAGGGAGAACAGATACACCGTGCCCAGGGGATCCCGGTAATACTGCTTGCACAGCATATCCCCGTCCACGCAGAAGATGCCCACGTCGCCGGGGCGCAGCGGATCGTGGTTCACATACACCACGGATTCGTCGTGGATGTACGGCTCCATGCTGTCCCCCTGGATCCGCACCGCCAGCTCCGCCCCGGGGGGCACATCCTCCGCCACCGGCAGCAGCTCATAATCCTCCCCGAACACCGGGGCCGCGTAGCCTGCCGCCGCCGGAGAGCAGTACAGGGGGATGGTCCGCGCTTCCGGTGCCGGACGGTCCTGCTCTGCCTCCGCCTGCATCAGGCCCAGGGCATCCAGCATGAGGCTCAGGGTCTGCCGCCCGGCCAGGCCCAGCTCCCGATACTTCTTCAGCAGGGACTGCTCCTCCTCGCTGACGGCCTGGCCCGCCCGACCGGCGGCGTAAAAGTCCCGATAGAGGTAGTTGGGCTCCACCTGCAGCACGTCGAACAGCCGCAGCAGCACGCTCTCCTTGGGGGCGCTGAGGCCGGTCTCATAGTTGCCCACCGCCGAGCGGGTCACCCCCAGCTTGTCCGCCAGTTCCTCCCGGCTGAGGCCCAGTTCCTTCCGCCGCCGACGCAGCTGTTCGCCAAATCCCACGTTGCATCCCCTCCCGACTTCTTTCGACATCCTTAGACACAGTGTACGACATTTTCTTGGCTTTGTCAACCAAAATTACAAGAATCTTGTTATTTGGTATTGACATAACAAGTTTCTTGTGATATTGTAGGGTTCGAACCAAGAAATTTGTGATTAACAGGAAAAGTTTGGAAAAAGAAGCGGAAAGATAGCACATCCAGTGTCCAATAAAGCCGGGCGCCTATGCGTCCGGCAGGCGGGAGTGGCCAGGGGCGGCGCCCCGGGGAGACGGCCCCGGATAAACAAAAAGGCCGATCGCTTACGCAATCGGCTTTTTGGTGGGGGATGGTGGATTCGAACCACCGAAGGCATCGCCAGCAGATTTACAGTCTGTCCCCTTTGGCCACTCGGGAAATCCCCCATGTACATATGAATTTGGAGCTGGTGGACGGATTCGAACCCCCGACCTGCTGATTACAAATCAGCTGCTCTACCAGCTGAGCTACACCAGCACAACAACCAGCGAACATTATGCTACCATAAATGCCGGCCTTTGTCAACAAAAAAGTTCTGTAAATCCACATTTTTTTATGTACGGGAAAGGAGAAGGAGAATATGACACTACAGCAGCTATCCTACCAGTATCAGGAGCAGGCCCAGGCCCTGCACCAGCGCATTGACCTCCTGCGGCAGGCCCAGGCCCGGTGCGGCGACCGGGAGAGCGCCGAGCATCTGCAGCGGCGCATCCGGGACCTGGAGCCCCTGCACCGACAGACACGCCAGCTGGCGGAGCTCACCGCCCGCTACTATGACAGGGGGTACCGCAAAAATGCATATTACACCCTCTGAGGCCTACGACCCCATCGACATCGCCAGCCTGTGCCTGTGGAAGCAGGAGCAGTCCGGGGACAACCAGGACCGCATCCGCCGGCTGCTGTGCAACCTGCCCCTGGCGGTGCAGCAGGAGCTGACCCCCCGGCAGCGGGAAATTCTGCAGATGCGCTTCACCGGCGGCATGAGCGTCACCGCCATCGCCCAGGAGCTGGGGCTGAACAAATCCACCGTTTCCCGCTCCCTGGCCCGGAGCATGGAGCGGCTGTATAAATCTCTGCGGTACAGTTTGTAAGATTCGGCTTGACTTTTGCCCGGAAACCGGGAATAATGGGGGCAAGAAGAAAAAGGAGGTCTGCGCTATGTTCGGCAAGCTGCTGCATAACCGCTGGCTGCGGCTCTGTGTGGGGGTCCTGGGGACGCTGCTGTCATCTGCGGCCATCAATCTGTTCATTGTGCCCCAAAATCTATACACCGGCGGTCTGCTGGGTTTCTGCCAGCTCATCCGCACCGTGGCCACCCAAAAGCTGGGCCTGGACATGGGCTTTGACTTTTCGGGTATCCTGTACCTGCTGCTGAATATCCCCCTGCTTTGGATGGCGTGGAAGAACCTGGGGCACTCTTTCGTCCTGCGCACGGTGGTGTGCACCGTGAGCAGCTCCCTGTTCCTCACGCTGATCCCCGTGCCGGCGGAGCCGATTATCCAGGATATGCTCACCAGCTGCCTGCTGGGCGGCATTGTCAACGGCTTCGCCGGGGGGCTGATCCTCACCTGCGCGTGCAGCAGCGGCGGGCTGGATATTCTGGGCCTGTACCTGAGCAAGAAGGGCAAGAGCTTCACCGTGGGCAAGTTCAGCATCTCCTGCAACGCCGTGCTCTACACCCTGTGCCTGATCCTGTTTGACGCCACCACCGCCATCTATTCCTCCATTTACACGGTGTTCAACAGCCTGTTTGTGGACCGCTGCCATCAGCAGGGCATCACCGTGCAGGTGCTGATCTTTACCAAGGAGAAGCACCCGGAGCTGCCCCAGTTCATTATGGAGCGGCTGGACCGGGGCGTGACCTACTGGCAGGGCTACGGCGGCTACACCGGTCAGCCCCTGGAGGTGCTGTGCGTGTGCCTGAGCAAGTACGAGATCCAGACCCTCCGCCAGGAGGTGCAGCGCATCGATCCCCACGCGTTCTTCATTGTGCAGGAGGGCGTGCGGGTAGGCGGCAACTTTGAAAAGCACCTGAACTGACAGGCTGCAGAATACTTTTTGGCATGCGGAAGGCCGCCCGAAAGGGCGGCCTTTATATTTCATCTTCTCTAACTGCGCGGTCTCAGCCATCGGCCCGCTGTGCGCGGATGGCCGCTGCAATGCGCTCCAGGCCGGTCTGCACCGTGGCCCGGGGCATGGCCAGGTTCAGCCGGATATAGCCCTTGGCATTGCCCACGAACAGACCGTCGCCGCCCTCCAGCAGCACGCCGGCTTTGTTGGCGAAAAAGTCCGGCAGGTCCTCCACCTGGGGCAGCACATCGCCCAGATCCACCCAGGCAAAATAGGTGGCCTCCGGAACGGTAAACTTTGCGCCGGGGATATTCTCCCGCAGGAATGTATCCACCAGGGCCAGATTGCCGTCCACATAGGCTTTCAGCTGCTCCAGCCATGCACCGCCGTGCTCATAGGCCGCCTTATGCGCCGCGATGGATAGGGGATTCACCGCGCCGATGTTCTTGTCCCGGGCCTGGAAGCGGGCCCTCTCCTCGTCGCTGCGGATGATGATGTTGGAATGCAGCAAGCCCGCCAGGTTGAAGGTCTTGCTGGCGGACATACAGGTGATGAGCCGCTCATAGTCCGGCATGACCTTGCCCATGGGAATGTGCCGCAGGCCTGTGCGGAGCAGGTCGCAATGGATCTCGTCGGACACCACCCAAAGCCGGTTCTTCTCGATGATCTCCGCCATGCGGCGCAGCTCCTCCTCCGTCCAAATGCGGCCGGTAGGGTTGTGGGGATTGCAGAGCATCAGCACCTTCACCGCCGGGTCGGAGGCCTTCTGCTCAAGGTCCGCCCAGTCCACCGTGAAGCGGCCGTTTTCCTCCCGCAGGGGGGAGGTCACCAGCTCCACGCCGTTATACTCGCAGGCATGGAGGAAGAAGCCGTAGGCCGGGGTCATGGTCAGCACCTTGCCGCCGGCGGGCTTTGCCAGGTCCTCCACAAGCTGATACAGGGCCGGGATGACGCCGGGGGAGAATGTCAGCTGCTCCTTGGGAAACGACCAGCCGTAGCGGCTTTCACACCAGGTGCGCAGGGCCTGATAGTACCCGTCGTCGGACACGATGGAGTAGCCCAGGATCTGCCGGTTCACCCGGTCGATGATGGCCTGGCGGATCTCCGGGGCCACAGCAAACTCCATGTCCGCCACCCACATCCGGACGAACTCCTCGTCCTT
The DNA here is from genome assembly GCA_902388735.1 of uncultured Eubacteriales bacterium. GTDB lineage: Bacteria > Bacillota > Clostridia > Oscillospirales > Oscillospiraceae > Vescimonas. The sequence goes on along the minus strand of CABMQL010000015.1, from coordinate 27,082 downwards.
ATAGGGGAAAACCCGCTCCGGGCCGCAATGGAAAATGTAGGGACGCCAGCCGTCCACATTTTCGGAATTGGTATGGCGGCGGTCGATGATCTCGTCAAAATTATAAGTCATATGGCAGCGCTCCTTTCCTTGGATACGTCCATGATAGCAGGCGGATGCCCCTGGGTCAAAGGCCGCCGCTTACTTTTGAGGAATACTTGGCCGCCAAAACTTTCTCCAAAATTAAATTTTGCCTTGCGCAGGGCAGAATACGGCTCTATAATGGAAACCGGAGCGTTAAATCACGAAAATATGATTTTGAGGAAAGTGCCATGATTTTGACAGCGGAGATCGGAGCGAAGATCAAATATTACCGGAAAAAGCGGGGCCTGAAGATCGCAGAGCTGGCGGAGCTGCTGCACAAGACCGGGGCCACCGTGTCCAAATACGAGAGCGGGCAGATCGCCATAGATGTGGTGACGCTGTATGAGATCGCGGCGGCCCTGGGCGTGCCGCCGGAGAAGCTGCTGTACTACGCGCCCATGCCCGCAGAGGAGCTGGAGGCCGACAGCGTGCCGGCCTTTTTCCGGGGCGTGGAGCGGCTATACATGTACTATTTCGACGGGCGCAATGGCAGCCTGGTCCGCAGCGTCATCGACATCCGGGCCAAGACCGGCCCCCACGCCTACGACGTGGCCCTGTACATGAATTTCCAGGATTACCGGCAGTATCAGAACTGCGAAAACACCTACCTGGGTACCCTCAGCCACTACGACGCCCTGAGCAACATCGTCACCCACAACCGGGATACGGAGATGGACATATACCTGGTGTGCGTGCCCGCGTCCTATCTGAACGCCGAGACGAAGTGGGGCCAGGGCTTCGGCATTTCCTGCCGGCCTATTATGCCCACCTCCACTAAGGTGTTCCTGTCTAAAACCATCCAGGCCGAGACGCCGGAATTCCTGCAGGACCTGCGCGTGTCCAAAGAGGACATCCAGCTGCTGAAGCGGTACAACATGCTGTCGGTGATGTGAGCCGGCCCGGCCGGGCCGCCTCACGCACGCGGGCACCAAAACGTGCCCCCGGCACGTTTTTCTCGCTTCGCTCGTGCCCTGTTCGACCCTCTGCCCGTTATATGCCAAAAAATAACACCATCCTGACGGATGGTGTTATTTTTTGGAGCGGGCGACGAGGCTCGAACTCGCTACCTCGACCTTGGCAAGGTCGCGCTCTACCAGATGAGCTACGCCCGCAGAACAATAGTTATTATAATGCATGACATAACTATTGTCAAGGGGTTTTTTCACTCTTTCAGAATTATTTCCACGATCCCCCAGGCGTCCGTGTCCGGGTAGAACTGCACCTGCCAGGGCTGACCGCCGCGGCCCAGCTCCTGTTGGAGCGCCGCCACAGTATCCAGCACCGACTGGCGGCTGCCGTCAAAGCTGCTGACCTGCACCGCCAGCTCCTGCCCGTCGTTCTCCGCCGCCGCACGCAGCAGGTCCTGCAGAGCCGCGGCATTGGTGGCGTGGACGATGGATTTGATCTGCCGGGCCGTGCGCCGATACCCGGCGGTAAAGCGCAGCTGGGTGTAACCCCGGCCTCCCTCATCCACGGTATAGGTCAGGTACTCCAGGGCATAGGCCCCCAGGGGGGTCTCCTGCAGCACCTCGTCGCAGGCCGCCTGGGCCAGCTGGGACGCATCCGCCCCGTCATCGCTGCTGTACAGCCACACGGTGCCGCTCTCGTCATGGGCGCTCACCAGCAGCAGCAGGTCATTCACCAGGTCCTGGCGGCTCTCCGCCCGGAGCACATCCCGGCGGTCGCCCTCGTAATAGGTGGCGCTGTGGGGCTCGGTGCGGCTGTACTCCCGCTGCAGCAGGCTGCACCCGGACAGAAGCAGCGTCCCACACAGAAACAGGAGGAGAAGTATTTTTTTCATGGGGCGCTCCTTTCTGATTTTTCGTATTACTGCCGATACTGAAGCAGGACAGCTTCCAAAAGCGCTGCAAGCCGATAATATATGACCAATTCCTCTTTTTCCGATCCGCTGACCCGGTTTATCAGTTCTGAAAATGCATTTTTTTCTGTGCTGGAAATAATTTCGCCAGGCGGGAGGGCGATGCACTCTGCGCCGCCCATAAGTTGCGTACAGTACCCGCCCAGAGCAGAATCCAAAGCTATAAGTTCTGGGGTACATCTGCGCAGAGGCGCGGGAATATGCGATTCTAAAAAAGCTTTCAAAATATACTCATGCTGTTTGTTTTTCATGGAGGCGCCCCTTTCTTCTCAATGTCAGGCTGAATATACGAATCACACCTATAAAATGCCTCGCAGATTTTTCGCCAGTTATCTTTATAATAGGGACATCTGCTCCCGGCCCTGGTCCTCCTCCCGCAGGAGGGCGCCGGCGGCGGGGATGCTGCGCACCCGGTAGCGGGCCAGGTTGGTGATGCCGCTCTCCTCCAGGGTACACACCCGGTCCAGGTGATACCGGGGCTTCATATTCATCACCGCCACCCCCTGAGTGGAGCGGGTGGTCTTGGGCGAGAGCAGGGAGGTGTGCAGCAGCAGAGCCCGGGGCTCCGTGCTGATAAGGGCCAGCTCCTGATCCTCCGCCAGGGGCAGCAGGGCCGCCAGGGGGCTCTTATCCGAGTAGGCCCCGGTGAGCTTGCGGCGGTTGGAGGTGGTGGCGTAGGCCGAGAGGGCGACCCGGGCGCATTTGCCGTTTTCAAAGAAGAACAGCAGATGCCCGCTGTAATCCCCGGGCAGCACCAGGTCGATGACCTTTTCCTCCTCGTCCATGCCCAGCTTGGTGGGCAGATAATCCCCCAGGAGGGACGCCTTGCCGTCGGCAAAGTCGGCGGCCCGGACCTTATACACCTGCTGGTGGTCCGTGAAAAACATCAGCTCGGTGTTGTTGGTGGCCTCCACCCGGCGGAAAAGCTCGTCGCCCTCCTTGAACTTCTGCTCGCCGCTCATGCGCAGGGACTGGGCGGTGATCTTCTTGAAATATCCCTCCCGGGACAGGAACAGGGTCACGGGATAGTCCGGCGTCTCCTCCGGCTCCTCCTCGTACTCCGCCTCGTGGCTGTAAATGATCTCCGTTTTCCGGGGCTGGGCGTACTTTTTCCGCACGTCCTCCAGCTCGCCCACGATGATCTTTCGGATGCGGGCGGGCTTTTGCAGGGTGTCCTCCAGGTCCTCGATCTCCTCCTCCAGAGCGGCGGTCTCCTGGACCCGCTTGAGGATGTACTCCTTGTTGATATTGCGCAGCTTGATCTCCGCCACATACTCCGCCTGGACCTGGTCGATGCCGAAGCCGATCATCAGGTTGGGCACCACCTCCGCCTCCTCCTCGGTCTGGCGGATGATCTCGATGGCCTTGTCAATGTCCAGCAGGATGCGCTTGAGGCCCTGCAGAAGGTGCAGCTTCTCCTGCTTTTTATGCAGCACGAAGTACACCCGCCGCCGCACGCACTCCGTGCGCCAGGCCAGCCACTCCTCCAGCAGCGCCTTTACCCCCAGCACCCGGGGCATCCCGGCGATGAGGATGTTGAAGTTGCAGCTCACCGTGTCTTGCAGGGGGGTCAGGCGGAAGAGCTTCTGCATGAGCTTCTCCGGGTCCACGCCGCGCTTTAAGTCGATGGCCAGCTTCAGGCCCGAGAGGTCCGTCTCGTCCCGCATGTCGCTGATCTCCTTGATCTTCCCGGCCTTCATCAGCTCGGACACCTTGTCCAAAATGGCCTCCAGGGAGGTGGAGTAGGGAATTTCGTAGATCTCGATGATGTTTTCGCTCTTGATATAGCGGTACTTGGCCCGGACCTTCACGCCGCCCCGGCCGGTGTCATAAATGCGCCCCAGCTCCTCCGGGTCGCAGAGGATTTGCCCGCCGGTAGAAAAATCCGGGGCCAGCAGGGTGGTGGCGATGTCGTGGTCGGGGTTTTTCAGCAGCTGGATGGTGGTGTCGCAGACCTCCCCCAGGTTAAAGCCGCAGATTTGGGACGCCATGCCCACGGCGATGCCCTGGTTGGCCGACACCAGCACATTGGGATAGGTGGTGGGCAGCAGGGCCGGCTCCTTGGTAGTGTTGTCGTAGTTATCCACAAAGTCCACGGCGTCGCAGTCCAGGTCCCGGAAAAGCTCCGCGCAGATGGGGGCCAGCTTTGCCTCCGTGTAGCGGCTGGCAGCGTAGGCCATGTCCCGGGAGTAGACCTTGCCGAAGTTACCCTTGCTGTCCACAAAGGGGTGCAGCAGGGATTCGTTGCCCTTGGCCAGGCGGACCATGGTCTCGTAGATGGCCTGGTCGCCGTGGGGGTTCAGGCGCATGGTCTGGCCCACGATGTTGGCGGACTTGGTGCGGTTGCCCGTAAGCAGGCCCATCTTGTACATGGTGTACAGGAGCTTGCGGTGGGAGGGCTTGAAGCCGTCGATCTCCGGGATGGCCCGGGAGACGATGACGCTCATGGCGTAGGGCATATAGTTCTCATCCAGAGTCCGGGTAATGGGCTGGGCCACCACCGTGCCCCGCAGGCCCATGACATTGGGGTCCGCGGTGGGATGGACGGTTTTCGGTTCTGTTTTCTTCTTTGCCATAGGAATAGATTCCTTTCGTATTCAAACTGGCGGGAGGATGGGGAAAGGGTACCCGCCAAAGGACGCTTAGGTTGTATGTGCGCCGGGCGCGATAACCGCCACCCCGCCCTACGCATAGCAGGAAGCCGGTGCGACCGGGACGATGTAGGCATCGTCCCCTACGGAATATCTACCGATGGCCGCGTGTAGGGGCCGATGCCCACATCGGCCCGCCGGGTTTTGCACCGCACTCTCTGTAAACCACCGTGTCATTGCGAGGGCGCTCCGCGCCCGTGGCAATCCGCAGCTTGCCTCAGCTCACGTCGATCATATCCAGGTACTTATACCCGTTCTCGGCGATATAGTCCTTTCGGCCGGAGAGGTTATCCCCCAGCAGGAGGTCAAAGATGCGCTCGGTCTCCGCGGCGTCGTCCGGCAGGACCTTCACCAGCCGCCTTGTTTCCGGGTTCATGGTGGTCAGCCACATCATCTCCGGGTCGTTCTCGCCCAGGCCCTTGCTGCGGTCCACCTTTACCTTCTTCCCCTCCAGGGACTTGAGGATATCCGCTTTCTCCTTCTCGGAGTAGGCAAACCAGGTCTTTTCCTTGCAGGTAATTTCAAACAGCGGCGTCTCCGCGATATACACATAGCCCTCCCGGATGAGGGTGGGGCACAGGCGGTAGAGCATGGTGAGGATCAGCGTGCGGATCTGGAACCCGTCCACGTCGCCATCGGTGCAGAGGATGACCTTGCTCCAGCGGAGGTTATTCAGGTCGAACTGGTTCAGGTCCTTCACCGCCTTGCCGCTGACCTCTACGCCGCAGCCCAGGACCTTCATCAGGTCCGTGATGATCTCGCTCTTAAAAATGCGCGGATAATCGGCCTTTAAGCAGTTCAAAATCTTGCCCCGCACGGGCATCAGCCCCTGGAACTCCGCGTCCCGGCTCTGCTTGCAGGCGCCCAGGGCGGAGTCGCCCTCCACGATGTAGATCTCCCGCTTGCTCACGTCCTTGGTGCGGCAGTCCACGAACTTCTGCACCCGGTTGGCAATGTCGATCTTCTCCGTCAGCTTCTTTTTCTGATTGATGCGGGTCTTTTCCGCCGTCTCCCGGCTGCGCTTGTTGATGAGCACCTGATTGGCGATCTTCTCCGCCGCGTCGGGATTCTCGATGAAATACACCTGCAGCTGCTCCCGCAGGAAGTCGTTCATGGCGTCCTGGATGAACTTGTTGGTGATGGATTTCTTGGTCTGATTTTCGTAGCTGGTTTGGGTGGAGAAGTTGTTGCTGACCAGAATCAGGCAGTCCTGCACGTCGGGATAGGTGATCTTGCTCTCGTCCTTGGTGTACTTGCCGTGGTCCTTGAGATACTTGTCAATGGCGTATACAAAGGCCAGGCGGGTGGCCTTTTCCGGGGAGCCGCCGTGCTCCAGGAAGCTGGAGTTGTGGTAGTGCTCCACCAGGGCGTGCTTATTGGAAAAGCAGCAGGCGATGTTCAGCTTCACCTTATACTCGGGCTTGTCCGCCCGGTCCCGGCCCCGGCGCTCACACTCCCAGCACACGGGCTCGGTGAAGGCGTCCAGCCCCGCCAGCTCCCGGATATAGTCGGCGATGCCGTTTTCATAGAGGAAATCCTCCGTGTCGAAGGAGGCGCCGTTCTGATTCCGCAGCCGGAAGGTGACCCCGGCGTTCACCACGGCCTGGCGCTTCATCACGTCCCGGTAGTAGTCCAGGGGAATCTGAATATCCGTGAACACGTCCAAATCCGGCAGCCAGTGGATGCGGGTGCCGGTCTTGCGCTTTTGGCTGTCGGGCAGGGGACGGGACTGCATTTCGCCCACGATCTCGCCCCGCTCAAAGTGTAGGGTGTACTCCTTGCCTTCCCGCCAAACGGTTACATCCATGTAGCGGCTGGCGTACTGGGTGGCGCAGGAGCCCAGGCCGTTGAGGCCCAGGGAAAACTCGTAGTTCTCGCTGTTTTCGTTGTCATATTTGCCGCCGGCGTAGAGCTCGCAGAACACCAGCTCCCAGTTGTAGCGGCCCTCTTTCTCGTTCCAGTCCACCGGGCAGCCCCGGCCCATGTCCTCCACCTGGATGGAGAGGTCGGAAAACCGGGTGACGGTGATGAGCCGGCCGTGGCCCTCCCGGGCCTCGTCGATGGAGTTGGAGAGTATTTCAAATACGGCGTGCTCGCAGCCCTCCAGGCCGTCGGAGCCGAAGATGACCCCGGGGCGCTTGCGCACCCGGTCCGCGCCCTTGAGGCTGGAAATGCTTTCGTTGTTGTAGGTTTTCTTTGCTGCCATAGAGACCTCCTGCCGGTGATTCCGGCCATACCTTTCTATTTTACCGCATTTTTCCCGTCCTGGCAAGTGCCGGGGCCGGGTATGACAAAAAGTGAAATAAGGCAGCAAAATGTTAGGCAGTTTCTGTTCTGATAACAAAGGGGCAACCGCCGATAATCAGCCTTGCAAAAGGGGTTATACACATTATCCACAGAGTTTTCCACATCATTATGTAAACAGAAAATCCGCGGAAAAGTTGCATAATTTTTCTTGTAGACATAAAAAAGGAGGTCGGACGCCATAAGCCGATGTTTTTCGCAGAAATGGTGTGGCAGGGCGCACGGGTCCTGCCGCAGGTACGGTGCAAAACCGGTTCGGGCCGTCGGGGACGCCGGCCCCTACGGGCAAAAATAAGAAGTGCCTGCGGCCGGGCCGATGTGGGCATCGGCCCCTACGGACGGTTTTCCGATAGAACTCCGTAGGGCGGGCTGCCCTCAGCCCGCCGGAGATAGGGGGGCGCGGATTGCCACAGTCGGTGTGCGCACCGGCCTCGCAATGACACGCAGCATGGAGTGCAGTGGGCGGCAGGACACATGGGTCCCGCCCTACAAGGTGTTCCTTTGTAGGGGCCGATGCCCACATCGGCCTGCACGCACCAGCCTCCCAAATATCCGTAGGGCGGCGTGCCCTCACGCTGCCGCACGGTAGGCGCACAGATTTCCCCTGGCAGACCGGCCAGCACAAGCGCGGAGCGCGTCGCGGATGGAGACGCAGGGACGATACGAAAGCAAGGCACAAGGTTTGCTCATCCTGATTCGCGTGGCAGAATGGGACCGGCACGGACGGCACCTCAGCCGCGGAAAGGATTCCAAAACCTTGGTTTTGGCGGCGTTCTTTGGGTACTTTCTGCCGCTGCTGGCAGAAAGTACCCCGCCGGAGGCATATGACAACACGTGGCAATCCATTTTTTCCACACACAAAAAGCCCCGGAGCGGAAACACTCCGGGGCTGCTCGATTTTCTATAACGCCCTTACTCCTCGGGCTTTTCGGGTTTCTCCTCCGCAGGCGCGGCGGGCTTATCCCCGCTCTCGGCGGGATGCGCCGGGTTCTCTGCGGGCTTTTCCTCCTTGGGCTCGTCAAAGTCCGGCATGGGAATGGGCTGGGAGATGATGTTGATGTGCTTGGCCGGGGCCTCGATGCTGTTGGGGGTGGAGGGACGGAAGGCCTTGCGGGGCGCATCGTCCTCCCGGGTGGCGCCGTAGTTGTCCACGGTCTCCGGATCCCGGCCCTCGATAATGGCCATCATCTCCTGACCGGTGATGGTCTCCTTCTTCAGCAAGTAGGCGGCGATCTTGTCCAGCAGCTCCCGATTGTCCCGGAGGATCTGCTTGGCCTCCTGGTGGCACTGGCGGATGATCTTGATGGTCTCCCGGTCCGCTGCAGCGTAGGTCTCCTGGGCGCAGGACATGGAGTAGCCGCCGTCCAGATACTGGCTCTGGACGGTGCCCAGGGCCATCATGTCAAACTCGTCGCACATGCCGAACCGGGCCACCAGGTTCCGGGCCATCTCCGTGGCCCGCTCAATATCGTTGGCGGCGCCGGAGGTCATGGTATTGCACACGATCTCCTCGCTGGAGCGGCCGGCAAGCAAAGTGCGGATCTCCGCCAGAATATCCTCCTTGGACATGAGGAACTTCTCCTCCTCCGGCAGGTGCAGGGTGTAGCCCAGGGCCCCCTGGGTGTGGGGGACGATGGTAATTTTGCTCACAGGCTGGGCATGCTTCTGCTTGGCGGCCACCAGGGCGTGGCCCACCTCGTGGTAGGCGATGATCTTCTTTTCCTCGTCGGTGATGACGGTGCCCTTCTTCTCCGAGCCCGCGATGACCACCTCGAAGGCCACCAGCAGGTCGTTCTGATTCACGGCCTTGCGGCCCTTGCGCACGGCCCGGAGGGCGGCCTCGTTGACCAGGTTGGCCAGGTCTGCGCCCACGCAGCCGGCGGTGGCCTGGGCGATCTTCTCCAGGTTCACGTCCTCGGCCAGGTGGATATTGCGGGTATGGACCTGGAGGGTGGCCAGGCGGCCGGCCAGGTTGGGCCGGTCCACGGTGATGCGCCGGTCGAAACGGCCGGGACGCAGCAGGGCCTTATCCAGCACCTCCGGCCGGTTGGTGGCGCCCAGGACGATGACGCCCTTGCTGGGGTCAAAGCCGTCCAGCTCCGCCAGCAGCTGGTTGAGGGTCTGCTCCCGCTCGTCGTTGCCGCCGAAGCGGCTGGCATCACGGGACTTGCCGATGGTGTCGATCTCGTCGATGAAAATGATGCAGGGGGCCACCTTGGCGGCTTCCTTGAACAGGTCACGCACGCGGCTGGCGCCCACGCCCACGAACATCTCCACAAAGTCAGAGCCGGAGATGGAGAAGAACGGCACGTTGGCCTCGCCTGCCACGGCCTTGGCAAGCAATGTCTTGCCGGTGCCGGGGGAGCCCACCAGCAGCGCGCCCTTGGGCAGCTTTGCGCCGATGGCGGTATACTTGCCGGGGTTGTGGAGGAAGTCGATGATCTCCTCCAGGGATTCCTTGGCCTCGTCCTGGCCGGCCACGTCCTTGAAGGTGACGCCGGTCTGCTTCTCCATATACACCTTGGCGTTGGACTTGCCCACGCTGCCGATGCCGCCGATGCCGCCGCTGCTCTTAGAGAGCAGGCGCATCACCAGCAGGAACGCGCCCAGCATCAGGATGGTGGGCAGGATATAGGAGATCATGAACTGCAGGATGGGGCTCATCTGCTCCTGGACGGGGGCGGTATAGGTCACATGGTGCTCGTCCAGCAGGTCATAGAAATTATTGCTGTTGATCTGGGTGGTGTAGAGAATGACCGGGGTGTCCTTGGAATTGGTGTATTCCTTGGGGGTCTTGCCACTCTCGTCGGTATAGACGTAGCCGTCGATGGGGGTGGCGTAGATCTTGCCGTCCTCCAGCTCCACCCGCTGGATCTTGTCCTCCCGGACCAGGTCGGTCAGGGCGCTGAAATCCACCTCGAAGCTGGTGGACTTGTGGGCGGTGTTGCCGGTGTAGGCGGCAAAATAGTTAAACCCGATGGTCAGCACCACGGCCCAGGCCAGCAGCACCAGCACCCCCCGGAGGTTGCGCCCGTTCTTGTTGTTTTTATTGTTCTTGTTGTTATTCGGATCCATAGGGGTCTCCTTCCATATGAAAAACTCCTTGCAGAGTATGGTTACATTTACTGGAAGTATATCATAGAAAGCAAAATCAAACAAGGCCGGAAAAACCTCCGCCGTGTAAAATTTCTATGAATTGGCCTTTCTATTATGCCCCGTGTGTGCTATACTATTTTTTATTAATAAGCGATAAGAGGACGAGCTATGAGAGACAACGACAGGCAGAGATCCCTGCCCCAGGCGGAGGCGGACGGCATCATCGAGGGCCGCAACGCCGTTATCGAAGCCCTGCGCTCCGGGGAGAATATCGACAAAATTTACCTGGCCAAGGGGGAGACGGACAAGACCCTGGGCCACATCGCCTCCCGGGCCCGGGAAAAGGGCATCGTGGTGGTGGAGGCCGACCGGCGCAAGCTGGACGGCATGAGCCGCACCCATGCCCACCAGGGGGTCATCGCCCTGGCGGCCATGCGGGAATATGTGTCCGTGCAGTCCCTGCTGGACGCCGCCGCGGAAAAGGGTGAGGCGCCGCTGCTGGTGGTATGCGACGAAATTTCCGACCCCCACAACCTGGGCGCCATTCTCCGCACCGCCGAGTGCGCCGGGGCCCACGGGGTCATCATTCCCAAGCGCCGCTCCGCCGGGCTCACGGCCATCGTGGGGAAGACCTCGGCGGGGGCGGTGAGCTATATGCCCGTGGCCAGGGTCGCCAACCTCCCGGCCACCCTGGAGGAGCTGAAGAAAAAGGGCGTGTGGGTCTACGGCACCGCCGCCGAGGGGACCACCCCCCTGTATGACGCCGATCTCAAGGGCCCGGCGGCCATCGTCATCGGGTCCGAGGGCAGCGGCATGGGCCGACTGGTCCGGGAGAAATGCGACTTTTTGGTGAGTATCCCCATGAAGGGGCATATCTCGTCCCTGAACGCCTCCGCTGCGGCGGCGATCCTGTTATATGAGGCGGTACGCCGCCGGATGTAAGCGAGGACTATGAGCAAATACACTGAGGAAGAACTGAATCAGGCCCTGGAGGACACCGGCAGGCTCCTGCAGGACGTGCCCCTGACCCAGGAGTACGACCTGGACGACATCCTGGCGGAGTTCGGCACCGGCGCGGTAAAGCCCAGGCAGCCGGAGCCGCCAACGCAGCCCGCCCCGGAGCCGGTCCCCCCGGCGCAGGTGCCGGAGGCGGAAGTCCCGGAGGCAGAGCCTGCGGCGGAGGAACCCGACCCGGAAAAACCCGGGGAGGAGGAATCCGCTGGGGCGAAAGTCCCGGAGGAACCACCGAAAGAGGACATCCCGGCCCCGGAGGAGGAGCCCCCGGAGCCGGAGGAGGAAGCCCCGCCCCGGGAGCACCTGGTATCCCTGGAGGACATGATGGACCGGACGGTCTCCGCCGTGATGGAGGAGGAGTCGGCCCAGCGGCAGCTGGAGCGGGAGGAGCAGGAGCGTCAGGCCCGCCGTGCCCGCCGGGCCGCCCTGTGCCGGGCGAGACTGGCGGCGGTGGGCGGATTTTTCCGGGCGCTGACAGCCCCCAAGGCCCAGCCCGAGCCGGAACCGGAGGAGGAAGAAGCCATCCCCCCGGAGCCGGACATGGCCCAGGCGGAATTCGAGCAGAAGCGGCTGTGCCGCCTGCACCGGGGCACCACCCTGCGCTGCCTGCTGCCGGCCATCCTGCTGGTGGGCCTCACGGCAGCGGAGGCCCTGGTGACCATGCCCGCCCTTTGGACGGATACCCCGGCCCTGCGCTTTGGCGCGGTGGCCGCCCTGCTGCTGGCCCAAACGGCCCTGGCCCTGCCCCTGTGGCGGGACATGGCGGCCCAGCTGCGCCAAAAGTGCGTTTCCTGCGCCTGGGGTGCGCTGCTGCTGACCCTGGCCTGCCTGGGCGACTGCGCCTGGTGCATCGCCAAGGGGGGCGAACATCTGCCCCTGGCCGGGGCGGCGGCCCTGGTGACCCTTTGCTGTGAGTGGGGCGTGTACCTGCGGTGCGCGGCCCGGCGGGAGAGCTTCCACCTGGCGGATTTGGGAGGGCACCCTCCCTGGAGCGTGCAGAAGACCGAGGCCGGCGCCATCAAGTGCCAGGGCCGCCTGGAGGGATTTTACACCCACACCCTGGAGCCGGACATGCCCCAAAAATGGCACAACGCGGCGCTGCCGCTGCTGCTGGCCACCGCCTGCGTGCTGGCGGGGGTGGTGTGCCTGTCCGAGGCGAAGCCCGCGCAGCCCCTGTGGGTATGGTCGGCCCTGCTGGCGGCGGCCACGCCCCTGTCCTGGCCCCTGGCCGGGACGCTGCCCACCTACTTTTTGAGCCGGCGGCTCAGCCACAGTGGCTGCGCCGTGGCGGGCTACAGCGGGGCCAAGGCCGTCAGCGGCGCCAAGCGCATGGTCATCACCGACGAGGATCTGTACCCCGCCGGGACGCTCTCCCTCAACGGCATGAAGATTTACGGCGAGGAGCTGGGCCGGGTGCTCAGCTACGCCGTGGCTGTGGCCCGGGCGGCAGACAGCCAGGCCCTGCCCCTGCTGGAGCAGATGCTCTCGGACCAGGGGGGCCAGGCCGAGAAGCTGGACGGCTTTCACTGGTACGAGGAGGGCGGCGCCGGGGGCACCATCCACGGGGAGACGGTGCTGCTGGGCAGCGCCTACTTCATGCGCAGGCAGAACGTGCGCCTGCCCCGGGAGCTGAAGGTCCCCTCGGGCCTGTTTTTGGCCGTGGACGGCCAGCTGACGGCCATCTTCGCCCTGCGGTACCAGCCCTCCCGGAATGTGGACTGGGCCCTGCGGGCCCTGCGGCGCAACCGGGTCACCCCGGTGCTGGCGGTGCGGGGGAGCAACATCACCCCGGAGTTCCTGCGCCGCAGCTTCAAGGTGGACGCCAAGCCCATCTACCCGGACGTGCAGACCCGTCTCTCCCTGCTGGAGCAGGCCCGGCAAACCGGGCCCGCCTACGCCCTGATATACCGGGATGGGCTCATGCCCTACGCCGAAACGGTGCTGGGCAGCCGCAAGCTGCTGCTGGCAGCCCGGTGGACCGTCGCCCTGGCGCTGCTGGCGTCGGCGGCGGGGCTGCTGCTGTGCTACTACCTGACGGGCATCGGCGGCTACGCCTCCCTGACGCCCCTGCGGCTGGTGCTGTTCCAGCTTTTGTGGCTGCTGCCGGGGCTGCTGCTGGCGGGCCAGGTGAAGCATTTCTGAGAGAGCGGGCATAACGTAAGAGGACGGATCGCCGCACCAGTGACATCGGTCACTGGCCTCGCAATGATAGGTTTGCATGGAGTGCGACGAGCGGGCCGATGTGGGCATCGGCCCCTACGGAAAGGATGCGATCATTGCGTAGGGCGGCGTGCCCTCACGCCGCCGCACGGCAGACGCGGAGCTTTCCCTTGTCCCGCCAGGCCAGCACAAGCGCAGGGACGCGGATCGTCGCGGCCCGTGTGCGCACCGGCTTCGCAATGACAGGTTTTTCCGACAAATATAAAAACGCAGAGCGGTGCGCCGCCCTGCGTTTTTTTGCTGGTTGATGATCCCGCCCCGGGTGCCGGTCATTCCTCCTGGTCATCGGCCTCCACATACATTTCCTCGCACTTGCGCTGGGCTTCGATAAGGACGTTCTGCGCCTGCTCCGCCGCCCGCATCATGATGAGGTACATCTCCTTATAGTCCGGCATGGTTTCACCTCCTTTCGCTCATTATATTCTTTTTTCTCGCTTTTTCCACTTCAATAGGACAGAAAGACCCTAAAATTTCGTCCAATTTTTGCCATAATCGCCTTGGGTGATTAAATGGGCAGGCTTGGGGACCTTCGCAAGGAGCGGGGCTACACACAGGTGAAAATGCAGATGCTCACGGGCATCGATCAGAGCGCCTACTCCAAGATCGAGCGAGGAGAGCGCTACCTGAGCTTTGAGCAGTGCAAGCGGGTGGCCCTGGCCCTGCACACCAGCATGGACTATCTGGCGGGCCTGACCGATGAAAAATCCCCCTATCCCAGAGCCAAAAACGCAGAGTGACATGCGTCACTCTGCGTTTTTATTCTGCTGTGCCAGCCAGGGCAGGGCCTTCTCAAACTCCACGCCGTACCAGCCGGCCTGGGGATCGGCCTGGGTGCAGCGGATGCACTCCAGGGTGAAATCCACCGCCAGGGTCACCGCCTGCTCCAGGGTGCGGCCCTGCATCATGGCCCCCAGCACCGTGGCGGTGAAAATATCCCCAGTGCCGTGGAAGCCCGCGTGGACTTTCTCATTATAATAGGCAAAATAACGGCCGGTGGCCCGGTCATAGGACATGGCGCCCAGGCGCTCGGCATCAAAGCTCACCCCGGTGAGCACCACCCGGGGGGCCAGGGCGGACAGCTTCTGCAGCAGCGCGCGCACGAAGGCCTCGTCCGGGTCCGCCCGGTAGGGGGTGTCCGTCAGGAGGCAGGCCTCGGTGAGGTTGGGCAGCAGCACGTCTGCCCGGGCGCAGACCTTTTTCATATACTGGGGAAAATCCGGGGCGAAGGGCTTGTAGAGCCGGCCGTGGTCGGCCATGGCCGGATCCACCACGATGAGGGTATCCGGCCCCCGGAGCAGGTCAAACACCCGGCACACCGCCTCCGTCTGCCGGGGAGAGGCCAGATAGCCGCTGGCGATGGCGTCCAGTTGCACCTGCTGGCTCTTCCAGTGGTGGGCGATGGGCAGCAGCTCATCCGTCAGGTCCCGGCAGGTGAAATCCGGGAAAATGGTATGGGTGCTCAATACCGCCGTGGGGATCACGGCGCACTCCACCCCCATCACCGACAGCACCGGCAGCGCCACCGTCAGGGAGCACCGCCCCAGGCAGGAAATATCCTGTATGCTTGCCACTCGCTTCATGGTCCGGTCCTCCCGTTCGTTCTTCATTCCTCGTCAGCATAGCACAGGTCTGGATATAATAATAGTACCAGTTCTGTTGCGCCGGATAATACCAGGCGGAAATTTTCCCTTGTTTTGCCGGGCGATCTGTGCTATACTTTTCAAAAATCCGCGGGCATGATGGAATTGGTAGACATGCGAGATTTAGGTTCTCGTGCAGCGATGCGTTGGGGTTCGAGTCCCCATGCCCGCACCAAAAACAGCTCCCGGCTGTGAGCATCGCTCCATGGCCGGGGGCTGTTTTCCTTACATTCAGAACAAGCAGCGGAGCTGTAAGATATACTATGAAACGAATTTTGGATGAACGACTGATCTATGAGATCCTGTCCGTGGTGGAGGAGATCCCGGCGGGGAAGGTGGCCTCCTACGGGCAGATCGCCGGGCTCATCGGCCGGGAGAAAAACGCCCGCCTGGTGGGTCGGGTTTTGAGGGACGCGGCGCTATACGGGGATTACCCCTGCCACCGGGTGGTCAGCCACGCCGGGCGGACGGCACCCGGGTGGGCGGAGCAGCGGTCCCTGCTGGAGGCGGAAGGCGTGCCCTTCTGCGAAAGCGGCCTTGTGGATATGAAGCGCTTCCAATGGGACGGCAAATAGCCGCCCCCGGTGCGGGAGTACACTTATGGACGAGGCCCCGACCGGCCGCGAGCGCGTCGGGGGGGCGTCTGTCGAAAAAAATTCACAAAAAAGCCCTTGACTTGAAGTATACTTTAAGTTGTATAGTATACTCATACTTTAAGGGCGGCGCACCGCCTGTTTTCGATCTCTATTCAACGGAAAGGATGGATGACACATGAAGAAGCTGACAGCTCTGCTGGCATGCCTGGCCCTGGTGCTGCTGTGCGCCTGCGGCAGCAAGGCGCCCGCCGCGCCCACAGACGCATCGCAGACCCCCGCCGCCGGGACGGAGGAGAGCCCCCGGTCCGGCAAGGTGCTGGTGGCCTATTTCTCCGCCACCGGCCACACGGAGCGGGTGGCCGGCGACATTGCCGCCGCCGCAGGCGGCGACCTGTTTGCCATCGTCCCCGCCCAGCCGTACTCCGCCGACGACCTGGACTACAACGATCCCGACAGCCGGGTCAGCCGGGAGCACAATGACCCATCTCTGCAGGATGTGCCCCTGGCCGCGGCCGCCCCGGACAACTGGAGCGACTACGACGTGGTGTTCATCGGATACCCCATCTGGTGGGGCTCCGCCGCGTGGCCGGTGAACACATTTGTGAAAGGCAATGACTTTACCGGCAAGACCGTCATCCCCTTTGCCACCTCCGCCTCCTCCGGCCTGGGCAGCAGCGCCGACCAGCTGGCCCAGATGGCCGGCACGGGGACCTGGCAGGCGGGACAGCGATTCTCCTCCGGCGTGTCCGCCGGGGACATACAGGCGTGGGTCAGCGGCCTTGGCCTGCAGAATGAGTGAAAAAGGAGCGTGTTATCATGAGCAAAAAGGTTTTGATCCTGTCCGGCAGCCCCCGCAAAGGCGGCAACTCCGACATCCTGTGCGATGAATTCCTCCGGGGCGCCCGGGAGGCAGGCCACCAGGTGGAAAAGGTCCGGGTGGCCGAGAAGAAGATCGCCCCCTGCCTGGGCTGCTACTACTGCAGCGCCCACGACGGTGAGTGCGTCCGCCGGGACGACATGGCCGGGCTCCTGCAGCAGATGATCGACGCGGACGTCATCGTGCTGGCAAGCCCCATGTACTTCTACTCCATTGACGCCCAGCTCAAGGCAGTCATCGACCGCACCGTGGCCCGGTGGCTGGAGGTGAAGGACAAGGAGTTTTACTACATCGTCACCATGGCGGACGAGGGTGCTTCCTCCGCCGACACCACTTTGGCCTGCTTCCGGGGCTATGCCGAATGCGTGGAGGGCGCGGTGGAAAAGGGCGTCATCATCGGCAGCGGGGTCTACGAGCCGGGCAAGGTCCGCGGCACCCCGGCCATGGCCCAGGCCTACGAAATGGGCAGAAGCGTGTAAGATAGGCGCATATTATAATAAGGGGTGACCCGTATGAAGAAAATATTGGTAGCTTATTTTTCCGCCAGCGGCGAGACGAAGAAGCTGGCAAAGACCATCGCCGGCGTCACCGGCGGCGACCTGTTCGAGATCGCGCCCCAGGTGCCCTACACCGCCGCCGACCTGGACTGGATGGACGCCGGCAGCCGCAGCACCGTGGAGATGAAGGATAAAAAGAGCCGCCCCGCCATCGCCGGCCAGGTGCAGGACATGGGGCAGTATGAGACGGTGTTCGTGGGCTTCCCCATCTGGTGGTACCAGGCGCCCCGGATCATCGAGACATTCCTGGAGAGCTATGACTTTACCGGCAAGAAGGTCGTCCCCTTCGCCACCTCCGGCGGCAGCGGCCTGGGCAAGACTGAGGACATCCTCAAAGCCGTCTGCCCGGCGGCTCAATGGCTCCCCGGCAAGCGCCTGCGCAGCGGCGAAAGCGCCGGGGCCGTGCAGGGCTGGGTGGACAAGCTGGATATCTGACTGAACAGGAGGCGCATAAAATGGCAGTAAAGCAGACGGCGGGCCGGGAGGCCCTGGGGCAGTTCGCCCCCAAATTCGCAGAACTCAATGACGACGTGCTGTTCGGCCAGGTGTGGAGCCGGGAGGACAAGCTCTCCCTCCGGGACCGGAGCCTGGTGACGGTGGTGGCCCTGATGGCCCAGGGCCTGACGGATTCCTCCTTCCGCTATCACCTGGAATCCGCCAGGAAAAACGGCATCACCAAGACGGAGATAGCGGAGATTCTGACCCACGCGGCCTTTTACGCAGGCTGGCCCAAGGCCTGGGCTGCCTTCCGCATGGCCAAGGAGGTCTGGGCGGAGGACGATGCGGCCCTTGACGCCAGGGCGGCCCACGAAAACGCCATGGTGTTCCCCATCGGCGCGCCTAACGACGCCTTCGCCCAGTACTTCATCGGGCAGAGCTACCTGGCGCCTCTGTCCACTTCTCAGGTGGGCATTTACAACGTGACCTTTGAGCCGGGCTGCCGCAACAACTGGCACATCCACCACGCCGCCCAGGGCGGCGGGCAGATCCTGGTGTGTGTGGCCGGGCGGGGCTACTACCAGGAGGAGGGCCAGCCCGCCCGGGAGCTGCATCCCGGAGACGTGGTGAACATCCCCGCCGGGGTCAAGCACTGGCACGGCGCCGCCCCGGACAGCTGGTTCTCCCACCTGGCGGTGGAGGTGCCGGGGCAGGACACCGCCAACGAATGGCTGGAGCCGGTGACGGACGAGGTGTACGACGTCCTGCGGTAAAGCCGCAATATCAATAGCGATCTTCTTCCACCGGGAGGCCCTGCGGGGTCTCCCGGTTTTTCCGGGGCGGGCGGCGGTTGACCCGGCGGGCAGGGGCGTGGTATAATGGCCGCATTAAATCAAAGCTTTCTAAGGAGGCGCAGCCATGATCGAAAAAACCAAACTGCCCCTGGCCGCCTTTGTGGCGGACAATGCCACCGTCCGGGGCCACGTCACCGCCGGAAAAGGCAGCAGCATCTACTTCGGCGCCGTGATCCGCTCGGAGGCGGAGACCACCGCCATCGGCGAGGACACCAACATCCAGGACAACTGCGTCCTGCACACGGATAAGGGCTTCCCCATCACCATCGGCCGGGGCTGCACCATCGGCCACGCCGCCATTCTCCACGGCTGCTGCATCGGCGATAACACCCTCATCGGCATGGGGGCCATCGTCCTCAACGGGGCGAAGATCGGCCGGGACTGCATCATCGGCGCCGGGGCCCTGGTGCCCCAGGGCATGGAGATCCCCGACGGCAGCCTGGCCTTCGGCTCCCCGGCCAAGGTCCGCCGGGCACTGACGGCGGAGGAGATAGAGTCCAACCGGGCGGCGGCCGCCTTCTACTGCCGGGAGGCGGAGGAATACGCCGAATGACCGCACACCCATCAGCGGGAAAGGAGAACGCATCATGAAGGAAAACCGAAAGCTGCTGCGGGAGGTGCTCCAGGACATCCGCCGCGACATGACCGACGAGGAAGTGCTGAACCTGCTGGCGGACAGCAAAATTTCCGAGGGGCCGGACAGCGAAAAAAGCAAGTACACCCTGGGCCAGCGGGCCGCCGACTCCATCGCCAAATTTGCCGGGAGCTGGGCGTTCATCTTCTCCTTCACGGGGGTGCTGATCCTGTGGATGGCGGTGAACACCGTGCTGGCGGCCCGGGCCTTTGACCCGTACCCGTTCATCCTGCTGAACCTGGTGCTCTCCTGCGTGGCGGCCATTCAGGCGCCGCTGATCATGATGAGCCAGAACCGGCAGGAGGAGAAGGACCGCCGCCGGGCCGAAAACGACTACAAGGTCAACCTGAAAACCGAGATCATGATCGAGGACCTGTACGACAAGGTCAACGCCATCCTGGCCAAGCAGTCCGCCCTGGAAAAGCTGCTGCGGGAGCAGGAGGAAGTGGAAAAATAATAACGACGCAGAAAGCAGCCGCCCAAGGGCGGCTGCTTTCCTGCATACACTATATAAATATATCTATATCCGGTTTTACTTGGCCCGGTCGGCCTCGATGAGCTTTTTCAGGGCCTCCACGCCCAGGCGCACGGCGGAGCTGGTGTCCTCGGTCATCTTCTGATCCAGGCCCGCGGCCTCCCGCTCCTGGTTCCAGATCACATGGAAGCACGAGCCGCAGCGGCAGCCCAGGGCATCCGCCACCACGAACAGCGCCGCCGACTCCATCTCGCTGGCCTTCACGCCCAGGCGCTTCCAGGCCTCCCACTTATTCAGCAGCTCATAGGACACGGGCATCCGGGCCGGGCTGTGCTGGCCGTAAAACGAATCCTTGCACTGGACCACGCCGGTGTGGAAACGATAGCCCCCGGCCTTGGCGGCCTCCACCAGGGCGGTGGCCACGTCGAAATTGGCCACGGCAGGATACTCGATGGGGGCGTACTCCCGGCTGGTATGCTCAAAGCGGATGGCGCCGGTGGCGATGACCACATCCCCGGACTGCACATCCAGGTCGATGCCGCCGCAGGTGCCCACGCGGATGAAGGTGTCCGCGCCGATATTGTGCAGCTCCTCCATGGCGATGGAGGCCGAGGGGCCGCCGATGCCCGTGGAGCAGACGGAGACTTTTTCGCCCAGGAGAGTGCCGGTGTAGATGGTGAACTCCCGGTTGCTGGTGACAAAGTGCGCGTCATCAAACAGGGCGGCTATAGCCTTGCACCGGCCCGGGTCACCGGGAAGGATGCAGTAACGGCCCACATCGCCGGCCTGGCAGTGAATATGAAACTGCTTTTCCAATTTTTGCATAAAAAGCGGCCTCCTTTTGTGAGTTTTCTATAGTATACCTTCTTTTGCCGGAAAATGCAACCGCTCCTTGCTCTGGCAGATCTTGCTGCCGTTAGGGGCGGGAAAAATGCAGATACTATCCTGGGCATCGCAATGTTCTGAAAATCGAGAAGGAGGATGGCTATGCAGAAATTTTTGGCGCTGCTGATGCTGGTGACGGTCCTGCTCAGCCTGTCCGCCTGCGGCGACCGGCCGGACACCCAGGCGGAGCAATTCCCGCCCACGGTGTATGACGGCACCGGCGGCAACAACGGCACCGGCAGCAACGGCTCTCCGGCCCCGGACAACAATCCCGCCGGGGATCCGCTGACCCCCTCGGAGCGGCTGTGGGACAGCGACAGCGATGGCGCTTCCGACATTCCCGTGACCCCCTATGACGAAATGGTGGAAAACGGACGCATCCGGGACACGGACGGCATCCTGTCCGACGGGGAAAATCCGCAAAACTGAGGGCAGCAGCGGCCGGGACGGCGGTAAAAGCTGAAAACAGACCGGGTGACCGGTCTGTTTTTTTATTACTTTCTTGACAAGCACAGGCAAAATAGCTATAATTTCGTCAGGCGCTGCACGAACGGCAGGCGGTTGGCCACACCACCCGAAAGGGGGTGAGGCTGTGCGAATCACACTACATATCGGACGGTTTACCGTAACGATCATTGTGAAAAGCAGAAACCGCCACTCTGGCAAGTGACGGTTTCTTCATTTTGAAATAACCTAACTCCAGGGCCAACCGCTTGTCGCAGCGCCTTTTCATGTTTATTATAGCAAAAATATTCGTCTTGTCAAGAGGAGAGAGGGCCTTACGCTTGCCAAATAACGCCGCGCGGGTGGGAGCGCAGAGCCGGGCATGACGGATCGCCGCACCCACGACATCGGTCACCGGCTCGCAATGCCTGGGATTGCAAGAAACGCGGAGCAGGGCCGGGCGGGGGGCATCTTGGATGTCACCCCGAAAATGATAGACGCAGAGGGTATCCCTGCTGCGCCAGGGCAGCGTGGGCCCGCGTGAGCGGCCAGCGGATGGCGGCGCAGAGGCCATGCGAAAGCAAGGCGCAAATTTTGCACATCCCGTTTCGCGAGGTAAGAGGGAACCGGCGCGGACGGCACTTCAGCCGCGAAAAGGATTCCAAAACCTTGGTTTTAGCGGCGTTCTTTCCACCCTTTCTTTCGCCGCAGAAAGAAAGGGTGCCGTGGTCGACATAAAAACCGGTGGCACACGCGGGTGCCGTCCTACAGGACATTTGTAGTGCAGGGCCTGCGTGCCCTGCCGGGAGTACAACTGTTATCGGCTGAGCGGGCGGGGTAGAACCCCGCCCCTACGCAGAGTATGGGAGCGGGTGCAAGAGGGCGGACAGGGGCGTCCGCCCCTACAGAGGGCAGGAAAATTTATGCAGGCCTGGAAGGGGTCGTCCGGGAGGCCGACCCCTACGCACCGTTTATCGATAGTGCTCTGTAGGGGACGTCAGCAAACGCCAAAGGAAGGCAGGTCGGTTTTCCGGTCTGCCTTCCTGCTTTATTGATATAGCCATTATCTTGGCAGACGCGCTTGGTGTGGGGGCGGATCACACCTCGTCCAGGGGCAGGGGCTTGCCCGTGTAGGCCCACACGCTGTGGCAGGCGGCGACGAGCTTCCCCTCCGCCGTGGTGATCTCCGCCCGGCAGAAGCAGGTGCGGCGGCCCGCCCGGGTCACCTCTCCCCGGGCGATGAGATGGCGGGCATCCCCTACAGGGGCCATGAAATCTATACCGGCGCTGACGGTGACGCAGGTCTCCTGCCGCAAAGCCGTCATGGCATTGCCGCAGGCTACATCCGTCAGGGTGAATAACAGGCCGCCGTGGGGCTGATCCAATCGGTTCATGCTCTCGGGCGTCAGGTGCAGCTCCACCTGGGAGCGGCCCTCCCCGATGTCGGTGATCTCAATATGATTGTGGGCGGTAAACGGCTCGCGCTCATTGGCGTACCGCAGCAGCTTGGCTTTTAATTCCGGGGTCATGGGGTCTCCTTAATTACATATTGTAGTCTTTTGATAATATATTACTGTTTGTTTTCGCTCTCATCCGTAGGGGGCGGGTCGCTCTGCTGGTCACGGTGGACATATTTCCAGGCTTGCAGGGGCATATGCTTTTTCTCCAGCCGGCAGTTCAGCAGCCAGCGCACCAGCACCTGCAGGCAGGCGAAGATGGGCACGCCCAAAAACATACCCAGCACGCCGCCGAAGCCGCCGCCTATCAGAATGGCCACAATGACCCACAGGCTGGAGATGCCCGTGGAATCGCCCAGGATCTTCGGGCCGATGACGTTGCCGTCCAGCTGCTGGAGCAGGAAAATGAAGATGACAAAATACAGGCACTTCAGCGGGCTGACCAGCAAAATCAGCAGCGCGCAGGGGATGGCCCCCAAAAACGGCCCGAAGAAGGGGATCACGTTGGTCACGCCCACCACCACGCTGACCAGCGGGGTATAGGGCATGTTCAAAATGGAGCAGCCGATGAAGCAGAGGATGCCGATGATGAGGGAATCCAGCAGCTTGCCGCGGACGAAGCCGCTGAAAATATGATCCATCCGCCGGAAGCCCCGCATGGCGAACTTGGCCCGCTCCTCCGGCAGCACGCCATAGAGCAGCTTGCAGCAGCGGGCGGTACTCTTTTCCTTGGCCGCCAGCAGGTACACGGACACGATGATGCCGATGAGGAAATTCTTGGCAAAGATGACAATGCTCCACACACCGGTGACCAGACTGCCGGTGAAATTGGTCACGGCGGTCTGCAGGCCCGGCAGCAGCT
This sequence comes from uncultured Eubacteriales bacterium, assembly GCA_902388735.1. Taxonomy (GTDB): domain Bacteria; phylum Bacillota; class Clostridia; order Oscillospirales; family Oscillospiraceae; genus Vescimonas. The sequence continues at coordinate 4,076 of CABMQL010000015.1, read as the reverse complement.
TGGTGGTGAGCCACTGGCTGGCCTCGCTGTAATAGCGGTTGAACAGGTCCGTCAGCTCCGGATTGTCGCTGAGCAGGTCCGTGACCCAGTTATAAATGGTGGTATAATAGCTCTCCAGGTTGTTCACCAGGGTGGTGATGCTGTCCACCAGCTGGGGCACCAGCATACTGAATAGCAGGTACAGCAGCACCAGCACGGCGGCCCAGGTGAGGAAAATGCTCGCCGCCCGCAGCCAGCCCTTATGGATCCGGATGGCTCTGCCCCGTTTCCGGGCCAGGGCGTCCCGCCAGCGGAGAATGGCCCGCTCCAGGAAATTCACAATGGGCGCCAGGAGGTAGGCCATGCCCAGGCCGTAGAGCACCGGCGACAGCACCGAAAAGAGCTTGGCAAAAAACGCCTGTACCGTGCCGGAATTATCCCGGTAAAACACATCGTAGAAGATCAGCAGGGCGCACCCCGTGAGAAATGCGGTCAGCCCCCAGGCAAAATACTTTTTCTTTTCCTTCTTCACGGCGGCGCCTCCTTCCTGATGGTTTCTATCATACCCAATTTCTGCGGCCATTGCAAGGCTTGCGGCACAAGTTTGCAAATTTCCGCAGTCGGGCGGGTTGGTCTTGCGTTTTTTCTCAAGGGCGTGTATGATATGATTAGATTTATCACCTTTTCGTTTTCTGTTAGAGGAGGTTAGCTGTGAAAAAGCTGCTTTTGATCGTGAATCCCCGGGCGGGGAAGAACAAATCCCTGTCGCCGCTGTACGACGCCATCGCCCGCCTGTCCGCAGGGGGCTATCTGGTACACGTGCGGGAGACCGCGGCACCCGGCGACGCCACCCGGTTCGCCCGGGACATCGGGCCGCTGTTCGACACCGTGGCCTGCTACGGCGGCGACGGTACGCTGAACGAGACCATCTCCGGCCTGATGCAGCTGGAGCACAAGCCCCTGCTGGGCTATCTGCCCGCCGGCAGCACCAACGATTTCGCCGCCACGCTGCGCATCCCCGCCGTGCCCTACATGGCCGCGGAGATCATCACCCAGGGCACCCCCATGGCCCTGGACGTGGGCCGGCACAACGGCCGGTACTTTTCCTATGTGGCGTCCTTCGGCGCCTTTACCAAGGCCAGCTATTCCGCGCCCCAGGAGGTCAAAAACGCCCTGGGTCACTTCGCCTACATCCTGGAGGGGATTAAGAGCCTGGACTCCCTGCGTCCCTATCACTGCCGCATCACCGCGGACGAGGAGACCATCGAGGGGGATTTCATCTTCGGCAGCGTCTGCAACTCCACCTCCCTGGGCGGCCTGGTGAAGCTGGACCCCAACCGGGTGCGGATGGACGACGGCGTGTTTGAGCTGGTGCTGCTGCGGATGCCCCGGACCCTGCTGGACCTGACGGATCTGCTGGTGGCGCTGAACCAGATGCAGTATGATAACCCGGGCATCTTCTTCCGCCACGCCTCCCGGGTCACGGTGGAGACGGCGGACGACATTCCCTGGTCCCTGGACGGGGAGTACGCCCCCAGCAGCCCGGTGGTGAACATCGAAAACTGCCACGGGGCCGTCCGTCTCCTGGTGAAGAAGCCGGAGGAGAATGCGTAAGGGGTCCGAGCCGCGGAAATAATTAAGGTAACCAGGCCGTTCCGGTATGCCGGGGCGGCCTGGTTTTTGCGGTGAGTAAATGGGTGCGGCGGGGTGAGGGCACCCCGCCCTACAGAGAACGCAGGTGTGCCCGCAAGCGGGCCGTTCGGGAGGCCGGCCCCTACGCAGCACCGTTTACCGATAAAAAGCTGTAGGGGGCACAGCAAGAACTGCAAACAGGCGGACAAAAAAACCGGAGCTTTCGCTCCGGTTTTTTATTGAGATCGCGCCGCGTTCTATCAGGAGAACCAGCCGAAACCAAAGAACTGATCCAGCTGACCGGCCAGGATGAAGAGCATCAGCAGGGGGGTGATGAACTTCACGCAGATGTTGAAGAAGGACTTGGACTTGAAGGCGTTGCCCTCCAGGCAACACTCGTCGTCCACCGCCTTGGGCCCCAGCTCCCAGCCGATGCACAGGCACATCAGCAGCGCGCCCAGGGGCATCATGATGCCCTCGGATACGCAGTCCAGGAAGTCCAGCCAGCAATCGCTCCAGCCGGGCAGGTTGCCGTTGGCGTCGGGCTGGATGCCCAGGATATTGAAGGGGGAGATGCCGTTGGCGCCCAGGCCGTCCAGGCAGACCAGCACGCACAGCAGGCCAGAAGCCAGGCCGGCGACGACGGCGTAGATCTTCCGCTTGTCGCCCTTGCCCTTTTGCCGGGCCTTGTCGCAGAAGTGGGCCACAACCACCTCCAGCAGGGAGATGGAGGAGGAGATAGCCGCCAGGACCACCAGCAGATAGAAGATAATGCCGAAGATATAGCCCACGGTGCCCATGGTGTTGAACACGTTCTGCATGGTGATGAACAGCAGCTTGGGGCCGCCGATGGGGCCCTCGGGATCCAGGGCGAAGCGGGCGGGCATGACCGCCAGGCCCGCCATCAGGGCGATGATGGTATCGCAGACTACGATGATGAGCGCATTCTTCTCCAGGTTCTGCTTCTTATCCAGGTAGGAGCCATAGGTGACCATGGCACCCATGCCCAGGGACAGGGAGAAGAACATCTGACCGCCTGCGTTGGACAGGACCGTGATGATACTGGGTGCCTTTTCAATAACGCCGTGCTCCACAGCCCAGCCGGGAACGAACATGTACTTCAGGCCATCCACAGCGCCGGGCAGAGTGCAGGCGCGGATGATGACGATGACCAGCATGAAGAACAGGCAGGGCATACCCACAGAGCAGAACTTCTCGATACCGCTGGACACGCCGCCCATAACGATGAGCAGGGTCAGCACCACGAAGATGAGGCCGTAGATCACGGACTCCAGCTGATTGGTCAGCAGGTTGCCGAACACATCGCCGCTGGCCAGGCCGTTGTTGCCGAAGCTGGCGCCGAAGAGGTTGCCAACATTCAGAACGACGTACTTGATGCAGTAGCCGCCCAGGGCGCAGTAGAAGCCCAGAATCAGGAACGCGGACAGGATGCCCAGCCAGCCCAGCCACTTGAACTTCTTGCTCAGCACCTGGTACGTGCTGACCACGCCGCGGCCGGTCTTGCGGCCCAGGGCCAGCTCGCCCACCATGACCACGAAGCCGCACAGAGCCGCCAGGATCAGGTAGATGACAAGGAACGTGAAGCCGCCGTTGGCGCCCATCTTATTGGGGAAGCCCCAGATGTTGCCAAGGCCGACTGCCGAACCAACGGCTGCCATGAGGAATCCAAATGTGGATCCAAAGCCTTTTCTTTCTTCCATTGTTTTCTCTCCTTAAATGTAAGTTTTGTTTCCCGCGGTTTTTTTACTCTCGGGAAACGTGCCTGGGAAAAGGGTAAAAATTTGCCTGTGTAAGCCGGAAAAGCTAACACAGGCTTATGTTTAAAGTATACAGGATTCCTTTCTTGTCTACAATTGACATTTTTAATAAAAATTTGTCATCCCATTCGGCTTTTTTAACATTCTGTGAACAAGGGTGCATTATTCCTGTTAAGAAACAAACAATCTTGTCAGTTTCTTAACAATGAACATAGCGGTAGGTTTACCGGCATGTATCTGGTAATTTTGTTTCGTGTAGAGAAACCAAAGCTATCGGTTGCCGCAGGCTCAGGGCGGCGGGGTGAGGGCGCCCCGCCCTGCGGAGGAGATGAAAATTTGCGCAAGTCCGGTTCGGGTCGTCCGGGAGGCCGGCCCCTACGAATCGTTTACCGATAGATTTCCGTTGGGGCCGATGCCCACATCGGCCCAGGGGCGCCAGCCCTCAAAATATTCGTAGGGCGGCGTGCCCTCACGCCGCCGCACGGCATACGCGGAGGGTGCCCCTGTCAGGCCAGCCAGCGCAAGCGCAGAGCGCGTCGCGGATGGAGACGCAGAGGCTATGCGAAAGCAAGGTAAGAAATTTGCACAGTGCCGCAGTCGCGTGGCTGAAAGGAACCGATGCAGGCGGCACCTCAGCCGCGGAAAGGATTCCAAAACCTTGGTTTTGGCGGCGTTCTTTCCTCCCTT